>JBDRPZ010000001.1:0-19655 GCA_043826585.1 Pseudomonadota bacterium
CTTTTTGCCATCTTCGCCTTCGCGGCGCTTGATCTTCGGCGGCAACAGCTTTTGGAACCATCCCATGATTTACTCCTTCTCGTTATCTATCGCTACGCGCAATTCTTGCACCAAACGTCCGACGTTGGCGACCACATTCTGTTCATTCGAATCTTCGACTTCCTGCACGATGCGGCTGCCCACCACCACACCATCACACAACTTCGCGACCGCACTGGCAGTCGCCGCATCACGGATGCCGAAGCCGACGCCGATAGGCAGCTTGATGTGCTTGCGCAGTTTCGGCAGTTTCTCGGCGATGGCAGTCAAGTCCAGATTGCCCGCGCCGGTCACGCCTTTCAACGAAACATAGTACACATAGCCGCGCGCCAGTTTGGCGACCTGTTCGATACGCGCCTCGTTGGTGGTCGGTGCCAGCAGGAAGATAGGCGCGATGCCATGCGCTTGCAGATGTTCGAACGCTTCATGGCTTTCTTCGGGCGGGAAGTCCACGGTCAATGCACCATCCACGCCCACTTCGGCGCAACGCTTGGCGAACGTTTCCCAGCCCATGGCTTCGATGGGATTGCCGTATCCCATCAGCACCACCGGCGTGGCCGCATCCTGTTTGCGGAACTCGGCCACCATGTCCAGCACACCGCGCAGCGACATGCCGTTCTTGAGCGCACGCTCGGAAGCGCGCTGAATGGTCGGACCGTCTGCCATCGGATCGGAGAACGGCACGCCCAGTTCGAGCACATCCGCCCCGGCTGCCACCAAACCGTGCATCAAGGGCACGGTGAGTGCCTGCGCAGGGTCACCCGCGGTAATGAACGGGATGAGCGCTTTACGCTGTTGCTGTTTGAGTTTGTCGAAAGTGGTGTCGAGGCGGCTCATAGCGTGATGCCCTTCAATTTCGCCACGGTGTTCATGTCCTTGTCGCCGCGGCCCGAAAGGTTCACCAGCAGGACTTTGTCCTTGCCCATGGTCGGTGCGATCTTGATTGCATGCGCCAGCGCATGGCTGGATTCGAGCGCGGGGATGATGCCTTCGAATTTGCACAAGGCATCAAAGGCGGCGATAGCTTCGTCGTCGTTGATCGCCACGTACTGTGCGCGACCGATGTCTTTGAGCAGACAATGCTCGGGGCCGACGCCGGGATAATCCAGTCCGGCCGAGATGGAATGGGTCTCGATGATCTGCCCGTTCTCGTCCTGGACCAGATAAACCTTGTTGCCGTGCAACACACCGACCTTGCTGTTGGCGGTGAGCGGTGCGGCATGCTGTCCGCTGGCGATGCCATGACCGCCCGCCTCCACACCGATGATCTGCACATCCGGCACATCGATATAGGGATGGAACAAACCGATGGCATTGGAACCGCCACCCACACAGGCGATCACCGCATCCGGCTGACGCCCGATCATCTCCGGCATCTGCACCTTGGCTTCGTTGCCGATCACACACTGGAAATCGCGCACCATCATCGGGTAAGGATGCGGACCTGCCGCTGTACCAAAGATATAGAAGGTGGATTCGACATTGGTGACCCAATCACGGATGGCTTCATTGCAGGCATCCTTGAGTGTTCTGGAACCGCTTTCCACGGGCACGACCGTCGCGCCCAACAATTTCATGCGAAACACGTTCGGTGCCTGGCGCTGGATGTCTTCCGCGCCCATGTACACAATGCACTCCATGCCGAAGCGTGCCGCTACCGTGGCCGTTGCCACACCGTGCATACCTGCGCCGGTCTCGGCGATGACGCGCTTCTTGCCCATGCGTTTGGCCAGCAGCGCCTGTCCGATGGCGTTGTTGATCTTGTGAGCGCCAGTGTGATTCAGATCTTCACGCTTCAGATAGATCTGTGCGCCACCCAGATTGTCGGAAAGACGCTTGGCGTGATAGATGGGGCTGGGACGGCCGACGTAGTGCTTGAGCTCGTATTCGAATTCAGCCTTGAATTCTGGATCCTCGCGGAAGCGCAGATATTGCTGGCGCAATTCTTCGACTGCGGGAATCAGCGTTTCCGCCATGTAGATGCCGCCAAACTGGCCGAAGTGACCTTGCTGGTCAGGATAACTGTAAGTCAACGTTCTTAACCTCTTTGATGAATGCAGCGATCTTCGCTGCATCTTTGATTCCTTTTGATGCCTCTACGCCGCTCGATACGTCAACCGCGTACGGCCTGACTGCACGCACTGCCCCGGCCACATTACCGGGATGCAAGCCGCCGGACAGGATCACCGGTAACGACAAATCTTGCGGGATCAACGCCCAGTCGAACGACTCGCCGGTGCCGCCCTGCACGCCCTCAACATAGGCATCCAACAGCAATGCTTGGGCGTCCGCGTAACGGGCCGCGCATTCTACCAAATCCACTCCCGGCTTGACGCGTATCGCTTTCAGATAAGGACGACCGAACTGGCGACAGAATTCCGGTGTTTCGTCGCCGTGGAACTGCAATACATCAAGAGGGACTTGCGCCAGCACTTCGCGCACTGTTTCTGCGGCGGGATCAACGAACAGTCCGACACTGGTTACGAAGGGGGGCAATGCTGCTAGCAGCTGCACAGCTTGCGGCAAATCGATATTGCGCGGACTTTTGGCATAGAACACGAAACCAAGCGCATCCGCCCCGGCTACTACCGCGGCTTGCAGGTCTTGTTCACGTGTGATGCCGCATATTTTGATTCGAGTCATCGGTGATCAATTATTTTCCGAGAGCGACATTGTACCTTGCGGCAGCTCCCACTTTGCATCGTAGCCGATATGACGCAGATAAAGGCCGTCCGGTGCGAAGGTCGGTGCGGCCAGCTTGCGCTGGCGGGATTCCAGAATCTCTTTAATCCACACTGGCGGATATTTGCCTTTACCTACATACACCAGACAGCCGACGATGTTGCGCACCATGTGGTGCAGAAAAGCATTTGCAGTCAGGTTGAAAATGATCGTTTCACCCTGCTGGAGAATTTCCAACTTAGCCAGCGTCTTGACAGGAGATTTGGCCTGACACTGCGAGGCACGGAAGGCACTGAAATCATGCTCGCCCAGCAGATATTGCGCTGCTTCACGCATTGCAGCCACATCCAGCGGTGCATGGAACCACCCTGCCTTGCCCGCGTGCACAGCCAGCCGTGTAGGGCGATTGAACAATACATATTGGTAGCTGCGCGACCAAGCGGAGAATCTTGCATGGAACTCATCACTCACCTCATGCGCCCACAATACAGCGATCCCCGTTGGCAACAGCGCATTGCAGCCGCGCACCCAGGCAGTGAGTTGACGAACTGTTGAAGTATCAAAATGCACCACCTGCTCCAAGGCGTGCACTCCGGTATCGGTTCGGCCAGCCGCGATGATGCTTATCCGTTCGCAGGCAATCGCCGACAGCGCATCCTGCAAGGCATCCTGTACATTCGCCATATCTGGCTGACTCTGCCAGCCATGGTAACGGCTGCCGTCGTATTCCACTCCGAGAGCGATCCTCATCTCCAGACCCCGTAAAGTATCGCTGCGCACAGCAGCAAACAAATTCCGTCAATCAGCTTCAGCGAGATCCTGTCCAGTAGCACTGGATGCCCGGATTCGCGTTGCGGCACCAGCGCATCTTTAATGGTCTGCCGCCAGTCAGCCGCAGTATCGCGCATGCTGGGCTCAGCATATTGCAGCGTCAAAGCCAGCCGCACCGCAACGCGTTCGCGCGAACCGCCGAACCAGTTCAACGGGTAGGCCAGTGCATGGATGCCGCTGATGAATTGCGACTCCGACAGCAACGAAAGCAGGATCGCCAATCCGGAAAGCATCGACAATAAACGCCCCAGTTGCATGAATCCATCCGACAGTCCTTCCAGCGTCGGCGAGTAACGCCCCAATCCTGAGAGCAGCGCGACGCCCGGCGTGGTGTACGCATAGATCAACAGCAGGGAAAGCAGTATCCAGCGCGTACGACGAATCAAACTGAAGAGTTGCCGAGAATTAAGTTTCGCAGCCGTGGTGAACAGCACGACAGTCATCACAAGCAAGCCCGGTGAGGACAAGGCCTGTGCCGAGATAGCCAGAGCTATCCAGATAAGTATCTGTGTCGCGGGATGGGGCATCTGCCTATCCATTCGTAAAATAAAAACGGCAGCCGTAATGGCTGCCGTCGCATTCATGCAATGTGCTTAGAGTTGATCAAGAATACTTTGCGCGCTGGCACGTTGCTCTTCATCACCGTCACGCATCACTTCCTCGAGTATCTCTTTCGCACCGGCCCCATCACCCATCTCTTGATAGGCTTTGGCAAGGTCAAGCTTGGTAGCGACTTCCTGCCACCGCTCATCCTTCATCTCCGAAGCCGGACTGGGCTCTTCGCTGCCACCCAGAGTATCCAGATTCAAACTGATATCCCCCAGCCCGATATCCAATGGCGCCGAAGGCTTCTCTTCCTCAGATTGCGCTTCATCCGGAATATCCAGTGTAAAGGCCAGACCATCATCGACAGCAGGAGCCGCAGCTTCTGCTGCCGCAGGGGCGGCTTCAGATTCTTCCGCATGGCTCGAAGTCACATCGAACATCAGATCATCCAATCCCTCAGATGCTTGAGGTTCGGCAACATTCGCAGATTCAACCGGAGACTGGAAGCCAGGATGCGTAGCAGTCACATCGAACACCAGGTCATCCGAAGCCGCTGCTTCTTCAGTTGCGCCCGTTTCTTCCACGGCTGTTTGGCTTGGAACACCGGAATGCGTTGAGGTGACATCGAAGATCAAGTCGTCGGATGCTTCGGGTTCGGTGCTGGACACTTCTTTTGGCGCATTTGCTTCGCTTTCCGCATCACTTTCCTGCTGCGCTCCGGTGATATCAAAGTCCATCGAACCTTCACTTACAGCCTGCATATCTTCCGCGGAAAGGATGGTCGTAGTCTCACTGGATGCTGCCTGCGGCTGCATCACCACAGTACCCAGGAAATCCTCAGCCGGGTCTTTCTCTTCCGTTTTCTCAATCTCGCTTGTATCCATCTTCATGGTGTCAAGCGGACTCGACTCTTCGCCATCCGGAGAAGAAGTACCGAAACCAAGGTCGAAATCAACCGCTGGCTCCACTGCCGCCTCTTCGACTTCAGGTGAGGCTGCCTCTGCCACCCCTTCACCACCGTAGAACGGATTGCTCGGCTCAAGTTCACGGCCCATTGCAGCCGCCTGCAGCCATGCAGCCTCGTCACCACCATCCTTGATCTGGCGTGCATAGGTCATGAATGCATTCGCGTCCTTGCGCGTCGAATAGATCGACAGCAGCTTGAGCATGATCTGCACATCACCCGGTCTGGAGTTCAGCGCCTCTTTCAATACTTCTTCGGCTTGCACGTCACGTCCGAAAGTAAGGAACAGATCAGCTTCGGCGATCGGATCAACTTCATCGGAGGATCGCTCTTCATTCGTATCATCTGCTTGCTGGGTAAAATCACCTGTATCAGGAGACGGCATCACAGGTTCAGCAATACGGCCTGTTGAGCTGCCGATATCTCCATTTTCGGAAGCAATGGCAGCAACAGTTTTATCAGGAGCAGGCTTGCCACGTCGACGCGACAACCAGAACCCCGCTCCCAACAATGCGAGCAGACCAGCGACACCGCCACCCAGCAATACTGGATCTTCCAGCAGACTATCGACCAGTGAAACTTCCGCTTGCGGGACCTCGACTGGCGCGGGAACAGCAGGCTTGGCGACAGGCTTGGCTGGTGCTGGCGCACTCGCTCCGATAGAAGCAGTTGCTACATCAGCATCCGGAGCTGGCGCAGATTTTTGTGCGGCTTCGGCCTGCTGCTTTTTAAGTTCCGCGAGTCTCTCCAGATCCTTGACGTTCTTTTCCAGTAGAGCCGTGCGATCTTGTGCTTCCTTTAACGCCTTGGCTTTGGCTACAGACTCTTCTTCTTTGCTGCTCGCCGAACCGCCAGCCACTCCATCCCCCGGCGCTTCGCCCTTGGAAAGCTTCAACACTTCCTTAGGGGCCTCTTTGCCGGCAGCATTTTCGGTTACGGCGGCAGTTACTTTACCCGAAGTCCCCTGTTGCGCAGTTTGCTCACGCGCTTCAGCGCGGACAGCGGCAAGTTGTTGACGATAGGCGTTCCAATCTTCCACTTGTGCCCGGTAGACCTTCACTGCTTCAGCTTGTTCAACCGCCTCGATCTCAGCGGCATCAGGTATGCGAATGATCTTGCCCGCTTTCAAACGGTTCATGTTCTTGCCCATAAAGGCATTGCTGTTGGCACGATACATGGCCACCAACATACGCTCGAGACTGACATCAGCCGGCTTGACCTTAAGTGCGATCTTGCTCAGCGAATCGCCACGAACAACTTTGATGTCGACATTCTCGGAAACGGGGATGGCCTCCTCCTTGCTCAAGGCATCTTCCACGACGACGGGAGCCTCTTGCGCGACGGGCTCTGAAGGCATCGATGCGATCTCTTCTGTCGCTGCAGCTTCAGGGGCTGGAGGTTCTTCCGCAACAGCTGGCTCCGACGCCATATCTGGAGACACTTCAGGAGCCGCTGGCGCAACGGCTGCCTCCGGCATTACATCAGGCACGGGCAGCGGCTCGTTCAGCACCGGAGGTGTCGTAACCACAGGTGCTATAGGTGTAACCGTTTCAGCTTGCGGCTCAACAATAAAACCGACCGGATCAAGCAGGAAGGTGTATTCGCGCATCAGCCTGCCGGACGGCCAAGCGACCTCGACCAGCAGCGTGACAAAAGGCTCGTTTACAGGCTGGAGAGAAGTGATTTGCACACGTGGCTGCGCACTATCGCGATTGGTTATTGCGAACTTGAGTTTGGGAAGCGTGTAGGGATAGTCGATGCCGGCGGCTTTGAATGCCTCTGCGGATGCCAGCTTGGCGACTATGCTGTTTCTGTCCGCCTTGGCCACCGCGACCAGTTCGATCTCCGCTTTCAGAGGCTGCCCCAGATTGGAACTGACTGAGATACCACCAAGACCCGTCGCACTCGCGATACCGGATACCAGCAAGCAGGCAAGATAGCCCGACGTTTTTAGAATTGTTTTCAGCACACTGCCACCCTCATTCTTTCCCTGACGATATTCAGACTAACATCAGAGGGTTAGTGATGCAAGCTCACCCACCCTCTAGGTTCAGGCACTAACCAGCGGTAATCAACCGGATTTTTGCCCCTAGCCCAACAAAATTCGCAACATACGACGCAGCGGCTCAGCCGCCCCCCACAGCAATTGATCACCGCAAACAAAGGCACTCACATACTGTGGTCCCAACTCCATCTTACGCACACGGCCAACTGCGATATCCAACTTTCCAGTCACCGCAGCCGGCGTCAACTCTTGCATAGACATTTCGCGCTGGTTCGGCACGAACTTGACCCAAGGATTACCTCCCTTGATCAATGCCTCGATATCTTCCAAAGAGACATCTTTCTTCAGTTTAATCGTCAGCGCCAGACTATGGCTACGCATCGCACCGATACGCACGCACAGACCATCCACAGGAATGACGTCTGTCGTACCCAATATCTTGTTCACCTCGGCTTTGCCTTTCCATTCTTCTTTGGATTGACCATTATCGAGCTGCTTGTCGATCCACGGGATCAAGCTGCCTGCCAGTGGCACCCCGAAATTCGCTACCGGCATTTCATCGGAGCGCATGGTCTCTGTCAGCACGCGATCGATCTCCAGAATGGGAGACTTGGGGTCAGCCAGCATGCCGGCGACGGAAGCATGCGCAACCCCCATCTGGCTCAACAGTTCGCGCATGTTCTGCGCACCGGCGCCAGAAGCGGCCTGATAGGTCATAGAAGAAACCCATTCCACCAAACCAGCATTGAACAAACCGCCCAAACCCATCAGCAGTATGCTGTTGGTACAGTTGCCACCGATGTAATTCTTGATGCCTTTTTCCAGTGCGGCATCGATCACATTGCGATTGACCGGATCAAGAATGATCACCGCATTGTCTTCCATGCGCAAAGTCGAGGCCGCGTCGATCCAGTAACCATTCCAGCCAGCCGCGCGCAATTTCGGGAATATCTCAGTCGTGTAATCACCGCCCTGGCAAGAGATGATGGCATCCATCGCCTTCAGCTCGTTGATATCCATGGCATCCTTCAAAGCCACGCCGCGACCTTCAGCAGGCGCTTCACCGCCCACATTGGAGGTGGTGAAAAACACTGCATCGATCAGGTCAAAGTCCTTCTCCTCACGCATACGCTGCATGAGCACTGAACCAACCATACCGCGCCAACCGATCAAGCCTACTTTCATGATTCTTCCTTGCTTCTGAATTAAAGCGCCGCAACCACTGCGTCGCCCATCGCTGCACAACCCACCTTGTTACTACCCTCGGTGTAAATATCAGCGGTTCGATATCCTTGTGACAATGCTTTCTTCACTGCATCTTCGATACGCAGCGCATTCGCTTCGTCATTGAAGGTGTAGCGTAGCATCATTGCAGCAGACAATATGGTCGCCAGGGGATTGGCGATATCCTGACCCGCGATGTCCGGCGCGGAACCGTGGCTCGGTTCGTACATACCCTTGTTGTTGGCATCCAGCGAGGCGGACGGCAACATACCGATGGAACCAGTCAACATCGATGCCTCATCGGACAGGATGTCACCGAAGATATTACCGGTGACCATCACGTCGAACTGTTTGGGTGCGCGAATGAGTTGCATCGCGGCGTTATCCACATACATATGGGACAACTCGACATCAGGGTATTCCTTGGACAGTTCGATCATCACCTGACGCCACAACTCTGTTGTCTCCAGCACGTTGGCCTTATCCACGGAGCACACTTTCTTGTTGCGCTTCATGGCAATGTCGAACGCGACACGACCGATGCGTTTGATCTCGGTTTCGTTGTAGCGCATGGTGTTGATGCCTTCGCGCTCTCCGTTCTCCAGCGTGGAGATGCCGCGCGGCTGGCCAAAGTAGATGTCGCCGGTCAGTTCGCGCACGATCATGATGTCCAGCCCGGACACCACCTCCGGCTTCAATGTGGAAGCGGAAGCCAGCTCGGGATAGAGCAACGCCGGACGCAGATTGGCGAACAGGTTCAGTTCCTTGCGGATGCGCAGCAGACCGCGCTCGGGACGCAGATGACGTTCCAGCTTGTCATACTTCCAGTCGCCGACAGCGCCCAGCAGCACCGCATCGGAAGCCTTGGCCAGCGCCAAGGTCGCATCCGGCAGCGGATCGCCTGCGGCTTCATAACCGGCACCGCCTATGGGCGCTTCTTCCATTTGCAGGCCGATGTTCAGCGCGTTCAACACCTTCACGGCTTGCGCCACGATCTCTGGACCGATGCCGTCACCCGGCAATACTGCGATCTTCATGCTCTCATCCAATCGAAAATATTATGCGTACAGCCAAGGTTGCGCTGCGCGATGCTTCACTTCGAAAGCTTTAATGTCATCCACGTGCTGCAGGGTCAGACCGATGTCATCCAGGCCATTCAGCAAACAATGCTTGCGGAATGCATCCACCTCGAAGGCGATCTCCTTGCCGTCGGGCGTCGTAATGATCTGACGTTCAAGATCGACCTTCAGCTTGTAGCCTTCGTTGGTTGCGACTGCTTTGAACAGATCGTCCACGACGGAGGCATCCAGCTTAATCGGTAACAGACCATTCTTGAAGCAGTTATTAAAGAAAATATCCGCAAAGCTTGGCGCGATGATGACTTGGAAACCATAGTCCTCCAAAGCCCACGGCGCATGCTCACGCGAGGAACCACAGCCGAAGTTTTCCCGTGCCAGCAAAACCTGCGCGCCCTGATAGCGCGCCTGGTTCAGCACGAAGTCCGGATTTATCTGGCGCTTGCTGTTATCCATACCCGGCTCACCGTGGTCGAGATAGCGCCATTCGTCGAACGCGTTGGGGCCGAAGCCGGAACGCTTGATCGACTTCAGGAACTGCTTCGGAATGATGGCATCCGTATCCACATTGGCGCGATCCAAGGGCACGACCAAGCCATCAAGCAAGTTAAATTTGCGCATAATTATTTAGAGGCAGCCTTTTCGATCGCCTGCCCACCCTTTTGAATATCTTCACCCAAACCTTTGAACGTATTGCATCCGGCCAGCGCCACGAGAACGACAACACCCAAAACAAATTTCTTCATGCCCATCCCTTTCACGATTTGCTAACGTCTACAAAATGACCTGCGATAGCCGCGGCTGCAGCCATTGCAGGACTAACCAAATGCGTACGACTGCCCTGCCCCTGACGCCCTTCAAAGTTGCGGTTCGATGTCGAAGCGCAACGTTCGCCGGATTCCAAACGATCATCATTCATCGCCAAACACATCGAGCAACCCGGATCGCGCCATTCGAAACCAGCTTCGATGAACACCTTGTCCAAACCTTCCTGTTCGGCCTGTGCCTTCACCAAGCCGGAACCCGGCACCACCATCGCCAGCTTGACGTTGGCCGCAACCTTTTTGCCTTTGGCTACCGCAGCCGCTTCGCGCATATCTTCGATGCGGGCATTGGTGCAGGAACCGATGAACACCTTGTCCACCTTGATCTCGGTGATTGGCGTATTGGCCTGCAAGCCCATGTACTGCAAAGCGCGTTCCCAGTCGCCGCGTTTGACCGCATCGGGAGCGGAAGCTGGATCCGGCACGCGGCCCTCGATATCCGTCACCATCTCCGGCGACGTTCCCCAAGTCACTTGTGGCTTGATCTGCGCAGCATCCAGTTCCACCGTCGCGTCGAACTTCGCGCCGTCGTCAGAGTGCAAGGTCTTCCAGTAAGCAACTGCCTTGTCCCAATTCTCGCCATGCGGCGCGAACGGACGACCTTTCACATATTCGATGGTCGTGTCGTCCGCCGCCACCATACCGGCGCGCGCACCGGCTTCGATGGCCATGTTGCACAAGGTCATGCGACCTTCCATGCTCAAACCGCGAATGGCCGAACCGGAGAACTCGATGGCGTAGCCGGTACCGCCAGCCGTGCCAATCTTGCCGATCACCGCCAGCGCGATATCCTTGGCCGTCACCCCGCGCCCCAGCTTACCTTCCACTTTGACCAGCATGGCTTTGGATTTTTTTGCCACCAGGCACTGCGTCGCCATCACATGCTCGACCTCGGAAGTGCCGATGCCATGCGCCAGCGCGGCGAACGCACCGTGGGTACTGGTATGCGAATCGCCGCACACCACGGTCATGCCCGGCAAGGTCGCCCCCTGCTCCGGCCCCATCACGTGCACCACGCCCTGACGGATATCGCCCATCTTGAATTCGACGATGCCGTATTCGGCGCAGTTCGCATCCAGCGTTTCCACTTGCAGGCGCGAGATCGGATCGGCGATACCGGCCGCGCGGTTGGTGGTCGGCACATTGTGATCCGGCACGGCCAGCATCGAGTCAGTACGCCACGGCTTGCGTTGCGCCAGCTTCAGACCTTCGAAGGCCTGTGGGCTGGTGACTTCATGCACCAATTGACGGTCGATATAGATCAGCGCGGTGCCGTCGGCATCCTGCCGAACCACGTGTGAGTCCCAGAGTTTGTCGTATAAGGTTTTGGCGTTCATTTCAGTTCCCGAAGAAGCGCGCGATTATGCCACAGCGGATGCTGCATCCAAAGCGAGCGCGCCCGTTTCAATACTCTGCATCGCCGAAGGCAAGCCGATCCGGTCGACACCACTCACCAGCGCCTTGATCGATGCCGTCACGATATTGGCATCCACCCCCACACCGTAGCAAACCCGGCCACCCTGCGTATCAGCCATCTCCATGAATGCACAGGCACGCGCCTCACCCGCCTCGCTACTGGCAGCCATCGAGCGCTCTTCGTAGCTGCGCACCTGCACACGGACACCAACGCTCTGCAAAGCATGCACCGCCGCATCAACCGGCCCATTCCCCTCTCCAGTTAGCTGATGCAAAACACCGTGGATATCCACATTCAGGCGGATACCCTGCCTGCCATCCTGCTCGAACAGATGATGCTCCCGGTAATGCACCGGCTCGACCGGATCGATGTAGGTCGCCGAGAACAAACGCCATATATCGTCCGCACTGACCTCACCGCCATGCTTATCTGCATGAGCCTGCACCACGCCGGAGAACTCCACCTGCAAACGGCGCGGCATGACGATGCCGTATTCAGACTCCAGCAGATAGGCGACACCTCCCTTGCCAGACTGGCTGTTCACGCGGATCACCGAGTCATAGTTGCGCCCCACATCCTTCGGATCGACAGGAAGATAAGGCACGCTCCAATTCGCATCCGGCTGCTGCACAGCGAATCCCTTCTTGATCGCATCTTGATGCGAACCGGAGAATGCGGTGAACACCAGGTCACCCACATAAGGATGGCGCGGATGGATAGGCAACTGGTTGCAGTGCTCGACCGTGCGCGCAACGGCATCGATATCGGAGAAATCAAGCCCGGGAGCTATACCTTGCGTATACAGATTCATGGCCAAGGTCACGATATCCACATTGCCGGTACGCTCCCCGTTACCGAACAAACAACCCTCGACACGGTCCGCGCCCGCCATCTGCCCAAGCTCGGCTGCCGCCACGGCAGTCCCCCGGTCATTATGCGTATGCAGACTGAGAATGATGCTATCGCGCCGGGCAAGGTGCCGATGCATCCACTCTATCTGGTCTGCGTAGACATTAGGCGTAGCGAGCTCCACCGTCGTCGGCAAGTTGAGGATGACCTTATTGTCAGGCGTCGCGCCCCATGCTTCAGTCACCGCATCGCATATCTCAAGCGAGAATTCGAGTTCGGCCGCCGTGAAAGTCTCAGGGCTGTATTCCAGCACCCATTCCGTTTCCGGCTGCGCTTCGGCCAACTGCCTGACCAGCTTCACGGCAGATACGGCCATGTCGACGACCTCAGCTTTGCCCATACGGAAGACGGTTTCGCGAAACGTCTTTGATACCGGGTTGTACACATGCACGATGGCGCGCCGTGCACCCTTGAGAGATTCCATGGTGCGCCGGATCAGGTGCTCGCGCGCCTGGGTCAATACTTCGATGGTGACATCCTGCGGGATATGCCCGCCCTCGATCAGCTCGCGCACAAAATTGAAATCCGTAGCCGAAGCCGAAGGAAAGGCCACCTCGATCTCCTTGAAGCCGATCTCGCACAACATGCGGAACATGCGCATCTTGCGCTCGGCATCCATAGGCTCGAACAGTGATTGATTACCATCACGCAGATCGGTGCTCATCCAGATCGGCGGTTTGGTGATGGTGCGGCTCGGCCACTGGCGGTCGGCAAGATCGATGACCGGGAACGGCCGGTATTTGGATTCTGGATTTGTCAGCATGATCTTTATCTCCTTGGTGTTTGGCAAAACTCAACGAGTTGAATCATAGAGACAAAGCCTTGGCATACGCTTGCGTATTCATCCACATAAATCTCTTTTTGAGCAATATAATTGCGCATAACCGAAGATACTATTGCAAATAATGAGTCCATTTCAAATATCAGGAGGATTTTATGCAACTCGACAACTACGACCTGCAGATGCTACGGATACTGCAAACAGAAGGACGCATCAGCAACCAGGAACTGGCCGATCGCATCAGCCTCACCCCCTCTCCCTGCCTGCGCCGCCTGCACGCACTGGAGGACGAAGGCCTCATCGCCGGCTACCGCGCGATACTTGACGCGAAGAAGCTAGGTTTATCGTTGATGGCTCTCATCCTGATCTCAATGGACAAACACACGCCGGAGCGTCTTGATAACTTCGAAGCGAAAGTCGTAGACATCCCGGACGTGCTCGAATGCCTGCTGATCACTGGACAGGATGCCGACTACCAGCTCAAGGTAGTCGTGAAAGATATGGACGCCTATCAGGAGTTATTGCTGAACCGCATCACCCGCATTGAAGGTGTCACCGGCGTACATTCCAGTTTCGTATTGCGCCGAGTGGTGGACAAGACTGCGCTGGCGCTTTGAATCTAGGTCGGTGCTGTGCGATGGCGAGCGATGTAGCGCACCTGCCACACCATCAGCAACAAGCCGGCGAAGCCCATCAGCGCACTGAAGGTATATAAAGCCGAGCCGCCCCAGTGCTGCCAGATGGGGCCGCTGGCCAGCCCACCCAGTACACCGCCCGCGCCATAGGTCACGCTGCCGAACAAGGCTTGTCCCCGCGATTGATGCCGGCCTTGAAAGAACTCGTGTATCAGCCCCACCGACGCCGCATGGAAGGAACCGAAGGTGAAGGCATGTAGCACCTGCGCCAACAGCAGCAGGTAGACGATATCCACCGTCCAGCCGATCAGCAGGAAGCGGATGCCTGCCATGGCGAAACTGAACAGCAGGATGCGCTCGAAACCGAAGCGACGTACCAGCGCCGGCATCAGAAAGAACACACCGATCTCGCAGATCACGCCCAGCGCCCACAGCCCGCCGACCGCACTCTTGGCATAACCATGCTCAACCAGATAGATAGAGAATAAGGTGTAATACGGGCCGTGCGCCACCGCCATCAGAAAGCTGGCGACCAGCAAAGCCAGCACGCGTGGTTGCATCACGATCTGGCGGATAGGCTGATGGTCGGTGTGGTGGGCAAGCACCTCGGTCTTGGGGATCTCGCGCGCGAACAGCAGGATGCCGATCTCGCATAACAATCCCGCCCACAACAGCCAGGCGATGGCGATGTAGTCGAAGGCATAGCCCAAACCGACCACCGCCAGGATGAAGCCGACCGATCCCAAGGAGCGCAGACGGCCATAGTGCGCCGTATTCTTGCCCAGATAGGTCAGTGTGGTCGCCTCGACCAGCGGCATTGAGGCGCTCCAGAAGAAGTTCATCAGCAGCATCACCGCGAACAATCCCCAGAAGCTTTCGGTGAAGAATACCCCCGTATAGAACAGCGCACTCAACCCCGCCGCGGCCACCACCACTTCCTGCCGTTTGCCCGTATGGTCGGCCAGCCAGCCCCACAGACTGGGCGCCACCATACGCATCACCGGCTGCAAGGACATCAGGATGGCGATGTCGATGGCATCGAAACGCAGCGATTGCAGGTAGAGGCTCCAGTACGGGGAGAACATCCCCACGAAGGCAAAGTAAAAGAAGTAGAAACCGGCGATACGCCAGTGGTAATTGCGGGTAGTCATAGCGGGACTGTGTTGAACGGCGCGCATTATCGCACCAAAAAATTTCGCATTACCCCTTGAAATCGAAAATCGCGCCCCCATCAAGCACCAGTCGAAAACAGGAGACGTACATGGAACAGAACGAGAACAAGCCGCAGATCGAGCAACAGGAGACCGTTGCACCGACCGAAAATGCAGCCCCAGAAACCACCACCGACACCACACCCAGCATGGAAGAGATGCTGCAGGAAGCCGAGCGCAAGGCACAGGAACACTACGACGCCTGGATGTACGCCAAGGCCGAAGGGGAGAACATCCGCCGCCGTGCCGCCGAGGATGTGAGCAAGGCGCAGAAGTTCGCCGTGGAACGCTTCTCCAACGAGATGCTGGCCGTGATGGACAGCCTGCAAGCCGGTCTGGCCGTCGAAACCGAGAACGTCGAGAGCTTCAAGAGCGGCATGGAGCTGACCCTGAAGCAACTCTCCTCCGTCTTCGAAAAGTTCAACATCGTCGAGATCAACCCGGTCGGCGAGAAGATGGACCCGAACAAGCACCAGGCCATCGGCATGGTAGACAGCGACCAGGAAGCCAACACCGTGGTCAGCGTGATGCAGAAGGGTTACACCCTGAACGAGCGCGTGTTGCGCCCTGCGCTGGTGATGGTCGCCAAAGGAAAATAAACAAAGCTCTTGAAATATCCGCCAGCGCCCTGATATCAGGCTGCGAGGCAACAGAATCCAACCAATTCAAGCATTCAACTGAAAGGAAAGCATCATGGGAAAAATCATCGGTATTGACCTGGGCACCACCAACTCTTGCGTGTCCGTCATGGAAAACGGCAAGACCAAGGTGATCGAGAACGCAGAAGGCGCTCGCACCACCCCGTCCATCATCGCCTACATGGAAGACGGCGAAGTGCTGGTCGGCGCACCGGCCAAACGTCAGGCCGTGACCAACCCCAAGAACACCCTGTACGGCGTGAAGCGCCTGATCGGCCGCCGCTTCGACGAGAAGATGGTGCAGAAGGACATCGACATGGTGCCTTACGAGATCGTTAAGGCCAAGAACGGCGACGCATGGGTGAAGGTACGTGACAAAGAGATCTCCGCACCGGAAGTTTCCGCACAAGTGCTGATGAAGATGAAGAAGACCGCCGATGACTACCTGGGCGAGCCGGTCACCGAGGCCGTCATCACCGTGCCTGCTTACTTCAACGACTCGCAGCGTCAGGCCACCAAGGACGCAGGCCGCATCGCCGGTCTGGACGTGAAGCGCATCATCAACGAGCCGACTGCAGCTGCGCTGGCCTTCGGTCTGGACAAGCAGGAAGGTGACCGCAAGATCGCGGTTTATGACCTGGGTGGCGGCACGTTCGACATCTCCATCATCGACATCGCCGAGATCGACGGCGAGCACCAGTTCGAAGTGCTGTCCACCAACGGCGACACCTTCCTCGGCGGTGAAGACTTCGACATGCGCGTGATCGACTTCCTGATCGAAGAGTTCAAAAAGGACAGCGGCGTCGACCTGAAGAAAGACATGCTGGCATTGCAGCGTCTGAAGGATGCGGCTGAAAAAGCCAAGATCGAACTGTCTTCCGCACAGCAGACCGAAGTGAACCTGCCTTACATCACAGCCGAT
Organism: Pseudomonadota bacterium; assembly: GCA_043826585.1. Classification (GTDB taxonomy): domain Bacteria; phylum Pseudomonadota; class Gammaproteobacteria; order Burkholderiales; family Gallionellaceae; genus Sideroxyarcus. Next base: position 16,705 of record JBDRPZ010000001.1, read on the forward strand.
GCGACAGGTCCCAAGCACCTGGCCGTGAAGATCACCCGCGCCAAGCTGGAAAGCATCGTGGAAGATCTGGTCGCGCGCACCATCGAGCCTTGCAAGGTCGCCATGAAGGATGCGGGCGTGTCCGCTTCCGACATCTCCGACGTGATCCTGGTCGGTGGTCAGACACGTATGCCGATGGTTCAGGAAAAGGTGAAGGAATTCTTCGGCAAGGAAGCCCGCAAGGACGTGAACCCGGACGAAGCTGTGGCCGTTGGTGCAGCCATCCAGGGCGGCGTGTTGCAAGGCGAAGTGAAGGACGTGCTGCTGCTGGACGTGACCCCGTTGTCTCTGGGTATCGAGACCATGGGCGGCGTGATGACCAAGCTGATCAAAAAGAACACCACCATCCCGACCAAGGCATCGCAGGTGTTCTCTACGGCCGACGACAACCAGTCCGCCGTGACCATCCACGTGCTGCAGGGTGAGCGCGACATGGCATCCGGCAACAAGAGCCTGGGCCAGTTCAACCTGTCCGACATCCCGCCCGCACCGCGCGGCATGCCGCAGATCGAAGTGACCTTCAACATCGACGCCAACGGCATCCTGCACGTCAGCGCCAAGGACAAGGCCACCAACAAGGAAGCCAACATCACCATCAAGGCGAGCTCCGGCCTCTCCGAAGAAGAGATCGAGCGCATGGTGCAGGACGCCGAGGCGCATGCCGACGAAGACAAGAAGGCCATGGAACTGGTGACCGCGCGCAACCAGCTGGACGCGCTGATCCACTCCACCAACAAGTCGATGAAGGAATACGGCGAACAATTGTCCGCCGACGAGAAGTCCGCGATCGAAGCTGCCGTGAAGGACGCCGAGGAAGTGGTGAAAGGCGACGACAAGGAAGCCATCGAAGCCAAGACCGAAGCGCTGGCCACCGCTGCACAGAAGCTGGGCGAGAAGATGTACGCCGCCGAGCAAGCCAAGGCTCAAGCCGAAGGCGGTGCACAACCTGAAGCCAAGGCTGACGATGCTGACGTGGTGGATGCGGAGTTCACTGAAGTCAAAGACGACAAGAAGTAAGCCTCACCTTTCTTGATGCTGTAACCGGTGGGGCGCATGCGCCCCATAGTCACATGGACAAAAAATGAGCAAGCGCGACTATTACGAAGTCCTCGGCGTCAATCGCGACGCGTCGGAGGAAGAGATCAAAAAGGCTTATCGCAAGCTGGCGATGAAGTATCACCCCGACCGCAATCCGGACAACCCGAAGGCCGAGGAACACTTCAAGGAAGCCAAGGAAGCCTACGAGACCCTGTCCGACGGCCAAAAACGTGCAGCCTATGATCAATACGGCCATGCCGCATTCGAAGCAGGCGGCATGGGTGGCGGCAACCCGTTCGGCGGCGGTGGCGGAGCGGGCGGTTTCGATTTCGGCGACATCTTCGGCGACATCTTCGGCGGTGGACGCGGCGGCCGCCAGCAGGCGCATCGCGGTGCAGACCTGCGCTACAACCTGGAGATCACGCTGGAAGAAGCGGCGCGCGGTGCCGAGAAGCAGATCCGCATCCCGGTCATGGAAGAATGCGAGACCTGCGAGGGTTCCGGCGCAAAACCCGGCACCAAGGCCACCACCTGCCAAACCTGTGCCGGTCACGGCCAGGTGCGCATGCAGCAGGGTTTCTTCTCGGTGCAGCAGACCTGCCCGCGCTGTCACGGCAGCGGCAAGCAGATCAGCTCTCCATGCAAGGATTGCCACGGCAGTGGTCGCGTGAAAAAACAGAAGACGCTGGAGATCAAGATCCCTGCCGGCATCGACACCGGCATGCGCCTGCGTCACAGCGGCCACGGCGAAGCCGGTTCGCACGGCGCACCACACGGCGACCTGTATGTGGAGATCCACATCAAGCCGCACAGTGTGTTCGAGCGTAACGGCGACGACCTGCACTGTGAGATGCCCATCAGTTTTGCCACGGCGGCTTTGGGTGGCGAGATCGAGATCCCGACGCTGGATGGCGCGGCGCGCATCAAGATCCCGCCCGAGACCCAGAGCGGCAAGCAGTTCCGCCTGCGCGGCAAGGGCATCAAAGGCATGCGTACGCATCAACATGGCGACCTGCATTGCCACGTCATCGTCGAGACGCCTGCCAAGCTGACAGATCGCCAGAAAGAACTGCTGCGTGAATTCGAAGAGATCAGCCAGTCCGATTCTGCCCGCCATAATCCGCGTGCAAAATCATGGATGGGCAAGGTGAAGGACTTCTTCGGCAACTAATAACCGCCGGTCGGTGAGGAGGCGCGTATGCGAGTCAAAGCACTCGGCCATGTGGTGCTCAAGGTCCGCGACCTTGAACGCTCCATTGCCTTCTATCGGGACGTACTGGGCATGAAGGAAGTTGCACGCTATCAGAGTGCAATGGCTTTCTTTACGCTGGGCGACAACCACCATGATCTGGGTTTGATGCAGCTCGGTGCGCAGGCACCGGACGCCGATCAGGGCAGTGTCGGCCTGTATCACGTGGCGTTCAAAGTAGGCGACAGCCTGGATGAATTGCGCGCATGTAAAGCTCATCTGGAAGCAAACAACGTGAGCATCTTCGGCATGAGCGACCACGGCGTGAGTCAATCGCTTTATATCCACGACCCGGACGGCATCGAGATCGAACTGTATGTGGATGCCGATCCCGCCATCTGGCGCGACGACCCTGGTGCCGTACTGACCACGAGGCGACTGCAGCTCTAATACGTACACTCAGAGTCAGTTTGTTTTATGATTCGCCGCCAAACATTCAGACATAGGAGTCGCACTTGACCTCTACCCTGCTTTTACTCGGTGTCACGCTTGTCACATTGATCTACGGCATCACGCTGTACAACCATCTGGTCAGCCTCAAACATGCAGTCAGCAAAGCCTGGGCCAACATCGATGTCGCGCTCAAACAACGCCATGACGAACTGCCCAAGCTGGTCGAGGTGGG
>JBDRPZ010000002.1:0-35493 GCA_043826585.1 Pseudomonadota bacterium
CACATCCTGCGCCAGCGGTTCGTCGAAGTACAACACGGCCTGTTCGAAATCGAGCATATCCATGATTCACTCCTTCCTGATGACACGTGCGATTTCCGTACCGCACAGATCATCCGCATCGCAGATGCGGCATTGCCCGTCCACCGGCTCGCCCTGCTTGCTCAGTTGCCCTTCCAGCACTTCGATGCGCTCCATCAGACAGGCGATGGCACGACCGACCGGGTCGGGGATGAGGTGGTGATCGAGATTGATGCCGTAGATGTTGTCGGTACCCGCTTCTTCGGTGCGCAGCACGATCTTGCCGGGAATGCCGATCACGGTGCGGTGTGCGGGCACATCTTTCACCACCACAGAGTTGGCGCCGACGCGCACGTTCTCGCCCAGCGTGATCGCGCCCAATATCTTCGCCCCCGCACCGACCACCACGCCGTCGCCCAGCGTGGGATGGCGCTTGCCTTTGTTCCAGGTGGTGCCGCCCAGGGTGACGCCGTGATACAGCGTGACATCGTCGCCGATCTCGGCGGTCTCGCCGATCACCACACCGGCACCATGATCGATGAAGAAGCGGCGACCGATGGTGGCACCCGGATGGATATCGATGTTGGTCAGGAAACGTGCGAACCAGGAAACCAGACGCGCCAGATAGCGCAAGCCGAATTTCCACAGGCGATGTGCGATGCGCTGCATCAGGATGGCATGCACGCCGGGATAGGTCGTCAGCACCTCGAAGCGTGAGCGTGCAGCGGGGTCGCGCTGGAACACGCAGCTCACATCTTCACGCAGCAAGCGCAGCAACGACGGAGCCGGAGTTTTGTTCAGCGGAGTCTCGGATGTCATCACGTCTTCCATGATGCGCTCCTAGTGTGCCGCACCGGGCTGGGTGCGCCCGATGTAGCGTTGATAGAGGAACAGCAGCTCCTGATCGGCGGGCGAACGCTTGGCGCGCTCGGCGAAGCTGCGGATATCGGGCAGCAACGCACGTGCTTCGGCCTGGCTCAGGTTCAGCCCCATGTTGGCGTAGGCGGCGATGATGCCGTGCGCCCCGGAATGTTTGCCGAGCACCAGTTTGTGCTGCCGGCCGACTTCGACCGGGTCGTAACCCTGGTAGGTATCGGGATCTTTCAGCAGGCCATCGACATGGATGCCCGCTTCGTGCGTGAACACACCCTCGCCCACCACACTCTTCTGCCAGGGGATGGGACGACCGGAAGCGGTGGCGACCATTTGCGACAGTTCGGTGAAGTGCGTGAGATCGATGCCGGTCTGCATGCCGTACAGTTTCTTCAGACCGAGTGCCACTTCCTCCAGCGGCGCATTGCCCGCGCGTTCGCCCAGTCCGTTCACCGTGGTGTTGATGTGTGTCGCCCCGGCCAGCGCGGCGGCCAGACTGTTGGCAGTGGCCAGTCCCAAATCGTCGTGCGCATGCATCTCGATCTCGATGTCGCACACGCTGCGTATCGAAGAGATGATCTTGTGCACGCCGAACGGCTCCATCACCCCCAAGGTGTCGGCAAAGCGCAGACGCTGTGCACCGGAGGCCTGAGCGATCTCTGCCACTTTCAGCAGAAAGTCCGGATCGGCACGCGAGGCATCTTCGCAGCCGACGATGATGCCGCAACCCTGTTCGCGCGCGAACGACACCAGATCCATGATGGTCTCCAGCACCCAGTCGCGGTCGCGTTTGAGTTTCTTTTGCAGATGGATGTCCGACACCGGGATGGACAGGTCCAGCATGTGCACGTCGACCTGCTCCGCGGCCAGGATGTCTTCCTTGTGCATGCGGCACCAGGCGATCAATTTCGCGTTCAGTCCGAGCGATGCCACCGCATTGATCGCGTCGCGCTCCACTTCGCCCATGGATGGTATGCCGACTTCCAGCTCCGGCACACCGAGCGCATCGAGTTGGCGCGCGATATCCAGCTTCTCTTCCAGCGTGAACGCCACCCCGGCGGTCTGTTCGCCGTCGCGCAGGGTGGTGTCATCGATGGTGATGAAGCGGGACATGGTCAACCTCTCAATCCACTATCAAAAGAATGGCGCAGCTCATCCACATGGTGAACAAGGCAACGCCGACTTGCGTCGTCTCGTTCGTCTGCCTGATCACTTTGCTCAGGGTCTTCATGCGTAGGTAGGCGCGAACGCCTCCTCTTTCGGGCCGTCGCCTTCCCAGTACGGCGACAGCTTGCGCAGTTGGGCGATGATCTCGGGTACGACTGCGATGACGCGGTCCACTTCCGCTTCGGTGCTGTAACGCGACAGCGAGAAGCGAACCGTGCCGTGCGCGGCGGTGTAGGGGATGCCCATGGCGCGCATCACGTGCGATGGTTCCAGCGAACCGGAGGTACAGGCAGAACCTGAGCTGGCCGCGATGCCGAACTTGTTCAGCAGCAGCAGGATGGCTTCGCCCTCGATGAATTCGAACGCGATGTTGCTGGTATTGGGCAGACGGTCATCCGGGTTGCCGGTGACGAATGAGCGCGGCACTTTGGCGAGGATGCCCGCTTCCAGTTTGTCGCGCAGACGTTTCACTTCGGTGTTCTCGAATTCCATCGCTTCCATCGCCATCTCGGCAGCCTTGCCCAGACCGACGATGGAAGTGGTGTTCTCGGTACCGGCACGACGACCGCGTTCCTGATGACCACCGCGCAACAAAGGACGGAAACGCACACCGCGCTTCAGATACAGCACGCCGACGCCTTTCGGTGCATGCAGTTTGTGACCGGACACGGACAGCATGTCGATCTTGGTGTCTTTCAGATTCAGCGGCACTTTGCCAACGGCTTGCACCGCATCGGTGTGGAACATTGCACCGGCGGCATTCGCCATCTCGGCCATCTCCACCACCGGGAAGAAAGTGCCTGTCTCGTTGTTCGCCCACATCACCGACACAACGGCGGTCTGGTCACTGAGCAGCTTCTTGTACTCATCCAGATTCAAACGACCTTTCTCATCCACCGGCAGGTAATGCACCTTGTATCCGTCCTTCTCCAGCCAGGTGCACAGCGTGAGCACGGCAGGATGTTCGACGGTGGTGGTGATGATCTCCTTCTTCTCCGGTTGCGCCTTCAGCGCGGACAGGATGGCAGTCGAATCCGACTCGGTACCGCAGGAAGTGAAGATGATCTCGGAGTCGTGTTCCGCACCGAGCAACTCCTGCACCTGCATGCGTGCCTTCTTGATCGCCAGACCGACCTTGTTGCCGAAGCTGTGCATCGACGATGGATTGCCGAACTGCTCGGTGAAGTAAGGCAGCATGGCCTCAACCACCTTCTCATCCACACGGGTAGTGGCGTTGTTGTCGAAATAGATGCCTTCCATGTCCTTCTCCTTACGGGTTGCAGGTCGCGCGGCTCAATGCCCCGGCCTTGGTCGGCACGATCTTGATGAACTCTTTCAGTTCTTCCATCAGCTTCTGCTGGATGCCTTGCAGTGTCAGTGCTTCCATCTGGCAACCGGCACAGGCACCGGTCATGCTGACGTAGATGGTCTTGCCGTCCACATCCAGCAACTCGATGTCGCCGCCGTCGCGTTTCAGTTGCGGACGCACGGACTCCAGCACCGCTTCGATCTTCTTGATGCGTTGCAGATTGGTCATGCCGGCAGGTGCAGCTTCTTCCTTGGAAGGCGTTCCGGGCTTGAAACTTTCGCCGCGCTCGGCCATCACCTTCACCAGGATTTCTTCGATACCTTCGTGGCAAGAGGAGCATCCGCCGCCGGCCTTGGTGTAGTTGGTCACGTCTTCCACGCTGCACAGATCATTGGCGCGGATAGTGTCTTCGATCATCACGGCATCGATAGCGAAGCACTTGCAGATCAGCGCGCCTTCTTCGTGGTCGTCGCTCCACTCTTCGCCGCGATAGTTGGCAACAGCGGCTTGCAGTGCTTCGCGTCCCATCACCGAGCAGTGCATCTTTTCCGGAGGCAGACCGTCGAGGTAGTCGGCGATGTCCTGGTTGCTCACTTTCAGCGCCTCGTCCAGTGTCTTGCCCTTGATCATCTCGGTCAGCGCAGAGGAAGAAGCGATAGCCGAGCCGCAACCGAAAGTCTGGAAATGCGCGTCGAGGATGATGTCTGTCTCCGGCTCCACTTTGAGCATCAGGCGCAGCGCGTCGCCGCAAGAGATCGAACCGACATCACCCACGCCGTTGGCGTCTTCCAGCACACCGGCGTTGCGCGGTTGGAAGAAGTGTTCTTTGACTTTTTCAGAGTAATCCCACATGTCGTGCTCCTTATGCCGAGAAAGAGGAACCGCACGCGCAGCTGGCGCTGGCGTTCGGGTTTTCGAATTTGAAACCGCTACCGGTCAGGCTTTCCACGTAGTCCACGGTCACACCTTCCAGCAAGGGGGCGGACAGAGGATCGACCAGCAGGGTGACTGCACCGACTTCAACGACCACGTCGTCTTCGTTCTTGGCTTCTTCCAGCGACATGCCGTACTGGAAGCCGGAACAGCCGCCACCGGAGATGGCGATGCGCAGGCCGGCGACCGGCTCGGCGGCGCCCTTGATGAAACGCTCCACGGCAGTGGCGGCGGTTGGGGTGAGGGTGATCATTGTCTGGCTCCTTGATTGGTTACTTACGACCTATCAAGTGCAAGCTGTGTGCCAGCCCGTGCCAAAAAGTTAATTCACTGTTTTATATGAAAGATATTCTGCAGGCACGCTCTACCCTGCTGTATGGAACAAGACGGGAGAGGGGGCTTGTAGGTTTTACGACAAGGCCCGCACGGACATGGGCTGTCGTGCGGGGATCGTTGTCTTGTTTGGGGATGATGATAGGTTTTTAGGAAAGACCGACCAAAGGAAATTGGTCGGAGCGAGAGGATTCGAACCTCCGACCCCTGCGTCCCGAACGCAGTGCTCTACCAGGCTGAGCCACGCTCCGAAGTGATGCTGTTACTACTGATATTTAGTGCTTAAAACTGTCGCGTTGCCGCGAAGCGCGCCAATTCTAACAGAGCACGTTTGAATTGAGTATCGGGCAATGTAGAAATCGCGGCACATCCCGCCTCGGCTTCCAGCATTGCTTGCTGGCGAGTGAACTCCAAAGCACCGGTCGCCTCGATGATAGCCTGCACTTCCGGCAGACGCGCCACGTCACCTTCTTCAAGGGCGGCTCGCACCACGGCGGCCTGCTCCGCCGTGGCGTGCTGCATGGCGGGGCTCAGCGGCCAGGGCGCTTAGCCCTCGGCCCGAGCGTCGCGCAGATGTGTGCCGGTCTGCGCCTCGTCGGCAGAGTAATCCAGCACGTCGTCGATCAACTGGAAAGCGGTGCCCAGATGCATGCCGTACTTTGCGGCAGCCTCTTCCTCTGCGGCTGAAACCTTGCCGAGAATGGCACCCAGACGCATCGCCGCCTCGAACAGCTTGGCGGTCTTGCAATGGATGACGCGCATGTAGTTGGCCACATCGACATCGGCATCGTGGCAGTTGAGCAGTTGCAGCACCTCGCCCTCGGCGATCACGTTGGTCGCGTCGGACAGAATCTGCATTACGCGCATCTCACCCACGTCCACCATCATCTGGAACGCGCGTGAATAAAGGAAGTCGCCCACCAGCACGCTGGCGGCATTGCCAAACAGGGCATTGGCGGTCTCACGCCCGCGACGCAGTTCGGACTCGTCCACCACATCGTCGTGCAGCATCGTCGCGGTGTGTATGAACTCCACCACTGCCGCCAGATCGTGATGATGCGTGCCGGAATAACCGAAAGCCTGCGCGGACATCAGCACCAAAGCGGGACGCAGGCGCTTGCCGCCGCTGTTGACGATGTATTCACCGACCTGATTGACCAGCACCACTTCGGAATGCAGGCGCGCGCGAATCACCGCATCGACCGCGGCCATGTCCGGCGCAAGCAACTCTTTTAGCTTATCCAAGGATCTCCCCTATTGGAACGGCGCGTAGTGCGCTCTCTATATTGGGTGCGCATTCTCTCATAAATGGGCCTTTGGGCGCCGCATCAGGTGCAAGCCGATCCCCACCCCCAGCACACTCAGCGCCATCACATACCAGGCTGGCACCTGCGAACCCAGTACCGGCACCATCAAGCTGACCAGCACCGGCGTCATGCCGCCGAACACGGCGTAGGCGACGTTGTAGGAGAAGGACAGGCCGGAGAAGCGCACGGCGGGCGGGAACTGCATCACGGCGGCGCTGGGGACCACGCCGATCACGCCGACGAAGAAGCCGTTCAGCGCGTACAACATATATAGATGCTCGGTGCCGCTCGCCAGTTGCTGGTAGAGCAACCACGACGTCGCGCCCAATGCCACGCAGCCGTAGGCGAGCACGCGCCCCGCGCCATAGCGGTCGGCCAGCGCACCGAACACGATGCAGCCTATGGTGAGCGCGAGCGTAGCGAAGCTGTTGGCGGTGAGCGCGGTTGCGCCGGGGATGCTGAACAGTTTCTGCATCAGCGTCGGCGTCATCAATATCATCACCACCACGGCGGCGGACAGCAGCCAGGTCATGAGCATGGTGAGCACCACGGCCGGGCGGTGCGCGCGCACCACTTTCTTCAGCGGCAACTCATCCGCCAATTCCTGTCTGGCCTGCATCTCCTTGAACACCGGCGTCTCTTGCAGGTACTGGCGCAGCCACACGGCGAGCAGGCCGAACACACCGCCGAGGATGAAGGGCACACGCCAACCTTCGGCCAGCAGTGCGGCGGGGTCGTACGCATGGTTCACCGCCGTCGCCACCAGCGAGCCGAGCAGGATGCCGCCGGTGAGTCCGGCGGTGAGCGTGCCGCAGGCGAAACCGACATGGCGTTGCGGCACGTGTTCGGCGACGAACACCCAAGCACCCGGCACCTCGCCGCCGATGGCCGCGCCCTGCAGCACGCGCAGCGCCAGCAGCAATAGTGGCGCGGCGATACCCAAGGTCGCGTAGGTGGGCAGCAAGCCGATGAGCAGGGTCGGCACGGCCATCAGCAGGATGCTGAGCATGAACATGCGCTTGCGCCCGAACAGGTCGCCGAAGTGCGCCATGATGATGCCGCCCAGCGGACGTGCGAGATAACCGGCGGCGAAGATGCCGAAGGTCTGCACCTGACGCAGCCAGTCCGGCATGTCGGGCGGGAAGAACAGTTGCGAGATGGCGGCGGCGAAGAACACGAAGATGACGAAGTCGTAGAACTCCAGCGCGCCGCCCAGTGCGGCCAGCGTCAGCGTGCGATAGTCGTTGCGGGTCAGGCTAGACACGATTCCTCCGCCATATATATAGAAGGTTCAGCTTGATGGTGACCCACAGCGCGTAGATCGCCAGCGGCGCATCGATCAGGTAATCCCACAGATTGGTCGATTCGAGCAGGTTGAAGCTCCAGCCGGTCGCGGCCAGCGCGAACACCAGCGGCAGTAGATAGAAACCGCGCCGCATCAGCCACAGCGCGAGCAGCGCCAGCATCAGCAGCATAGCGACCCCGCCATAACCGGAGCGGTAGGGATCGAGTGAACCCAAGCCCAGCGCGAACGGATACAGCAGCAAGGCCAGCACCGCGAGGAAGCCAAGCAAGGCACTGCGTTCACGTGCATCCCACTTCGGCTCTACTTTGAGCAGCCGCGCATACACGGCGGCAGACAGCAGCAGCATGCTGGTGATGCTCAGATCACCCACCATGCCGCGCAGCCAGATCGTCAGCGACCAGCCCGCTATCGGGAACATCACCACCACATAACCCAGGCCCACGAGCAACATGCGGCGCTTGCCATCGAGACGCTGCGCATAGGGCAGACGCAATGCGAACAGCAGCCACACCAGCGCCAGCCCGCTCAATCCCATCCAGTCGGTGAACAGCATCATTGCACTCCCTTGTCGCCGAAGCGGTTCTGCAGCCACTTCGCATCGATAAGCACATGCTTGATGAAGGTGCGGTTCCAGGTATAGGCCAGATGGACGTCACCGTTATGCGTCTGGATCATGTAGGGATAGGAGAACTCGAAATGGCAATTGCCGCCGCCCACCACTTTGGGTCGTGCCGACTCGACATAGGGCGCGAGCGTTTGCGCATCCGCCTTGCGCAGCAGGGGGTCGCTGCTGCGCAGCAACTTCTCTGTGACATCCAGACAATCGCCCTCGGACATCGCAATATTGCGCAGCACGTTCATCTCCTCCAGCCGGTGCAGCTCATGCCAGCTCGCTCCGCCGTCTTCCGACAGTTGCAGACTCAGCGATTCGCGTCCATGGTCCTGGTCGTTCAACACCGCCAGTAATCGGCCGTCTTCCAGCGCCAGTGCGGTCAGCGCGGCATCGGGATTGCGCATGGAATTCTTGTGCGGTGCCGCCCAGTGACGACCGCCATCCTCGGTTGCCATCACCACCACGCGCTTGTCCGCATCCTTGCCGGAATAGCGATTGAGCACCAAGGCCTCTTTCTCGCTGCGTACCAGCACCACCGGCTGCAAAGTGCCGCGTCCGCCGGGTGCCAGACGCTGCTTGTCGATCACCTTGCCGGAATGATCCAGACGCAGGATCTCTGAGAATTTGCTGATGAACTCGTGATACACCGGCAGGCCCATGGTGCCGTCGGCATAGAAGAACGGCGCGCCCTTTACCAGCGTGCTGATATTGATGAACGGCGAGGTGACCAGACGGCGCGGTGCGCTCCAGCTTTCACCTTCATCATTCGATGTCATCAGAGTGATGGAACTGCCTGCCCAGCCGCCCAGCGACACCGTCACATAGAACAGCCACAGTTCGCCGTTCGCCGCGCGCACCGCCACCGGATTGCCGACCTTGGCGATATAACGGTGCAGGCCGAGTTGCGTGCTCTTGCGCCCCGCCACTTCATGCTCGCGCCACCAGGTGTTCGCCGTCGGGTCGTAGATGGCGCTGTTGATGGTGACATCCGCCGCGCCTTCGCGACTACCTGAGAACCAGAACGCACGCAGACGGCCGTCCTTCAGTTCCACCAGCGAGGCGGCCTGGGTGGAGGTGTGCTGACGGCTGGACACCAGATGCGCTTCCAGTTTACCCATCACCACGCGAGGCTGCGGCGGCTCCGCGCGGCGACCACGATAGCGCTTCACCTTCACGGGTACCGGTTCGGCATCCAGCACCACCGGTTCCGGCAAGCGGAAATCAAAACCCAGTTGCCAGCTTGCGGCCTTGGACAGAGCCAAGGTGAACGCAGCCAACACGAACGCCAGTAAAGCGAGGCGCTTATATTTCCCCATCAACGACACCCTTCCTCATTCTGCATTTCCTCTCCATCGCCTGCCGGTGCGCGCAACAGCCATTCGCGCACGAACAGTTGCTGCATCACTTCCCCGCCCAGCATGGCCTTTATCTCATCGTCATCATGCCGGCCGCGTATCTCCAGACGCGAGCCGACCACCTCACATTCATTACAGGGCTTGTCCTGCAAAGGCAATTGCACCGCGAATAGCGCATAGCGCGCTTTCAGTTCATCCGCCGGGATCGGCGGTTGCGCATGGTAACCGTGAATGCGCGCTGCGGGCAGCAGGAATCGATAGTCCTCCCAGCTGGCGCGGAAATCACACGGCACCCACACATCCTTGTCCTGCGTCGCCTGTTGTGCGGCGACGTCGTAGCGGCCCGCCTCTCCGTCGAAGGGGCGCAGGAACATGGCCAGCACAAGCAAGGTCAGCAGGGCCACGACATTGCTCAGGCCGCGCGTCCAGCGTACCGCGTAGATCGCCAGCGCCACCAGCAGCAAAGTGAACGCCAGCACTCCCCAGAACACTGCATGGTACAAGCCGCCCATCTGCACTGTCAGGTTGTACGCGAGCCAGCCGAACAAAGCGAGCACCGCAACCGAAGCCAGCAGGCTGGCGACGAAGGCGACACGCGGGATGCGTTGCCAGTTCAATGCCAGCAACAAGGCTACGCCCGGCATGGCATCCAGCAGATAGCGCGCAGAACGCTGGCTGGGAATGGCGAAGATCACGAACAACACGATCATCCACATCCACAACAGGCGCTCTTCGTCGTTCATGCGATAGCGGCGTTGCCAGGCGATGACGAACAGTGCTATCACCGGAAACGCGAGCAGACCCGCATTGAGCGGATAGCCGAGCAGCAACACCCACACGCTGCTGCCGCCCCACAACAACTTGGCCCAATAGCTGCCGCCGTGCGGATCGAACTTGCCCGCGTTCTCGCCCAGCACGAACTCCTGCCACACTGCCTGCGGATCGGGATCGAGCGCGAACCACAGCGCGAACAGCCCTAGCGCGACGACGCCGATGATCGCCAGCTTCGTCACATCCTGCAACAGGAAAGGCCGCAAACGATAACGGCGCTGATACAGATACCACCAGCTCAGCGCGATGCCGACCGGCGCCAGCAGCGCGAACGATTTATAGAGCAAACCGATGCCTGCAAACAGACCAAGCAACAATGGCACGACCAAACGCGAATCGAACGCGCGCTCGCGCCAGTACAGCAAAGTGAAGAACGGCAGGAACAGCCAGAAGGTCTCGGCCGGATTGGTCAGATAGGGGCGCCCGAAACGATAGGTGCTGAAGAAGGCGAGGAAGACCAGCGCCGCCGTGGCACCCACCGCACATTCCCCGCCCAGCTTGCGCCCGAGCAGGAACACCAACCAGGCCGTGAGCAGTGTGTAGATCACGCTGGGATAGCGCAGATGCCAGCGGTCCCACTCCGTCGCCCAGTCGGTGGAGGCGATGCCCTGCCAGAACAACAGCGGCGGCTTGGTGTTGCGCATGTGGTCGAGATTGGATTGCAGCGGCAGCCAGTCGCCGCTCAGCGCGGTGAGGCGGGTGATGTGGGCGTACACGTTCTCGTCGCCGTTGCGCGGGATGTGCAGACCGTCCAGCGCGTAGAAGTAGACGAACACGGCCAGTGCGACAGCCGCCAGATATTGCAGCGGACGCGATTCGGCAACATGTCTCATCGTGTCGTGCAACATGTCAGTGTTTGCGTTCTCGCAGCGCAGCGGCCTTGAACTTGAGGCGACCGAAGGTCCAGATGTCGTTGAGCAGGAAGTTCACCACGCTGGTGACGCCGATGGCGATGAAGTTGGCGATCAGATAATAGACGTGCGGTGCCAGCAGGTTGGTGAACATGAACTGCAGCGCGATGCTCACACCGCAGGCCAGCGTGTATTGTCCGAACTGCACGACCCACGGACGGTGATGCAGTTCGACGCGATCGCGCCAGGTCCACAACCGGTTCCAGAAGAAGTTGTTCAGCGTCGCGAGGAAGATCGCCACGGACAGCGAGGCGTTGAGCAGCAGCCAGTCCACCTGCCCGGCCACGCTCTCCACCTGAAAGACATACTCCTGCATGACATACAACGCCCCCTGATTGACCACGATGCCGGAGACGCCGACGGTGCCGAATTTTAGGAAGCGGATGGAGAAGAGTCGACGCAACAGCGACGCCGTACGCATGCGTAGCTTGAACGGCGTCATGCGGCGGGAGCCTCCTGCAGCAGCGCATGCGCGCGCTCCAATACTTGTGCAGGGGTGATACGTTTCAGGCACTGATTATCGCCATCGCAAGGTGAATTGCGGTGGTTGTACGCGGTCAGACAGGGCGAGCAAGACAGGCCGGTGAACAGGCAATGGATGTTGGGCGCGAGCGGGCTGTACAGCGCGGGCGTCTCCGGACCGAAGAACACCAGCGTCTGCAGGGAAGTGAGCGCAGCGAACTGGCCCGGCCCGCCGTCGTTGGTCACCAGCAGCGAGGCGCGCTGGAACACGGCCAGCAGATGGCGCACGTTGCGCGTGTAGCCAGTGAGGTCGATGCAATGGTCATGTTTGCAGTGCGCCACGATGCGCTTCGCCAGCGGCTTGGCATCGGGCAGACCGATCAAACCCACCACGTAGCCGTCGGCCAGCAAGGCATCACACAACTGTTCGTAATACTCCGGCGGCCAGGCGCGGATGGGCAGGATGCCGCCGTCGGGATAGACCAGCACCAGCTTCTTGCCGAAGACCTGCGGGAAATCTTCTTCCAGCTGTTCGATCTCACGCGCCACTTCGCCATCCTCGAACTGCAACAGCGGCGGTGCGCCGACTGACTCCGGCATACGCTTGGCGATGGGGCGGCCGCTGGACTCGATGGCCTCGACCATGGTCAAGAACTGCTGCGACAGGTGCTGGTAGGGGTTGTACATCACCTTGCGGTTCATGAACGAACCGCGGTACAGGCCTTCCTGGGTGTGCGCCTCGAAACCGACGCGCACTTTCGCGCCGGACAGATAAGAGAAGATGCTGCTGATGCGGGTGAACAGTTCGCAGTCGATCACCACATCGAAGTCCAGTCCGCGCATCCTGCGGATCGCCTGCAGGCTGTCGCTGGCCAGATCACCCAGCGCCTTGTCATTCAGCGTGATGACGTTCTCTTTGGGCATCACGCCCTGCAGGTCGAGCACTTCGCGGTTCTTGCGGAACATCAGCATGTACAGCTCGGCATCGGGATAGCGGCGCTTGAGTTCGGCGAACATGGGCTGCGCCAGCACCAGACTGCCCATCTCGGACAGCAGCACAATGAGGATGCGCTTGGGTTGCACCGCTTTGGCCGGCGGGACGAACGCCGACTTCACTCGCTCATAGAGCGACAGGGCTGCACAGATGGGTACGCCTGCCAGCCGGTCGACAGCTCTCTGGAAATCGATGTTCAATGGATGATCCTATCGCGTGAAAAATGCCGAATGCGGCATGACCGTCATTCGGCGCCCCGGAATTATCGGCTAAAGCGCCATCCCGAACAAGCTGCGATATGCCGACTGTTCGCGCTCCCTTACTTGGTGTAAATTGCCGCGCATGGACGCCACCACCTCAGCCCCGCATACGACACACCCGCCCGCCTTCCTTGGAAACTATCGAATCCAGCGCAAGATCGGCCACGGCGCGACCAGCGAAGTGTTCATGGGCTTTGACCCGTTCAACAAACGCGAAGTCGCGATCAAGGTCTTCAAACAGTCTTTCCTGGAAGATTCCCGCAATGGCCGCCAGAACCGCAAACACCTGCAGAACGAGGCAGCGCTGGCAGGCACGCTGAGTCACCCGCACATCGTTGACATCTATGAGGCGGTGATCTCGGACGAGATCAGCTATATCGCCATGGAGTTCGTGCCTTGCGGCACGCTGGAGCAATATATACACGCCGACAATCTGCTGCCGCTGGATGCGGTAGTGGAACGCATGTACGAATGCTGCCGTGCGCTCAACTATGCGCAGTACAACGGCGTCATCCACCGCGACATCAAACCCGCCAACCTGCTGCTGACCGAAGAAGGCAAGATCAAAATATCCGACCTCGGTGCCGCGGTACGCATGGATATCGAGCAGACGCAGAGCAACGTCGGCTCGCCCAACTACATGTCGCCGGAACAGGTGCGCGGCGAATCACTGTCGCACCTCACCGACATCTATTCGCTGGGCGTGGTGATGTACCGCCTGCTCACCGGCCATTCGCCCTACAGCCCGAAGAATCTGGCGCATCTGTACCAGCAGATCATGAACGAGATGCCGCCCATGCCGTCCACCCTGCGCAAGGACCTGCCGCCGCAACTGGAACGTATCGTGATGCGCGCGCTGCAGAAGAAGCCGGAAGACCGCTACGCCAGCTGGCGAGAATTCGGCGACGATCTGGCCGCATTGGGGCACTTCGAAAAGAGCGACCTGGAAGTGGCCGAGAACGAGAAGTTCAAGATCCTGCGCAAGATGAAGTTCTTCGACGACTTCAGCGACCTCGATCTGTGGGAGATATTGCGCATCGGCGAATGGCAGAAGCAGCCGGAGAAGACCGTGCTGATGCGCGAGAACGAGATGAGCGACGCCATCTACTTCATCATCGACGGCAGTGTCAGCGTGACCCGCGGCACGCGTCTGCTGCTCGCACTGCGCGACGGCGACTGCTGCGGCGAGATGGCCTACATCCGCGGCAAACAACTGCCGCGCTCGGCCACTGTCACCGCCAATACGGAGATATCGGTGATGAAGCTCGACCCGCAACAACTCGCCAAGCTTTCCGATAGCTGTCAGAGCCACTTCAATCAGGCCTTTCTCTATGTGCTGGCCGAACGCCTGCGTCTGGCGGACGAACGCATCGCCCGTCTGGTCAGTTAGAATCGCGCCCTTTCCAACAGGAGGAACACCACATGGCACAAAAGACCATCATTCAAACACCCGACGCGCCCGCCGCCATCGGCACCTACTCACAAGCCGTGCGCGTGGGTGACACCGTTTACCTGTCCGGCCAGATCGGACTGGAGCCGACCAGCATGCAGATGGTGGAAGGCATCGAGGCACAGATCCACCGCGTGTTCCAGAACCTGCGCGCGGTCACCAATGCGGCCGGCGGCGGCATGGACGACGTGGTCAAACTCAACATCTTCCTTACCGACCTGGGGCATTTCGCCAAGGTCAACGAGATCATGGCGACCTATTTCCGCCAGCCCTATCCGGCACGTGCAGCCGTCGGCGTGGCCAGCCTGCCGCGCGATGCGCTGGTGGAAGCGGATGGCGTGATGGTCATTGCCGATTGATGATGAAACTGAAACAGCAGTGACGCACCCCAAATCGATCGACAAGTACGCCATCAGGCAGGTTCTCGGACACGGCACCACCAGCATCGTCTATCGCGGCTTCGACCCCTTCGCCAACCGCGAAGTGGCGATCAAGGTGCTCAAGCAGGAAATATTGAACGACCCGCGTCTGGGCAAGGCGTTCCGCCGCCAGCTCGACAACGAAGCGTCGCTGGTCGGTCGTCTGGATCACCCGCACATCGTGGCGATCTACGACGCACTGATCAGCGATCACGAGAGCTACATCGTGATGGAATACGTCAGCGGCGGCACGCTGGAGAAACACACCGAGCCGGACAATCTGCTGCCCATAGACCGTATCGTCGAATACATGTTCAAGTGCTGCCGCGCGCTCAACTACGCGCAGTACAACGGCGTCATCCACCGCGACATCAAACCGGCCAACATGATGCTGACCGAGGACGGCGACATCAAGATCTCGGACATGGGGGCCGCCCTGCTGCTGGACATGGAGCAGACTCAGGTGAGCAACCTGGGCTCGCCCATCTACATGTCTCCCGAGCAACTGGGGGCCGAAGCGCTCACCCACCAGACCGATATCTATTCGCTGGGCGTGGTGATGTACCGCCTGCTGTGCGGACAAGCACCTTTCCGCGCGCAGAGTCTGGCCAGCCTGTGCCACCAGATACTGCATATCCCGCCCACACCGCTGCGCACCTATCGCGCCGACATTCCGCTCGAACTGGAACGGATCGTGACGCGCGCGATGCAGAAGGACAAAAGCCAGCGCTATCAGAACTGGCGCGATTTCGGCAACGATCTCGCCGCACTGGGTCGCTACGAACAAACCGACACCTCCAACAACCAGACGGAACAATTCACCACCCTGCGCGGCATGTCGCTGTTCAGGGATTTTTCCGATACCGAACTGTGGGAGATCCTGCGCATCGGCGAATGGCAGAAACAGCCTGCGCAGACCGTGCTCATGCGCGAGGATGAACTGGGCGACGATTTCTACATCATGATCGCGGGCACCGTGAACATCACCAAGAACGGCTGCCTGCTCAACCTGATCAGCCGCGACGATTGCTTCGGCGAAATGTCATATATCAGCGGCCGCGTCGTGCACCGCTCCGCCACCGTCACGGCCGGCACCGATGTGACCGTGATGAAGATCGCGCCCAGACTGCTGAACGAACTGTCCGACCACTGCCAGTTACATTTCAACCAGGCCTTCCTGCGCGTGATGGCAGACCGGCTACGCATGGCCGATTCACGCTTCGCCAAACTGGCCAGCTAGGTCGCGCGGATTTGACGGTGACCTTGGCCACTCCCCTTAAGATCGCACCGGCCACCTTGGCCAAACTGGCCAAGATCGGCATCCATCATCGCGCCGATCTGCTGCTGCACCTGCCCCTGCGCTACGAGGACGAGACGCACCTCACCCCCATCGCGCAGGCTTTGCCGGGCGAGACGGTGCAGGTGCAGGGCGAAGTCACCCATTGCGAGGTGATGTTCCGTCCGCGCCGCACGCTGGTGTGCCGCATCCAGCAAGGCGACGACGAACTCACCCTGCGCTTCCTCAACTTCTACCCCAGCCAACAGAAACAGCTCGCCGTCGGCAAATTGATACGCGCCATCGGCGAAGTGCGCGGCGGATTCTTCGGGCTGGAGATGGTGCATCCGAAATGCAAATCGGTGGACGACGACACGCCGTTGCCGCAGAGCCTGTCGCCGGTATATCCGACCACGGCCGGACTGTCGCAGACCGTGTTGCGCAAGCTGATCAACAACGCGCTGGAAAGCATCCCGCTCAGCGACACCTTGCCTGCGCCATTGATCAAGCGCCTCAAGCTCGCCGACTTCGGCGACAGCCTGCGTCTGCTGCACAACCCCACACCGGACATCTCGGCCAGCACATTGGAAGCACGCAGCCACAGCGCATGGCGGCGCATCAAGTTCGACGAATTGCTGGCACAACAACTGTCGATGCGCGTGCATCACCGCGAACGCAGCAAACGCATCGCCCCCGCACTGCCGGCACACGACAGACTCACGCAAGCCCTGCTGGCCAAGCTGCCGTTCCAGCTCACCGGTGCACAACAGAAAGTGTGGGGCGAGATCGCGCACGACCTGACGCAGTCGCATCCCATGCAGCGCTTGCTGCTGGGTGATGTCGGCAGCGGCAAGACCGTCGTCGCCGCCTTGGCCGCTTTGCAAGCAATCGAGAACGGTTACCAGGTCGCCTTCATGGCACCGACCGAGATACTGGCCGAACAACACTATTTGAAACTGCACGAATGGTTAGCGCCGCTCGGCATCGAACCGGTGTGGCTGTCCGGCAGTTTGAAGAAGAAAGCCAAGACCGATGCCGCCGCACGTATCTCCAGCGGTGACACCCTGCTCGCCATCGGCACGCATGCGCTGTTCCAGAAGGATGTCGAGTTCCACAAGCTGGGCCTCGCCATCATCGACGAGCAGCACAAGTTCGGCGTGCAGCAGCGGCTGGCATTGCGCAACAAGGGCAATGAGCCGCACCAGTTGATGATGAGCGCGACGCCTATCCCGCGCACACTGGCGATGAGCTACTACGCCGATCTCGACGTATCGGTGATCGATGAACTGCCACCGGGACGCACGCCCATCGTCACTAAGCTGGTCAGTGATTCGCGACGTGAAGAAGTGTTCGAGCGCGTGCGCCATGCCTGCCTCACGGGTCGACAAGCTTATTGGGTATGTCCCTTGATCGATGAGAGTGAAGCGCTGCAATTGCAGACGGCGCTGGACACGCACGCCACACTGAGCGAGATATTCCCTGACCTGCGCATCGGCCTCGCGCACGGCAAACTGAGCAGCGACGAAAAGGCCGCCACCATGGCCGCCTTCAAAGCGGGCGAGTTGCAACTGCTGGTCGCCACCACCGTGATCGAAGTCGGGGTGGATGTGCCCAACGCCAGCCTGATGGTGATCGACCATGCCGAGCGCATGGGGCTGGCGCAGTTGCACCAGTTGCGCGGACGCGTCGGACGCGGTGCGGCGGAGAGTATGTGCGTGCTGCTGTTCCAGCAACCGCTGTCGGAACTGGCGCGTGAACGGCTGCGTGTCATCTACGAGAACACGGACGGCTTCGTCATCGCGCAGCAGGACTTACAATTGCGCGGGCCCGGCGAATTACTCGGCGCGCGTCAAAGCGGCGTGGCGATGCTACGTTTCGCCGATATTCGCGAAGACGAGGCACTATTGGAAACGGCACGCGATATCGCGGACGAACTGTTGCGCGAACACCCCGAAGCGGCGCGCGCACACTTACAACGATGGATGGCGAACAAGCATGACTTCCTGCAAGTCTGATTCTTACTGGAACGGCTCCGCACTCGGTTGCGGCACCGCGCTGCGCCCGTGGCTACACGACCACGGCTCGCTCACGCAACGCATCCAGCAGCGCTGCACGCAGTTCGCAGTGCGACCCGTACGCAGCGGACTGGCGCGCATCGCCCACGACGAAGCCGCCGTGTTGGGCATTGCAACGCATCAGCTCGCCTATTCCCGCGAAGTGTTCCTGCATGCCGACGGACAAGCGGTTGTGTTCGCGCACAGCGCCTGTCACGCCGATGATCTGCGCGGTGCATGGCAGGCCATGAAAGGTCTGGGCAACCGCTCGCTCGGCAGCCTGCTATTCACCCATCCGCTGGTCGTTCGCCAGCCGCTGCACTTCGCTGCCCTGCGCCCGCACCATCCGCTCTATCAAAGTGCCGTCAGCGGCTTAAACACTCGCCCGGAAAGATTATGGGCGCGCCGTTCGCTGTTCACCCTGCACGGTGCACCGCTACTGGTGACCGAAGTGTTCCTGCCCGAGATTTTGCAGCTCAAGTAACACCTCGTGTCCACGAAAGGCACGAACAACACGAAAACACCACATAAAAACAGGCCGCATTTTTCGTGGGTTTCGTGTATTTCGTGGACTGGCATTCAAGCAGGACAGTAGAATCGCGCCATGAATCTCACCGAACGCCTCTCGCTCTACGCCCAACTCACCCGTTTGAACCGCCCCATCGGCATCCTGCTGCTGCTGTGGCCGACGCTGTGGGGCGTGTGGATCGCCGGTGCGGGACAGCCCGCCTTACTCATCATCTTCATCTTCACACTGGGCACGGTACTGATGCGCTCCGCCGGCTGCGCCATCAACGACTACGCCGACCGCCACATCGATCTGCATGTGGAACGCACCCAGCATCGCCCGCTCACCACCGGCAAAGTCAGCGAACGCGAGACCGTGTGGCTGGCGGTGATATTGGCGCTGCTTGCTTTCGCCCTCATCCTGCCGCTCAATCCGCTGACCTGGCTGCTGGCATTTCCTGCGGTCTTCCTCGCCGGTAGTTATCCGTTCACCAAACGTTTCTTCGCCATCCCGCAGGCCTATCTCGGCATCGCCTTCGGCTTCGGTATCCCCATGGCTTTCGCCGCGCAACTCGGCCATGTACCGCCGGTGGCCTGGGTGCTGATGCTTGCCAATGTGTTCTGGGCCATCGCCTACGACACCGAGTACGCGATGGTGGACCGCAACGACGATATCCACCTCGGCATCCACTCCTCGGCATTGTTGTTCGGAAGGTTCGATGTGGCGGCGGTGATGACGTGCTACGCCATCACGCTGATCCTGCTGGCCGTAGCGGGCGTGATGGCGGGCTTGGGAATGATCTACTTCACCGGCTTGCTCATTGCGGCAGGGATCGCGCTGTTCCATTACACGCTCATCCGTGAACGCAAGCGCGAAGATTGTTTCAAAGCTTTCCTGCACAACAACTGGATCGGGGCGGTGGTGTTCGCGGGGGTGGCGGGAGATTTCTTGACTCGGAATATGTAGGTTGGGTGGAACCCTTCGCCGAAGCTCAGGATAAACTCCGCGATACCCAACATTGGCAAACGATGGGTATCGCTTTGCGCCACCCATCCTGCGCTTGCTCATTCCGCTGCTTTACAAACATGACCGCGCGCCCAAGGTTCCGGACTCGCAGTCCCTGATCAAAACGGATCCTGCAATCGACTGAACTAAATCTGAATATGGACATCCATGTTTCCATGTATCGATCCACGTTCAAACAAAGGAAAGCCGTGAAGCTACTCAAGATCATGCCAGCTGCCGCAGGCGTCATTGCTCTGACCGCCACTGTCGCCTTCGCAAATGAAGGAAGAACGCGAGAAGAAGATGCCTTCTGCCGGACCATTGTCGCCATTAGCCATTCCAGCGTCATGACTACCGGCAAATCCACCTACTCCGCCCCGCCGCTCGACCTCGCTGCCGAAGCCGCGCTTTACCACGTGAAAGTCACGCGCGGCAACAGGACCAGTCTGGTTCTGATCGATGCGTATTCCGGCAAGGTCGTGGACAAGCAAAACCTCTCGTAAAACCATCGTCCAAGCTTGGGCGATATGTTTTTCTGGAAGACTAAGGCAGGGTGCGTTTGCACTCCCTGCGTCTGCCAACTCTTCGAGCAAGCTACGGAGCATCCAGATGTTCTTGGCTCCGGCGTAACGTCGCAAAACCGCGACGTTAGCCTACACAGGAAGAACGCCAGAGCAGCTCACTCTTCTAACAAGCTCCTGAGCATCCACGCGTTCTTCTCATGCACCTCCATGCGTGCGGAAAGGAGGTCGACAGTTGGTTGGTCGCCTGCTTTCTCGGCGATGGGCAGCACTTCTCTTGCGGTGCGCGCGACGGTCTCCTGACCGTCCACCAACTGGCGGATCATCTCTTTGGCATTGGGTACGCCGTCGCTTTCCTTGATGCTGGTGAGCGCGGCGAACTGCTTGTAGCTGCCCGGCGCGGGGAAGCCCAGTGTGCGGATGCGTTCTGCGACCAGGTCGACGGCGTTCCAGGTCTCGGTGTATTGCGTCATGAACATCAGATGTAATGTCTGGAACATGGGACCTGTCACGTTCCAGTGGAAATTGTGCGTTTTGAGATACAGCGTGTAGGTATCGGCCAGCATGCGACTGAGGCCGTCGGCGATCTTCTTGCGGTCCTTGTCATTGATGCCGATGTTGATTGCAACCGGTTTGCTTTTGCTCATGATTGTTCTCCTTCACACGTTGGTTGATGGATGGTGAGTCATGTCTCCGCACCGATGATGTTACTCCTTTGCATCATGCTGCGGACCTTCCTCCACCGGCGGCAACTGCTGCCCGATCAGCTTGCTCATCGCATTGCGTTCGCCGGCATAGCCCCCGGTGAGCACGAAGCCGGTCATGCATCGTTCGGCGTCGAGGAAGGCCATCTTCACGCCGTCGCTGTTGGCATGCAGATGCCAACTACCGACCGCATCGCGCGCCACCGGCAATACCGCGACCGGATGCGCGGGCGTCTTGACCACCACCGGCATGGCCGGAAATTCCACTGCTGTCTCGCAACCGGACAGCGTCTTCGCCAGCGCCCGTGCCGCATGCATGATGGGCAGCACGAACGGTTGCACACGGCCGTCGATCTCGGCGCAATCACCCAGCGCATATATGTTCGCATCGCTGCTGCGCAGGTGTGCATCCACCTTGATGCCCCGGTTGACCTGCAAGCCTGCTGCCTGCGCCAATGCGACGCGCGGACGCAGGCCGACGGCGGATAGCACGAGGTCGGCTGGCAGTTGTGAACCATCGGCCAGCGTGAGCAGATAGCCGGATGCAGCACGGTCCACGCGGCTGACCGAGGTGCCGAAATGCCAGTCCACACCGAGCGCCGCCAGCGGAGCGAGCAGCTGCTTGCCCGCCTGGTCCGGCATCAGGCTGGCGATCGGATATGGTCCGGGATCGATGACACTGACGCCATAACCCGCAGCTGCCCAGTCGTTGGCGAACTCGCAACCGATCAGGCCGCCACCCATGATGGCGATGTGTTTCGTGCTCTGCATCGCCTGTCGCAGGTGCGCATAGTCATCGATATCGTTGACAGACATCACCGCATCGGCCGCATCACCCTGCACCGGGATGCGGATCGGGTCCGCCCCCAGTGCCAGCACCAGACTGCTGTAAGGCAACTCACCCTGAGAGGTGTGCACTCGCTTGCCGGCCGCATCGATCGCGCTCACCTCACACTGACTGCAAAGCGTGAAGCCGAGTTGTGCCGCCATCTCAGCCGCCGGCGTCAACACCAGTCCGGCGGCATCCTTGCCTTGCGCATAGGCATTGGAGAGCATGGGCTTGGAGTAATAGTCCCCGCTGTCGCGCGTCACCAGCGTGAGCGGCAGGTCGCGATCCAGTTTGCGTAGTTCGCGGATCACGCTGTAGGCGGCCAAACCGCTGCCGATGACGACGATGGGGTTCATGACATTTCTCCTTGCTTAAACTTCGATCATTTCGAAGTCGGCTTTGGCCACTCCACAATCCGGGCATGCCCAATCCTCAGGGATGTCTGTCCACTTGGTGCCCGCCGCGATACCTTCTTCCGGCAAACCCTTCGTCTCGTCGTAAACGAAACCGCACACTACGCATTGCCATACTTTCATGATCTTCTCCTTGTCGTTGATTTCGATTAAGCCGTGACCTTGGCCAACTGGGCGCGGTACTGGTTGGCGTGGCGTTCTTCCACCTTGGCCAGTGCGGCGAAGCGCTTGGCCGCTTTTTCCAGCGTGGCCTTGAACATCTCGGCGTGCTCTTTCGATTCGGCGATCTGCTCCTTGATCTCTGCCGAAGCCGCGTCATGTCCTTCCTGCTGCGCGGTCTTGAGGAAGCCGGGATACATCTCGGTGTATTCGTAGGTCTCGCCCTCGATGGCCATCTGCAGGCAACGCTCGGTGGTCATCTCCGCTTTCGGATACAGCAGGTCGAGGTGGCCCAGTGCATGCTGCACTTCCTGTGCCGCAGTCTCTTCGAACACGCGTGCAACTTCCTCGTTGCCTTCGGCACGGGCGATGGCGGCGAAATAGCGATACTTGGTGTGTGCCATCGATTCGCCGGCAAAGGCTGCTTCCAGATTGGCATGGGTCTTGATATCGGGTCGTTGCATGGTGATCTCCTTGTTTGGTTTGAGAAGGTGACGTCTCGGCCACGGCTGCAATGTAGGCTTCTGCAAGCCATTAATCCAATTGATTGTTCAAAGCGATGTGATTTACTATGCAAATCACATACCGCGTCATTCCCGCCTGCGCGGGAATGACGGCTCAAAGGAACGCCGCCATGACCCTCAACGAACTGCGCTTCATCGTCGCCGTCGCCCAGGAACGCAACTTCCGTCGCGCGGCGGAGAAGGCTTTCATCAGCCAGCCCGCACTTTCACTGGCGATACAAAAACTGGAAGAAGAGCTGGGACTTAAGATATTCGAGCGCGGCAAGAGCGAGGTTTCCGTCACGCCCGTCGGCGAAGCCATCGTGGCTCAGGCGCAGCGCGTGCTGGAAGAGGCGGAGCACATCCGCGAGATCGCCGCGCAGGGCAAGAACCAGCTCATCACCCCGCTGCGCCTCGGCATCATCCACAGCGTCAGTCCTTATCTGCTGCCCGACCTGATCCCGGAGCTGAGAAAGCTCGCGCCGCAGATGGCGCTGGAGGTGGAAGAGAACATCACGGCGAATCTCGAAGCTTTGCTGCGCAACGGCAAGCTGGACGTTATCGTCATCGCGTTGCCGTTCGGCGATGCAAGCATCCTGACACGCCCGCTGTATGATGAATCTTTCGAAGTGGTGGTGAACAGCGATCACCGCTGGGCGGGACGGCGCAGCATCAAGCCCGCCGAACTGGCACAGGAGAAAGTGCTGCTGCTGGATTCCGGCCATTGCTACAGCAACCAAGTGGACGAGGCCTGTCCCGGCAGCCGCCGGAACGACAGTGTCCAGCACGGCACCTCGCTGGAGACCATACGCAACATGGTGGCTTCCGGTCTGGGCATCACCGTGCTGCCCGCCTCGGCCAACAATGCGCGTTATCACAGCAAGCTGCTCAGTGTCGTGCCCTTCACCAAGCCCGCCCCCGCCCGCCGCATCGCACTCGCCTGGCGCAAGAGTTTCGCCCGCACACAGGCGGTGGAAGTGCTGGCCGAGGCAGTCGCGCGAGCCAAGGTCACCGGCATCCGCCATCTGGGCTAAGTCCATGCGCTGAAAAGGGATTCGGCCAAACTGTTGGCGTTATCCATCACCCGGCGTAGAATGCAGCCAAGAGTCACAGCACCTCACTCAGGAGCACGCCATGCCAACCATTCCAGGTCTTTCAGCTTCCAGCCTGAACAACTATGCGCAGCAACAAGCGGTGGGTACTTCTTCCACCCCGGCGCAGCCGCCACAGAACACGCAGGATCAGTCCGCGAACGGGCAGAACAATGTGGTTGCCACACTGACCGCCAATGACCAGAGCTCTTCCACTTCCGCGCTGACCTATAACGCATCCGGCCTGCTGAGCCGCTTCCAGCAATCCGTGCCGCAAAGCACCAGCACCGATACCGAGCAGGCCGCGCGTGATGCCATCCTGAACACGCAGGACACGATCACCCAGGCGCAGGGTTCGTTCAATACCGACCAGTCTTCGAACAACTCGTCACCGATCGATACCATCGCGAAGTTCGGCCAGAACGACGCGGCGCCCAAGACCGGCGAAAGCAGCCAGACTGCACAAGCCGCAATCGCCCAGGCGCAATACGCCAAGAATCAGGCACTGAGCAATCTCAGCAGCAACAGCACCGCGGCCACCGCGTGATGCATTCGCGCGCACCCTGATACGGTGCGCGCAAACCTGATGGGGACAATATGACC
Organism: Pseudomonadota bacterium; assembly: GCA_043826585.1. Classification (GTDB taxonomy): domain Bacteria; phylum Pseudomonadota; class Gammaproteobacteria; order Burkholderiales; family Gallionellaceae; genus Sideroxyarcus. The sequence continues at coordinate 24,208 of JBDRPZ010000002.1, forward strand.
ACCCCACCCCAGCCTTACCGCCAGAACCCGTTCCTGCGCATCAGCTACACACTGATCGCCCCGCTGTACGACCTCGTCATCGAAGCACCGATGCGTGCCGCGCGCAAAAGCTCGCTGTCGTCGATCACCACCGAGGCGGGCCAGCATATATTGGTCAGCGGCGCGGGCACCGGCCTCGACCTGCCTCACTTGCCATCCATGCATCGCTACACCGCACTGGATTTCAACCACGACATGCTGGTGCGCGCCAGGCCGCGCGGCGCGCATCTGGATGTGGATTTCATCCTGGGCGACAGCATGGCGCTGCCCTTCGACGATGCGCAGTTCGATGTGGTGGTGTTGCATCTGATCCTGGCCGTGGTGCCCGAGCCGCAACGCGTGCTGAGCGAAGCGGCGCGCGTATTGAAACCGGGGGGCAAGATATTGTTGTTCGACAAGTTCCTGCAACCCGGCCAATTCGCCCCTGTGCGGCGCATGCTCAATGGCCTGTCGCGACGCTTGGCGACGCGCATGGATGTCGTGTTCGAGGATGTGTTGCGTCAGGTGCCACAACTGACGGTGGCAAGCGACGTACCCGCATTGGGAGGCGGCTGGTTTCGTAAGATAATATTGAACAAAACCGAGTAGTCGGGATCACAAAGCCCTGCCACTCGCCCATCCAGGCACTCATGCCAACGCACTTCATGCGAAACAGGAGTCCAAATGTCCAAACATGACGCAGACACACCATCCCGGTACACCGCCGCAGTTCCGATTCTGCAGGCAGTGACTCGCCCACTTGCTCAGACCACCGCCTCACTGCTGTTCAGCGCGATGTTGCTGGCGATCGCCAGCAACGCCCAAGCTGTGACCGACACCTACACCGCAACCGGCACCTGGACTGCACCGGCCGGCGTCACCAGTGTCGATGTGGAAGTGTGGGGCGGCGGCGGCGGTGGCGGCGGCGGTGAAGGCGACAACTCGGACGGTGGCGGTGGCGGCGGCGGCGGTGCCTATTCCAAAACCACGGCGATCACGGTCGTGCCCGGCACGACCTACACGGTGACCGTCGGCACGGGCGGCACGGCAGGCGCAACGAAAGGCACGGGCGGCACAGGCGGCGATTCCTGGTTCATCAACGCTTCGACCATCCTCGCCAAAGGCGGCACGGGCGGCTCGGCGCCCGTTTCGGATGCTGGCGGCGTCGCGGGCACGGGCGGCTCCGCAGCGGCAGGCGTGGGCAGCGTGAAGTTCTCGGGTGGCAACGGTGGTACCGGACGCGACGATGGTTCAGGCCGCGGCGGCCCCGGCGGCTCTTCGGCAGGCACGGCAGCGAACGGCACCAGCGGCCCGACGACCTGGAGCACCTGTGCCGCTGCTGCGCCCCCGACCGGTGGCGGCATCGGCGGTGACGGGGGGTGCTCCAATGGTCAGGACGGGTTTGCTCCGGCTTCCGGCAACGGCGGCGGGGGCGGCGGCGCCGCAGAAAGGAATACATCCGGCGGCACTGGTGCATCAGGCAAGGTAACCATCACCTACACCCCTGGTGGCGGCAGCAGCGGCAGCGCCACCTCCAACCCCACGTCGTGCGTGAACGACAACGGCATCGGCACACAGACATGGAGCGGACTGACCAACGTCGCCACACAAGACAATGTCTACGCAACCGCAACGGCCATCAACAGCCAGATCACCAACTACCTGAAATGTACCGGCTACAACTTCACCATCCCCGCCGGAGCGACCATCACCGGCATCTCGGTCGGCCCGTGGGTGAATGCCTCGCGCACCTTCACGGTGAACGCGATGCAACTGGTCAAGGCCGATGTCATCCAGCCGACCAATCTGGGCGCCAACACCAACATCCCGAACGGGAACGGCTCATTGCTGGCCTCACCGACACAGCTGACATTTGGTGACGCGACGAATCTTTGGGGCAACACTTGGACGCCTGCCGACATCAATGATGTAACTTTCGGCGCAGCATTCGCCGCCCAGCGCGGCCCCTATAATTCGAACCAAACCGTGGCGGTCGATGCCATGCCGATCACCGTCAGCTACACCCTGCCGCAGACACCGATCGCCGAATACCGCATGGACGAGTCGAGCTGGAACGGCACCAGCGGCGAAGTGGTCGACACCATCGCGGGCAACAACGGCACCGGCATGGGTGCGGTGACGACGGCGGCCAGTGCGGGCACCGGCCAGGGCATCTGCAATGTGGGTGTGTTCGACGGCGCGAACGATTACATCGCCATCCCCACACTGTTCAACCAGCTCAACGGCACGTTCACCCTGAGCGTCTGGCTCAACACCACCCAGCTCGGCAACAACGTGGACTGGCAAGCGCCCGGCATCACCGGCGTGGAACAGAACGGCGGACAGGACGACATCTTCCTCGGCTGGCTGGATGCCGTCGGGCGTATCGGGTTCAACGTGAAGAACGACACCTCCTTCAAATCATCGACCGTCGTCAGCGACGGCAACTGGCATCACGTGGCGTTCACGCGCGACATGACCAGCGGCGTGACCGAGATCTATGTCGACGGCGTACTGGAAGGTACACGCACCCAACCGACCGGACTGGTCGGCAACAGCTTCGACGGCATCGGCCGGGTCACCAACACCAGCACCCCGCCGCCGCTCTACTTCGCGGGCAAACTGGACGAATACAAAGTCTTCGCTTCTGTGCTTTCCGCGTCGGCCATCGCCACCGGCTACAACAACGAGCTGGCGGGCAAGAACTGGGACGGCTCGGCGCGCACCTGTGCTTCCCTGCTCGATCACGTGAGCATCGACGCGCCCACCACCGCGATGGCTTATTCCACCGTGCCCGTGGCGATCTCACCGCATACCGCCGCACACGTCGCCTTGACCGGCCACACCATCGATCTCTCGACCAGCACCGGGGCGGGCGACTGGAGCATAGGCGCGGGCACCGGCACTCTGACGACGGGCGCCGCCAACAGTGGACAAGCGCGCTACACCTTTGGCGCGGGCGAGAGTTCAGTCTCCCTGTACTTCACCTATCAGAACGCCGACACGGTCTCCATCTATGTGGCTGATACGGGCGGCGTGGATCTGCTCGCGAACACGCCCATCGCCGAACTATCCAACACCATCACCTATAGCCAGCCCGGCTACGCGTTCACCGACAGTGCCTGCGTGCATAACATCGCATTCGGCGCGCCGGGACAGACCTGCGCGGTGCTCGCCTGGTCGCCGCAAGTGGCAGGCGTGGATGTCGCCAATGTCTACATCACCGCTTTGAACTCAGCAGGTGTACCGACCCGCCTCCACCCGGTACAGGTGCGCACGCGCGACATGGCGTTCGCCTTGTCATGCCATAACCCGGTAGCGAATGCGGGCGTGCAAGCAAGCTTCACGGGCGATGTCGATGGCGTCCTCACCACCGTCACCTTGCCGCTGTGCACCGCGAACGGCGCAGAACCGACCTCATGGTCTGCCTCCACACTGACCGCCAGCTTCGCCGGCGACAGCCCCTCTGCCGGCCCCTTCACGTTCAACTACGCCGATGTCGGCAAGGTCGATCTGTGGATGCGCAACAGCGCCGCCGCCGCGCAGACCGGCACCAGCGGGCAATTCGTCGTCGCTCCGCATCACTTCGGCATCTCGGCTGTCACGGCCGGGCCGATCAAGGCGGGCACTGATTTCTCGGCTACGGTGACGGCTTACAACGGCTTGGCGACTCCGACCGCGACGCCGAACTTCGGCAAAGAGAATTTGCATCTCACAGCCCCCGACAATGTCCCCGAGAGCGTGACAATTTCCTTCACCAAGTGCCAGCCAAGCGGCATTTCATCGTCCGACGGCACATTCAGTGCAGGCCTCCTCCCCGCATTTAGCAATGGCGCGACGACCATCACCACACTCAACTGGAGCGAGGTCGGCAACGGCGACCTGACCGCCACACTGAGCAGCGGCAGCTACCTGCTATCCGGCCTCAGCGCCACCGGCAACACCAGTGCCAGCGGCACGGTATGCGATGACGGCACGGGCACCGCCATCGCGGGCGTGGTCGGCAATTTCGTGCCGCACCATTTCAACACTTATGTGACCGCACCGATGACGACCTGCCCCACCGGACAGACTTGCCCCGTGGCAGGCTGGGCTTACTCCGGCCAATCCTTCACGGTCAACGTCAGTGCAGCCAATGCCAGCGACGGCATCACCCTGAACTATGACGGCAGCGACAACACCTCGCCCCATTTCGCCCAGGCCGTGACGCTGGAAGCATGGGATGCGGCAGGCAGCACCACCACGCAGAACCCGCCGGCCGCTGCCGCCGGTGCGCTGTCCAATACCGCCATCGCTGCCACTGCCTTCAATCAGGGCAGCACCATCCTGGGCACATCCGCGACCCCGACCTACACCTTCGCCACTTCGCCCACCGCACCGACCGACATCTACCTGCGTGCGGCAGATGCGAATGCCAGCTCACTGCGCAGCGTGGTCGGCACCTCCATCGAAGGCGGCATCAAGATCGTCAGCGGACGCGCCAAGATGAACAACAACTATGGCTCGGAATTGCTGCCGCTCGGCATGCGGGTGACGGTGCAGTTCTACGGCGGCGCGAACTGGTTGACCAGCAGCACGGATGATGCGACATCGTTCGACAGCGCACTCAGCACGGCGGGCGGCAACGTGGTGGTCTCCAACATCACTGGATTGGGTGGCGCGGTGAGCATCAACGCACCGGGTGCTGCCGCCGTGACTGGCGGCATACGCACTTTCACGGTGAACGCACCCGGTGTCGCGGGCAGTGCCGACTTCAGCCTGAACGCACCGACCTACCTGCTGACCGGCAGCAACGGTGCGGCGGTCGATCCGAGCGTGCCCGGCCGGGCCACCTTCGGCATCTACAAAGGCGATGACGCGTTCATCTATCAGCGCGAGAGCTACTGACCCAAGCCCTTCTCCCCCAAAAAAACAAAACCCGCCATCGGCGGGTTTTGCTTTTGTGCTAGTACAGAAAACGTCAGGAAACTGCCCGGCGGCAATAACAGTAGACGAATTGCTGCACCTTGCCGGCCGGCGTGTGGTGCGCTTCCTTGGTGTGTTTCAACAACGTGAACGCTTCGCCGAACTGGTCGTGCAATTCTTCAGGGCGATAGCGCATCACCGGCAGGCCGCTGCATTGCTCCGGGCCATCCTCGGCAAAGGTCGCCACGATCACATGCCCGCCCGGCTTCACCGAACGGAACACAGTCTGCACATAGGCTTCACGTTGTTCGGGTGTGGTGAGGAAATGGAACACGGCACGGTCGTGCCAGATGTCGTAACGCTTGGCCGGCAGATCGACCGTAGTGATGTCCGCCTCGATCCAGCGCACCATGTTCTCGTCCTTGCCTAACCGGTGGCGCGCCGCTTCCAGTGCGTGCATGGAAAGATCGAGTACGGTGAGATCGTTGTAGCCGTTCGCCAGCAGATCATCCACCAACGTGGAAGCACCGCCGCCGACATCGATGATGCCCGCGTCTTTGCCCAGACCCGTGGCGCGGATCAGATCCAGCGAGAGCGCAGCATGCGGCTGGAACCAGCTCACCGAGTCGGTTGATTTGGTCGTATAGACTTCTTCCCAGTGTTGCTTCGGCTGCATGCTGACCTCCCGCTAGAAGATTAGACCCAGTCTTTAGGCACCAAATACTTGTCGTACAACTCCGCTTCCGGCGTGCCCGCTTCCGGGTGCCAGTCGTAGCGCCACTTCACCAGCGGCGGCATGGACAGCAGGATGGATTCGGTGCGGCCGTTGGACTGCAGGCCGAAGATGGTGCCGCGGTCGATCACCAGGTTGAACTCCACATAGCGGCCGCGACGATACAGCTGGAAGTCGCGCTCGCGCTCGCCGTAAGGCATGTCCTTGCGCTTCTCCAGCAGCGGCACATAAGCCGACAGGTAATGGTCGCCCACGCTCTGCTGGATGGCGAAGCAGGTGTCGAAGTCCGGCGTGTTCAGGTCGTCGAAGAAGATGCCGCCCACACCGCGCGGCTCGTTGCGGTGCTTGAGGAAGAAATACTCGTCGCACCACTTCTTGAATTTCGGATGCAGCGACGGATCGAACGGCGCCAGCGAGTTCTTGCAGATCTGGTGGAAGTGCTGCGCATCTTCCTCGAAGCCGTAGTAAGGCGTGAGGTCCATGCCGCCGCCGAACCAGAACACCTTGTCGCCGTCCGGCTTGTGCGCCATGAACATGCGCACGTTGGCATGCGAGGTCGGTGCATACGGGTTGCGTGGATGCATCACCAGCGAAACGCCCATCGCCTCCCACGAGCAACCGGCCAGCTCGGGACGGTGCGCCGTGGCCGAAGCCGGCATCTTGTCGCCCTGCACATGCGAGAACGCCACACCGCCGCGCTCCAGCACATTGCCTTCCTCGATGATGCAGCTGATGCCCTCGCCCTTGCCGATGCCGCCGGAACCTGTGGCGCGCGTCCACTTGTCGCGGATGAACTTCTTGCCATCGACCTGCTCCAGGCGATCGACGATGAGTTCCTGCAGTTCCAGCAGGTAGGTTTTGACGGCGGATGGATCGACGTTGCTCATGTACTTCTCCGAATGCGTTTACGAGCGCACGATTCTATCACCGGCCCACGCCTTGATCGTCGAAGGACGCTTGCGTTTGCCCACCCGACCGCGCAATACCCACACGCTTTTACCGAACATACGGCTGCACTCGGCATAGGTCTTCGCCGCGCGCATACCGCTGCGGTTGGCGCTGGTCGATACCAGCGCACTGTCCACACTGCGGCACAACTGCTGCGCGAAGGGATGTGCCGTCAGCCGCACTGCCATCGATGCATGCTCACCGCGCAACCAGCGAGGACACGAAGGTTTCGCCGGCATCAGATAGGTCACCGCCTGCGCGCCGTCCTGCTGCAAGCGCAGTTGCTCCGCCGCCGTGAGCGGCTGGATGAAAGTCTCAACTTGATGATAGTCCGACGCGATCAGGATCAGCCCCTTGCGCTGCGGGCGCTGCTTCAACTTCAGGATGCGCTGCACCGCGCGCCGATTGCGCGGATCGCAACCGAGGCCGTAGCAGGACTCGGTGGGATAAGCGATCACGCCGCCACGTTTAAGATGAGCAGCAAGTGAACGTGCTGAATATGTCAGGCTTGCGCGCATGTATCAGCTCCGGATCAAGTTCATGATCAGATGAATCATCAATTGTTTCTGGGCTGGATCGCTTTGCGCCACCAGTAGCGCAATCGCAGCCAGCGCGTTGTCGTTGATCTTCAATTCCCCATCCTGCTTCAAATGGTGTCGGTTGCGCTGCAAGAACCATATAAACAGGAAGGCACCGATACGTTTGTTACCGTCTGAAAACGGATGATTCTTGATAACGAAGTACAACAGGTGCGCTGCCTGCTCCTCGACACTGGAATAAACAAACTCCCCATCAAACGATTGCAGGATATTTCCAAGGATGCCCGCAAAACTGTCATCCTTCTGGTTTCCGAACAAAGCCGAAGCTTCGTTGCGTGCAATCAAATCCGCCTTTAGCGCCGCAATGCCCTCAAGCGCCTCACCCTCGCGGATTTCGTAGTGTATGGTGGTGGCGAACCCTTCCAGCGGCAAGCGCTCGCTGTCGAACTGATTGAGCAAAACAAAAGTGCGCGCATAGCCTGCGATCACACTCACCAGCCCGCGTGCCTCCGGCAGGTTAGCCTGCTCGATCAATGTCTGCTGAAACAAGGTCAACGTGCGCTCAAGCTGCTTGATATTCTCCTGCTGAGCCTCAAGGCGCTGCTGATTCAGTGCATAGCCTTGCACCAAGTATTCTTTCAGCACCCGATTGGCCCAAATGCGGAATTGCGTACCCTGCCTGGATTTGACGCGATAGCCGACCGAGATAATCACATCAAGATTGTAATGCTCAATCTCGCGCTCTACCTGTCTGGAACCCTCTTGCCGAACTATCCGGAAATTCCGGATAGTTGCCTCCCGCCCCAGCTCGCCTTCATCGAACACATTGATTATGTGTTCATTAATGGTGCGAACATCTTTATCAAACAGCTCCGCCATCTGCTTTTGCGAAAGCCAGACAGTCTCGCCTTCCAACCTGACCTCGGTAGAGATGGAGCCATCGGCAGTTTGATAGATTGCGACTGGGATCGGGGAAGTAGTATCAGGTTGCATGGTTCAAGCTCCTGCAATAACAGGCGACCCCGCATCCTAGAGAACGCTCGTTCTGGTGTCAATCAAACGATGATATTGGGTGCGCTACAATGCGCCCCCGGCCCAATGCCACACAAACCGAACACGCGCATGACTGACGAACGACTGATCCACATCGAAGAAAAGATCACCTTCCAGGAAGACCTGATCGAAGAACTGAACAAGACCGTCTACCAGCAACAACAGAAGATAGAGCGGCTGGAAGACTTCTGCCGCGAACTCGCTGCCCAGATCCGCGGACTTGCAGAAGCCGGGAACACAGGCCCCGCTGCAAACGAAAGACCGCCGCACTATTAACGCCATCCGCTTCAACGCAACGACTCGAACACCATGCTCAGCAAACTGAACGAATTCTTCTCCAGTCTGATCCCGACCAACGACGCGCCGCAGCCGCAACACACCCTGCAACTCGCCACCGCCGTATTGATGATAGAAATCATGCGCGCGGATGCCGAAAGCAGCGAAGCAGAGATGGCCGCCGTATTGCGCATCCTCAAAGAACGCTTTCAACTCAGCGACAGCGAAGTGCAACAACTCTCAGCACTAGGCCAGCACACTGCACAGCAAGCGCACGACCTGCACCAATTCACCTCGCTCATCACCCGCGAACTGGGGAGAGAAGAAAGAGGCCGCATCGTCGAATACATGTGGCAAGTCGCCTACGCCGATCGCCACCTCAGCGCCCACGAGAACCACCTGATGCGCAGAATGACCGACCTGCTGCACATCTCCCAAGCCGACCACATCGCCGCGAAGATGCGCGCCAAACCGGCGGACATGGAATAGTCCAGCCTCCAAAACAAGAAGCCTCGCATCACTGCGAGGCTTCTTGTTTACATCACGCCAACCACGTTCATTACTCAGCATTTCCGTATGGCGTGAACTCGTTGCTCTCGCGCGTAAGCAGTTGCATCAATTTGGGATGGATGAACAGCTTTTCCTTGCCCGCTTCCAGTTCAGTCAGCACACCGACCTCAACCAACTGTTTCAAGTATTGCGATGCAGTCTGACGTTTTGCGATGCCCGCATCAGTCAGGCTACTGATGCGGCAATACGGCAACGCAAAGATCAGACTTACCAACTCATGGCTATAGATCTTGGGCAGACTTGCACGAACATAGTCCGCAGTGTGTTCCGACAAGGCACGGATCGCCGCGATCTTCGCAGTCGTCCAGTTGGCTGTCTCCTCCACCCCCTTGATGATGTAAAGCAACCACGATTCCCAATCATCCTCGCGCGTCACCTGTAACAACAAGCGGTAGTAATCCGCCTTGTTCTGGATGATGTAGCGACTCAGATAGAGGATCGGCAGCGTCAGCAAACCTTCCTGAATCAAAAACAGACTGTTCAACACCCGACCCGTGCGCCCGTTACCGTCGTTGAAAGGATGGATCGCCTCGAACTGGTAATGTCCGACAGCCATACGAATCAACGGATCAAGCTCCCTCTCGTTGTGCAGGAAGCGCTCCCAGTTCGCCAGCTTGTCGCGCAACAGCGCCTCACCCTCGGGCGGCGTATATATTGTTTCGCCCGTCGCATCGTTCATCAAAGTCACACCCGGTGTGCGACGCACCGCCATCTCCACGCCCTTGATCGTGGAACACACCTGCTCAGCAGTGCGCGTATTAAGTGGCCTCAGCTTTAGCGCCGCAAATCCCTCGAACAATGCACGGCTGTAGCGCAATGCCTCCTTGGTAGCGGGATCGGCCTGCGCATCATTGCCCGCATGGCGAAACAACGCATCCGTCGTCGTCACAATATTTTCGATCTCCGAGCTGGCGCGCGCCTCAAGCAAAGGCAAGGTATTGATCAGCACCGCCGGATTGGGAATCAACGCCCCCGCCTGCTTCAATTCCGCCAAAGCAGCGCGTGCCGTAATGCACTGCCGCAACACCGCGCGCGTTTCCACATCCTCAGCAGGAGGCAACAAAGGGAGTTCGTTATAGGCCCGGTCGGGCAGCCAGCTGTTTGTGCTCATGTTTATTATTCAGCCTTTTATCGACACGACCGCAGTCTAATGTCGATGACATCGACACGTCAATGATATATGTCGATATTTTTATATTTTATCGACACATTCTAACGGCATGTCGATGACGCAGACATATATAGAAAATGGGGTTTTCTTATCACACCAGGGATAACGTGTTTACCAAACAGCGTTTCTTTATCACTTCGCCGCGAAGATGCGCGCCAAACCGGCGGACATGGAATAAACACAGCCCCTTACCGACGGAATCAATGTACATCGCCTGATTCCTTTCATCGGCAACACAGAAATTCCTTGTGTGGAAACAGCGCCCTGACTCCGAACTGTATACATGAGAAAAATACTCGATTGAATGTGCCCAGCAAGGGGTGTATAAAATAATTGAAGTCGCAACAACATGAATGCCAACCCGAAGAAGGGAGCAGCTTATCGACCCCGCGATGATTCATCACAATTAGACGCGACACCAATCAGCCAGCTTGGCTGAACGCTTCGGCAACCCATGATGCCGACATAAAGATAACGCCGCATAGATGCGGCGTTTGCTTTTGGGACGTTTCAAAGAATTCAGCGCGCCCGGCAAGACACGATGCAACCTATCCATTGCGACGGAGTTTGGATTTATAGCGCTTCCCTTTAGAATGCGCCCCCCGCCATCACCCCGAACGACATGCGCCTGATTCTTGCCCCAATGGATGGCCTTGCCGACCACAGCCTGCGCGACATCCTGACGCGGCTCGGCGGCATCGACCTGTGCGTGGCGGAATTCGTACGGGTGACGAACCATCTGCTCAACAGAAGAACCTTTCTCAATACCGTGCCGGAACTGGAACGCGGCGGCTGCACACGTGCCGGCGTACCCGTGCGTGTGCAATTGCTGGGCAGTGATCCGGTCTGCCTCGCGGAGAATGCCGCCTTTGCCGCCTCACTCGGCGCACCGGGCATCGACCTCAACTTCGGCTGCCCCTCCCCGCTGGTGAATCGGAACGGCGGCGGCGCGGTGCTGCTCCAGTTCCCAGAGCAGATACACGCCATCGTCGCCGCCACCCGACGAGCCGTACCACCACACATCCCCGTCACTGCCAAGATGCGCCTCGGTTTGGAAGACACCGCGCTCACGC
>JBDRPZ010000003.1:0-17138 GCA_043826585.1 Pseudomonadota bacterium
CGCCCTACGGTGTATTCAACGGTGCCGCACCGGATGCCAAGATGGATGCGCTGTATCTGCGTCTGGTCGAAGAGCTGAATGCGATCAGCCTGGTCTACATCCATGTCGTTGATCACAGCTCGATGGGCGCACCGGAAGTCAGTCCCGAGTTGAAGCAGAAGATACGTGCCAACTTCAAGGGAAAATATATCCTCTCCGGCGGCTACGATGCGGCGCGCGCCAATGCCGACCTCGATGCCCAGAAAGGCGATCTGGTCGCCTTCGGTCGCCCTTTCATCTCCAATCCGGATCTGGTGAGTAAGCTGGAAAGCGGAGCCGAGCTGACACCGCCGGACATGGATACTTTCTATACGCCGGGCGAGAAGGGTTACACCGACTACTGATGAAGCTGGTTCTCTACAGCACGACGTTTTGCCATCTGTGCGAGCAGGCCGAAGCCTTGCTCGCACAGCTTGCTATTGAGGCGGAGCATATCGATATCGTGGATGACGATGACCTGCTGGAACGCTACGGCACGCGCATCCCGGTGGTGAAAAGACTGGATAACGGCAGCGAGCTTGGCTGGCCGTTCGATGTTGAAGCCTTGCAGCGCTTTATCGAGTAGGCGCTAGTTCCCAGTCATCCTGCGACGCAACCAGAAACTGACCGCATCCACCACTGTGATCATCAACAGCATTGCGATGATGACCGTGGCGGCCTGCTGCATCTGGAATAGCGACAGGTGATATTTAAGCATCTGCCCCAAACCGCCCGCACCGACGATGCCGAGGATGGCCGCGGCACGGATGTTGTTCTCCCAGCGATACAGCGTGTAGGACATCAGTTGCGGCAATATCTGCGGTAGTGCCGCGTAGCAGAACGCATTCAGCGCACTGGCACCATTGATGCGCAAGGTGTCCTCGCAGGCAGGCGGCAGGTTCTCCAGCGCATCAGCGAACAATCTGCCGAGCACGCCGCTGGTGTGTATCGCCAGCGCCAGCGTGCCCGCGAACGGCCCCAGACCCGCTGCGATCAACAGGATCACAGCCCACACCAGTTCGGGTATCGAACGCAACACATTGAGTATCAGTCGCACACTCGCACGCGCGACATTGCCGAAGCGTCCGCTGCCGGGCAGTGCCAATGCGAGTCCGATCACGAACGCGATGATCGTTCCCAATGCGGACATGGACAGCGTCTCCAGCGTGCCTTCGGCGACGCGCATCAGGAATGGCGCGGCCATCTCCGGCGGTGCAAAGCCTTGCAGGAATTCCATGCTGGAACGCACAGCACTTGCCGTGAACAATTCACTCCACTTGATATTCAGTGTATAGAAACTGGCTGCAACCAGCGTCAGCAGTCCGACCAGCAAAGCCAGCGTGGCAGGTGCGATGACGGGCGGTGGCGTAGGGCGGCGTGTATTCATCTCAGCCCAATCGTTTGCGCAAGAAAGTACTGACCTGATCGGCACCCGCCACCAGCAACACGAAGATGATCAACATGGTGGAAACTTCCGCGCCCGCCAGCATCTTCATCGATTCATCCATGCGCTGGCCGATGCCGCCCGCGCCAACGAAACCCATCACCACCGAACCGCGTATCGCGCACTCCCAACGATAGGTGGTGTAAGACACCAACTCGGAGCCCGCCGCTGGCAGTGCGCCATAGAACAAAGCTGACAGTCGGCCGCTACCGTTTTGCAGCAATGCTTCGGTGGCATGCGCCTCGGAGGATTCGAGGATCTCTGCATAGACCTTGCCGAGCATACCGCTGTAGGTGAGTGCGATAGCCAGCACGCCTGCCGTCGGGCCGAGCCCGACGATGCGCACCAGCAACAAAGCCCACACCAGTTCCGGCACGCTGCGCAACACCACCAACAGCCAGCGCGCGGATTGCCGAACTAACGCACCTGCGATGCGCATGTGTCCTGTTTCCAGTTTCGATACCGACAGGGAGGCCGTCGCCAGCAAGGTCAGCGGGATCGCACCCAGCAAGGCCAGCGTGAGTCCGGCAGTGGCGATGGCAACGGTCTGCCAGGTCGCTTCCAGCATCAGCATCAGAAATTCTTTGGAATGCGCAGGCGGAAAGAAACCAGACAGAAAATCCCAGGTCGCGCCGAGACTCTGCGCATCGAGCAATATCCACGGTTTGAATTCGCTGGCGACCAGCATCGGCCACAACAGCAGCAACGCGACAATAGTTGCCGTGACGCGTCCCCGCCAGGCGGGATCGGGATGTGTTGCGCTCACCTTCATGCGAAATGCGCTTCGACTGGTTCAGGCTCAGGAGAGACTACTTCACTCGGTTCGTCATTCTTTGCATTGCGATAGAGTGCGGCGATCATCTCTTCCGTCACTTCTGCACGTGCAGCATCGAACACGATGCGGCCATCACGCAGACCGATGATGCGCGGAAAATATTCCAGCGCCAGTTCCACCTGATGCAGGCTGCACACCAGTGTGGCCTTGCGTGCGGAAGCTTCCGTTTGCAAGGTGTGCAATGTCTGCCGCGACAGGGTGGGGTCGAGCGCGGACAGCGGCTCGTCCACCAAAAACGCATCGGCACTGGAAACCAAAAACCGCGCCATGCCGCAACGTTGACGCTCGCCGCCGGACAAACGATCCACGCGCGCATACAACTTGTCTTGCAGATCGAAACGCGCCAACGCGTCATACGCGGTATCGGGATCGCGGGGCTTGATCAGCGAGGCGATGCTTTTCCAGAAACCCCATTGCGGCAAACAGCCCGCCAGCACCGCTGTCACCACACGTTGCCGTGGTGGCAGAGGCGGTGTCTGTGGTGCGAGGAACAGCCGTGCGCGCAATACATGGCGCGCCGCATGTTGCAGCGTCCATGGTTGCGTGCCGAACACGGAGAAATCGCCGGAAGTCGGCGGATGGGCGCAGGCCAGCGTGTGCAGCAAAGTCGTCTTGCCCGCACCAGACGGGCCGATCAAGGCGATCTGCTCGCCTTGGTCGATTTTCAGTGACACCGCATTCAACGCATGGCCCAAGTCGGCGCGCGCCGCCGAAGCATGGCGCACGCTGACTTCGCGTAATACGAACGACATGCTTACTTCAGCAGACCTGCGCTGCGTGCGGCAGTTTCGATCGCGCTGTAGTTCTCGGCCTTGGTGCGGATGAAGCTGGACGCGCGTTGCAGATCGAGGATCTCTTTGTCGTGCGCATTGCTCGCATTCAGATCAAGAAAGGCCTTGGCCAGCTTTTCGCGCAGCGCGGGCTTCATGTCGGAACGCACGGTCCAGTTGTAATCGTAGTAGCCCGGTGTGGTGTAGAACACGCGCACGGCTTTGGTATCGACCTTGCCTGCTGCCACCAGCTTGTTCCATACCGAGATATTCAATGCACCCGCATCCACCTTGCCACCGGCAACAGCCGCGACGGTCGCATCATGCGCGCCGGAGAAAGCGATACGCTTCATGTCGATGTCGGGATTGATGTGCGCGGCCAACAAGAAGGAGCGCGGCATCAGGTGACCGGAAGTGGAAGACTCGGAACCGAAGGTGAAGGTCTTGCCTTTCAGGTCTTGCAGGGAAGTGATGTCTGAGTGTGTGGTGATGAACACGGACTGGAATTTCTCATCTTCCGCGCGTTGCACCAGCGGGATCACTTTGTCGTGGCTGCGCACTTTGGCTTGCACGAAAGTGAAGCCGCCGAACCACACCATGTCCAGCTTGTCGTTGATCAGACCTTCCACCGAAGCGGCGTAATCGGTGACCGGCGTGAACTCGACCTTCATGCCCAGCTTCTTTTCCAGATATTCGCCCAACGGTTTGAACTTGCGCTGCAACTCGGTCGGCGATTCATCGGGGATGGCGGAAACGCGCAGCACCGGCTGAGCCAGCGACAGGTTGGAAGTCAGCAGAGTGACGGAGGCGAAAGCGGCTGCAAGCAACGCTTGGATGATTTTAGAAGATGAAGACATGGCTACCCTTTAAGTTATGGGCGCCGACAGTGCATGGGGAAGACAGAAATGAAGACACGACATCCATGCGATATGGACGAAAAAAGCGTGTGCGTGCTTGCGATGCAAGCGCGGCGACAAAGCTTCGTACCTCATAGGATCTGCAGACCTGCACACTGGCAGCGCGTTGATACGGCACATTCCATCGCTTCATGATGATGTCAGCTACACGCGGACCGTCTGACCCGATCCATGAAAATGGAACGGCGCTACGGCGAGCCGAACAAAACCTGAAACGACAGCGGCGCGCAGTTTAACAGAGGTGGTGCCGGGAAGGCGGTAGCCTTCCCGGAAATGGTCGAAGTCGGGTGGTCAGGCGGCTTGGTTCTGGCTTACCTGGAACTGGTCTGCCAATCCTTTCATGCGATTCGCCGTCTGGCGTGCCTGGGTGGCACTGAAGTCCAGTTCGTTGAGTGCATTGCGCATGGACTCGGTGACTTTTGCCACGCCTTTCACATTCTCGCCATGGCTCATGGCACCGTGTGAGATGTCCTGAATGATGGTGAACATGCGCTCCATGATGTTTTGCATGCCGGACTTGTCGGCAGCTGCGACCTCGGCCAGGCGCAGGCCTTCTTCCATATTTTCGATACCTGATTCCATGGTGAATACTGCATTGCGTGCCTGCCCCTGCACAGTGGAAATCATGTTGCTGATCTCGTGTGTCGCCTTGGCGGTGCGCTCCGCCAGTTTACGTACCTCGTCTGCGACGACGGAGAAGCCTCTGCCGGACTCGCCGGCACGTGCGGCTTCGATCGCGGCATTCAGTGCCAGCAGATTGGTCTGATCGGCGATCTCGTTGATCACGCTCACGATCTGCCCGATCTGTGCGGTGCTGTCGCTGAGTGTGCGTATGGTGCGGGACGATTCGTCGATCGAGGTGCGTATCCCCTGGGTCCGGCTGGAGACCACTTCGAACTGTGTCTTGGCTTGCTCCACCGCGGCATGCATGGCTTGCCTGATCTCACCGGCAGTCTGGTTGGCGATGTCGATGTCCGCGAGTTGTTTCTGCAGAGAAGTCGTGATCTCCTGCATCGCAGACAGTACCTGATTGGTCGCATGGGCCGCTTCCTGACTGCGTGCAGCCATCTGTTCCTGGATGCTGTCCATATCGTCGATGCCGTTGATGACGCGTCCGACTGTGCCATCAAGGTTGTCGATGAAGCTGTTCACCCATTGCGCCACCATCGCCGGTTCATCAACGATGTTCTGCTCGCGCGGGACGCGCTGGGCGAGGTTGCCACCGCCTTCGGCGATGCTGCGTATCATGCGGCCCATGTCCCGTACCCGCGTCACCACGGGTCGGGTGCCGAAGCGATAGAACAAGGCGGCACCGACTGCCAGCATGGACAGGTTGATCAACCCTGTCTCCAGCATGCCGAGCGACAGGCCATATCCTGCGACCATAGTCACCAGCCAGGTGGCGAACGCGACCATCAGATAGATGTGCATCATGCGGAAATTGACGGAACGGAAGCGGAACACTTCCTCCAGGTCTGCTTCGCACATCATGCCCCATGTATCAAGGGAGCCGGGCAGGCGGAAGGTCGTGCCTTTTCCTACCACCGGGATGTGCCGATAGTCGGAATAGCCCGGATAGGTCACAAACAGGTTCTCTCCGTGACGTATGGTTTCGCGCACGCCGGGATGCAGCTCATGCGTCGCCGGGTCGGTGAACATCAGTTCCAGTTCGGTATGGTTGCGCACCTTCACCATGCCGTATTCGGTCTGCAAACCATCCTTCAGATTGTCGCCGTGGCTGAAGGTACTGTCTTCGAAACGCGAGCGCGAGAGCGCCGTCCCTTGACGGATGCCGGGATCGAACACCGGTTTCACCATGAACAGATAGTTGTCGCCCGACTCGTGATAGATATGCCCGGCCTCGCGCTGGATCAGGTCGCCGATCACGTCGTTCGGTACGCGACCACACAGACAACCCAGCGTAATCCCCTGTCGCGTCAGCGGCAGGTAAAACATCAATGTCACGGCATCATGGAAGCGAGAAGAAGAGGGGCCGATTTCCAACGTCATCTGGTCCACGTATGGACCGTGCAGGAATGGCTGTTTAAGCCCTTGTTGCAGCGCGCGCCTGTCCTGGTCTGATTGCCCGATGCGCCGGGCGTATGTAGATGAAACGACCTTGCCCAGCGTGTCGATCACGAATAATTCGGAGAAGTCCTGGAAATGCGCGCGATCTATGTTGTCCTGCACCACACTGCGATCATTGAAGTGGCGTGAGATATCCACGCCCAGACTTTCCAGATGAGCCCACTGCTGTTCGGTCCAGCCCTGCAGGATCTTGACACGGTTCGCAGCGATGCCTTCGAAGGTTTGCTCGAGTATCGAATAGCGATGCCGGTTCACGCGACAGGCCCAGCCCATGGCCAGTTTTCCGGTCTTGCCCAGCCATGGCAGCCAGCGTTTTTCTTGTGGAGATAATTGCATCTGGTGACTCTTTAACATGCAGCAGTTCCTTGTAGTAATCGTGACAATTGTTGCGATTACTACAACCAAGCAATTGCTGTGCCATGACTGGTACAGCCTTGTTCCATGCTATGGACAGGCGTTGTCTGCTGCCGTGTGGTGCATGTGTGCCATGAAAGGAGTCGCGTGCGCACCGCAGCGGTGCGCACAGTTAGCGGGTTGAATGCTGGCGTTCAGCTAGTCCACTTCGCATCCAGCAACCTGTCCTCGCGTTCTTCCGGAACCCGCTGCATGAACGGGCAGTCGTGGCGGTGGATGGTGATGCCGCGGTCGCGGGTGACGTAGCCGACGATGTGGGCGGGGTATTCAGGATGGCAGCACAGGGCGAGTTTGTAGGTCAGAGAGCTTTCGCCTTCGATCAATACGCGCTTGGGAGCTTGCGACGTGCTGCTGCTTGCTACGGCTTTGCGCTGGGCGGGTGCTTCCGGCACCAGTGCCAGACTGGCGCGACGCGGGGTGATGTCGCCGCGGCCGAGTGCGGCGTACAGATCGTCCGGCTTGTTGTAGCGCAGTTGCTGGGCCAGCTTCTCCAGATTCACGTCGTTGACGCCGACGCGGTGCAGTTCGCGATCCAGCAGGGCACGGCCTTGCGCAATGCTGTCGTCCAGATTCTGTTCGGCGAACCAGTGGCGCACTTTGGCGCGTGCGCGTGAACTCTTCAGATAGCCGAGTTGCGGATTGGCCCAGTCGCGGCTGGGGCCGCCTTGTTTGACGGTGAGTATCTCGACACGCTGGCCGGTCTGTAACTGATGTTTGAGCGGCACGATGTTGCCGTCCACTTTCGCGCCGCGCGTGCGGTGGCCCAAGTCGGTATGCAGCACGTAGGCGAAGTCCACCGGTGTCGCGCCTGCGGGCAAGTCGATCACTTTGCCTTGCGGGGTCAGCACATACACCCGGTCCTGGATCAGTTCATTGCTGAGCTGTTCCTGCAATTCGCCGCTGTCTGCCAGTTCCGCTTTCCATGCCAGCACCTGACGCAGCCAGGCGACTTTTTCGTCCAGACCGCCTTCGGATTTTTTGTTCTCTTTGTAACGCCAGTGGGCGGCGACACCGAGCTCGGAATCGTGATGCATCTGTCGTGTGCGGATCTGCACTTCCACCGACAGTCGGCGCGGGCCGAGCACGGCGGTGTGCAGTGAGCGGTAGCCGTTGGGTTTCGGTTTGGCGATGTAGTCGTCGAACTCTTTTTGTATCGGTAGCCACAGCTCGTGCACCAGCGACAGGGCGGCATAGCATTGCTCGATGTCGTCGACGAGGATGCGCACCGCGCGCACGTCGTACAGCTCCTCGAAGGCCAGATGCTTGCGCTTCATTTTGTTGATGATGCTGTAGATGTGTTTGGGGCGGCCGCTCACTTCGCCTTCGATGCCGGCATCCTTCAGCGTCTGCTGCAGTTGCGCGACGAGGTCGGTGATGTAGCGCTCGCGATCCACGCGCTTCTCGTCCAGCGATTTGGCGATCTGTTTGTACAGCACCGGTTCCAGATAGCGCGTGGAAAGGTCTTCCAGTTCCCACTTGATCTGCCATACGCCGAGGCGGTTGGCCAGCGGCGCGAAGATGCTCTGTGTCTCCTGGGCGACCTGGCGTTGCAGCTCGTCGCTCGCTTGCGAAAGGTGGCGCAGCGTCTGGGTGCGTTCGGCGAGTTTGATCAGCACCACGCGGATATCTTCCACCATCGCCAGCAGCATCTTGCGCATGGTCTCGACCTGCTGTGCGGTTTCTTCGGCGCTGGGCTGATTGCGTACTTCGCTGAACTGGCGCACGTGTTCCATGCGCGAGATGCCTTCCACCAGTCCGGCCACATTGGGGCCGAAGCGTTCGCGCAGTACGAGGTGCGCATCCTTGATGAAGTTCGGCACGGCATGCAGCGCGGTGGCCGCGATGGCCTCGGCGTCCATATTCAGGCCGATCAGGATGGCGGCCGAGCCCAGCGCATGTTGCAACAACGGTGTGCCGCTGATGTCGGTGCTGCCCACGTAGAGCGGGGCGGCGAATTCGCAAGCCTGCCGGATCAGCTCGATCTCTTTCGGTGCGAAAGTATCGGACAGTGCGACCATCCAGTTTTGGATATCTGCGTTGTTGTCCCCGGTGAGCGGCGGAAATTGATGCTGAACTGAAACCATCTGGAATGTTTAGAGTTGATATTTGTTTTCTGAAAAGAGTCGCAACGCGGCATCCGCGACGTCGGCATCAAACCCTGTGCCACGGTGCGCGCGTATCTCCTGCAATGCGGACTCGATACCGAGCCCGGTGCGGTAGGGGCGGTGCGATGCCATCGCCTCGATCACATCGGCCACGGCGAGTATGCGCGCCCCCGGCAGGATCTGCTCGCCCTTCAGCCCCTGCGGGTAGCCGGAGCCGTCCATGCGTTCGTGATGCTGCAGCACCATCTCGGCGACCGGCCACTGGAAATCGATGTCCTTGAGGATGTCGTAGCCGCTTTGCGGGTGGGTCTTGATGAAGGAATACTCGATCTCATTCAGGCGGCCGGGCTTACTGAGTATCTCGGCCGGGATAGAGATCTTGCCCAGGTCGTGCACTACTCCGGCGAGGTGGATGGCGAAAATCTCTTCATGGGTTAGCCCCATCTCGCCGGCGATGGCGGCGGCCAGATCGGCCACACGGCGCTGATGACCGGCGGTATACGGGTCGCGCATCTCTACAGTGGCGGCGATAGCCTGCACCGTGTCCTGCAAACCTTGCTGTATCGTTTCCAGGAATTGCTGTTTTTCTTGCACGGCTTGGTCGCGCTCGGCGCGCATGCGCAGATTGCGGATGCCGAATGAAAGGTCTTCGCCCATCTCGGACAGCAGTGCGATCTCGTCTTCGGTGAAGGCATGCGTTGTGGCGGCATATAACGCAAGGGTCGCAAACACACTGCCGTTGTCACGCAGCGGCAGCGAGATGCTGGCGCGGTAACCGTATTGCAGCGCAACATCACGCCACGGGACGAACAGCGGGTCGTTGGCGATGTCCTGACAGACGGTGGTCTCGCCGCTACGCAGGGTGACACCGGACGGTCCGTTGTTCAGCGCGACCTCTTGCAGGGTCGACAGCAGGGATTCCACATAACCGGGCTGCACGGCATGCCAGACTTCGGGTTTGATGGAGCGTGCTTCATCCTGTTGTACATATCCCACCCAGGCCAGCAGATAGCCGCCTTTCTCCACGGCTGCACGGCACATCGCCTCAAGCAGTGCACGCTCTTCCCGTGCATGCAGCAGCGTTTTGTTGCCGGCGCTCAAAGTCTTGAGTGCGCGATTGGCATGCTGCAGTGCTTCTTCCGCCTCGATGGTGCGCTGGAAAGGTTCCTCCACGCTGCCGACGAACACGGTGCGATAGAGCAGGGCATAGGCGATGATCTTGTAGACATGCCCCAGCAGATTGAAGACGTCGGTCACGTCGGAATAGAGCGTGAAACTTAGCTCGCTGAGGATGGTGATGGCCGCCACACTGAACAGGCCGACCGCCTTGCGCTGTTTGCCGTTGTGCGCCTGACGCAAGAACAGGACGGCGGCGATCAGCAGCAGTGCGACGATGAAAAATTCCGCCGCGATCTTGAAGGTCGTCAGCCCCTGGCCTGTGATGAAGGTGCGCGGCAAGGCATCCTGATGGAACAGACCCAGCCAATACACCAGTGCGCTGGTGAGGATCGCAGCGGCCAGAAAAGTGTAGCGGGTGCTTGGGCGCGCAAGCGGCGTCCAAGGGTGCAGGGCGACGGTCAGCAAGGCGCTGGCGAACAACAGGCGCGCAGCCAGCCAGAAGTTGATGGCCTTTTCGGGGCCGGCAGGCGTCACC
This sequence comes from Pseudomonadota bacterium, assembly GCA_043826585.1. Classification (GTDB taxonomy): domain Bacteria; phylum Pseudomonadota; class Gammaproteobacteria; order Burkholderiales; family Gallionellaceae; genus Sideroxyarcus. The sequence goes on from JBDRPZ010000003.1 coordinate 10,246, forward strand.
CAATCCGGCATGCCGGCGAAGGACATCATGTGCGCAAAGTCGATCAAGCCGACGGCAAGCGAGGCGCAGGCGAGGATGATGATGTTCGCTGCGCGATCCTTGCTGTAGGCGTTCCAGGCGACGCCGAACACCAGCATGGAGATGATCAGCGACGCGGTCTCGACCGGCAGGTGCACGCTCTGGTATTTCGAGATTCCTTCGAACATATGGCTGTGCGGAGCCAGCCATACGAAAAGGAATAAACCCGCCAACACAGCCAGCGAGCGGAACGCCTTGCGTAGTTCAGTCGCGTTTTGCGAGGGGGTGTCCATCGCCGATCAGGTGTTGCTCACCTGTACCAGTTGCGCCAGCTTGGCTTTCGCCGCGCCGCTGGCGATGACTTCGGCGGCTTTCTTGATGCCCAGTTCCAGTGTGTCAGCCAGTCCTGCCAGATAGATCGACGCGCCGGCATTGAGCAGTACGATGTCCAAGGCTGCGCTTTGTTGATTCTCCAATACGTCGATGATCATGTCGCGCGAAGCTTGCACGCTGTCGGTGTGGATGTCGTCCAATGAGGCGGTGCTCAGTCCGAATTGTTCGGGGTGGATGGTGTACTCGCGTACCTCACCGTCCTTGAGTTCAGCCACCATGGTCTCGCCGGTGATGGTGATCTCGTCCAGTCCATCCGCACCGTGCACCACCATCACGCGCTTGCTGCCCAGGCGCTGCAACACGCGCGCCTGGATGCCGACCAGGTCGCGGTGGAATACACCCAGCAACTGTTGCTTCGCACCAGCCGGGTTGGTCAAGGGGCCGAGGATGTTGAACAGGGTGCGGATGCCCAGTTCCTTCCGCACCGGCGCGGCGTGTTTCATCGCGCTGTGATAGTTGGGGGCAAACATGAAACCGAAGCCGACATCGTTGATGCACTTCGCCGCTTGTTCCGGCGACAGATTGATGTTGATGCCCAGCGCTTCCAGCACATCGGCACTGCCCGACTGCGAAGATACGGAACGGCCGCCGTGCTTGGCGATCTTCGCGCCCGCTGCGGCGGCAACGAAAGCGGACGCGGTGGAGATGTTGAAGGTGTGCGCGCCGTCGCCGCCGGTGCCGCAGGTGTCCACCAGCCGGGCGTCGTCGGCCAGCTCCACCTTGGTGGAAAGCTCGCGCATCACGTTGGCCGCGCCCGCGATCTCGCCTATGGTCTCCTTCTTTACGCGCAGGCCTGTGATGATGGCGGCGATCATCACAGGAGACACTTCACCGCCCATGATCTGGCGCATCAGCGACACCATCTCGTCATGGAATATCTCGCGATGTTCGATGATGCGTTTGAGTGCGTCTTGCGGTTTCATGGTTTGCCCTCCAGGAAATTTTTCAGCATGTCATGCCCGTGTTCGGTGAGGATGGACTCGGGATGGAACTGCACGCCATGCACCGGCAATGTCTTGTGACGCACGCCCATGATCTCGCCGTCATCGGTCCACGCCGTGATCTCCAGACATTCCGGTAGCGTCTCGCGCTCGATCACCAGCGAATGGTAGCGCGTCGCGGTGAACGGATTCGGCAAGCCGGTGAACACGCTGTTGCTGTCGTGGTTGATCAGCGAGGTCTTGCCGTGCATCAGTGTCTTGGCATGGATGATACGCCCGCCGAATGCCTGACCGATACTCTGGTGGCCGAGGCACACACCAAGCAGGGGGATCTTGCCCGCGTACTGTTTGATGGCCGCGACCGAGATGCCGGCTTCGTTCGGCGTGCAGGGGCCGGGCGAGATGACCAGATGCTGTGGGTTCATCTGCGCGATCTCTTCGACCGTGATCTCGTCGTTGCGCTTCACCACCACATCCGCACCGAGTTCGGCGAAGTACTGCACCAGGTTGTAGGTGAAGGAATCGTAGTTGTCTATCATCAATAACATGGTGTTCTCCTAGCGGTGGTTCTGGGCATCGAGCCCGTCCATCACCATCTCCGCCGCGCGCAGCACTGCGCGTGCCTTGTTCGGTGTCTCCATCCAATCGCTGTCTCGCACCGAGTCGGCAACGATGCCTGCACCTGCCTGCACGTACAGCGTCTTGTCTTTCACCACGGCAGTGCGCAGTGCGATGGCGACGTCCATGTCACCGTTGAAGCCGAGGTAGCCGACTGCACCAGCGTAGATGCCTCGCTTGCTTGGCTCCAGTTCGTCGATGATTTCCATCGCGCGCACTTTCGCGGCACCGGAAACGGTGCCGGCGGGGAAGGTGGCTTTCAGCACATCCATCGCATCCAGCCCTTGTTTCAGTTTCGCTTCCACATTGGACACGATGTGCATCACGTGCGAGTAACGCTCGATCACCATCTTGTCGGTGAGCTTCACTGTGCCGTGTTCGGCTACGCGGCCGATGTCGTTGCGGCCGAGGTCGATCAGCATCAGGTGTTCGGCCAGTTCCTTGGGATCGGCCAGCAGTTCTTCGGCGAGCGCGATGTCCTGTTCCACGGTCGTGCCGCGCGGACGCGTGCCGGCGATGGGGCGCACGGTGACGGTCTCGCCTTCCAGTCGCGCCAGGATCTCCGGCGAGGAGCCGACCACATGATGGTCACCCATGTCGTAATAGAACATGTAGGGCGAGGGATTGATGCTGCGCAACGCGCGGTACAGCGACAGTGGCGAAGCCGGGAAGGGCTGCGACATGCGCTGCGACAGCACCACTTGCATGATGTCGCCGTCGAAGATGTAGCGCTTGGATTTCTCGACTGCAGCCTTGAACTCGGCTTCGCCGAATTCGGATTTCGCATCGCTGTGCGGGACCGGTTGCACGAACGGGATCTCCGCCGGGCGGCGCATCAGCGCGACCAGTTCGCGCAAGCGCTCGCGTCCCAGCGAATAAGCATCGTCCTGCGCCGGATCGACATACACGATGAAGGTGAGCTTGCCGGACAGGTTGTCGATGACCGCGAGCTGTTCGGTCAGCATCAGCAGGATGTCGGGCGTGCCCAGTGTGTCCGGTTTCTGCGTCTTGGCCAGACGCGGTTCGATGTAACGCACCGTGTCGTAACCGAAGTATCCGGCCAGTCCGCCGGTGAAACGCGGCAGGCCGGACAGCGGCGCGACCTTGAAACGTTTCTGATAATCGCTGATGAAATCCAGCGGGTTGTCTGCTTGTTGTTTTGTCTCGCCTTGCGGCGTGCTCAACGTGACTTCATTGCCGCGCACCGAGATGTGTGTCGCGGCAGGCAGACCGATGAAGGAATAGCGACCGAAACGTTCGCCGCCCTGCACGGATTCGAGCAGGTAGCTGAACGGCTTGTTCGCCAGTTTGAGATACAGCGACAGCGGCGTATCCAGATCGGCGAAGGTCTCGGCGACCAGCGGGATGCGGTTGTAGCCTTGTGTGGCTAGCGCGTCGAATTGTTCCTGAGTGATGGGGGACAGCATATAGACCTCTCTGTTGTTTGTTCGATGACCATGGGTGGACGTGTCGTCCGGTGATGCAGGATCACCATCGCCAATAAGTCGTCTGCAAAGAGAGGTCTGTATGTGTCATGTCAAAGTTTTTTGATGAGTGGCAATACGCCGGTGAGGTCGGGGATGACTGCATCCACGTTCAAGGTCTCGACCGGTTCGCCGTGATTGTAGCCGTAAGGCACGCAGATGATGGGGCATCCTGCGGCGCGTGCCGCCTGTGCGTCACTCAGCGAGTCGCCGACCAGCAGCAGTTGCGCGATGTCGCAGCCGAAGAACTCGGCAGCATGCAACAACGGCATCGGGTGTGGTTTCTTCTCGGGCAGCGTGTCGCCCGCCAGCACGATCTCGAAATATGGTGCGAGGCCGGAGGCTTTCAGGATCGGGTCGGTGTAGCGCATCACCTTGTTGGTGATGCAACCCAGGCGGAAGCCCGCCGCCTTCATCGCATCCAGACCTTGCACCACGTTGTCGAAGGTCTTGCTCACGCAAGCCAGCTCTGTGTAATGTTTTTCAAAGATAGGCAGTGCTTCATCGAACAGCGCGGCATCCGGCTCGGCATGCATGTCGCCGGTCAGTGCACGCTTCACCAGCCAGTGCACGCCGTTGCCGATGTAGCTCATCAGCAGGTCTTGCGATACGGGCGCACGGCCCATGTCGCGCAACATGAGATTGGCTGACTCGGCAAGCTCTGGCGCGGTATGCAGCAGCGTACCGTCCAGATCGATGACGATGGCCGAGACGGCCAGCGGGAAGTCCTTGAACGCCATTACTTGCCGACTTTTGCCAGCTCGGCGCGCAGCTCACCGATGATGGTGTCGTACTTGTTCTTGTCGCTGTCATTCTTCTTGCCGAACACGGCGGAACCGGCCACGAAAGTATCCACACCTGCTTCAGCCACTTCCTTGATGTTGGCCGGGCCCACGCCGCCGTCGATCTCCAGACGGCAGTTGTAGCCGCCGGCGTCAATCATGGCGCGTACCTTGCGTGCCTTGTCCAGCACGTGCGGAATGAACTTCTGACCACCGAAGCCGGGGTTGACCGACATCAACAGCACCATGTCCAGCTTGGGCAGGGTGTATTCCAGGATGTCCAGCGGAGTGGCCGGGTTGAACACCAGACCGGCCTTGCAGCCCAGTTCCTTGATCATGCCGATGGTGCGGTCGATGTGCTCGGAAGCTTCCGGGTGGAAAGTGATGTAAGTCGCGCCGGCCTTGGCGAAGTCGGGGATGAAGCGATCCACCGGCTTGACCATCAGGTGCACGACGATGTCGGCGGTCACACCATGCTTGCGCAGCTCTTCGCAGACCAGAGGGCCGATGGTCAGGTTGGGTACATAGTGGTTGTCCATCACGTCGAAGTGCACGATGTCTGCACCGGAGGCCAGTACGTTGTCCACTTCCTCGCCCAGTTTGGCGAAGTTTGCGGAGAGGATGGAGGGGGCGATCTGATAATCCATGAGAGTTCCTTTAATTGAGACGGGTTTGAATTTTAGACGCGCATTTTACCTGAAATGCGCCACTCTCCGCTGTGCGGCTTGTCATGTCGCGCAAAATACGGTGAAATGCAGCGATGGAAGATCCTTCTCGCTATCGTATTCATGTCGCCGTGCAGGTACGCCATCTTGCGGAGCAATCCGACGAGGCCGATGAGCGCTTCGTTTTCTCCTACACCATCACCCTCACCAACCAGGGGACTCAGCCGGTGCAGTTGTTGAGTCGTCACTGGATCATCACGGATTCCAACGATCATGTGCAGGAAGTGAAGGGCAAGGGTGTGGTCGGAGAGCAGCCGGTGATCAAGCCGGGCGAGAAGTTCGAATATTCCAGCGGTACCGTATTGGCCACCCAAGTGGGTACAATGTCCGGCAGCTACCGCATGCAAGTGCTGGACGGTGGCGAGTTCACGGTTCCCGTGCCCCAATTTGTATTGAGCGTGCCGCGCACGCTGCATTAGATAGGAAGCAATGAAGTCTCTTTTCCCTGTTCGTAATCTGGTGTTGTTGTTGAGCCTCAGTGTCTGGTTGTCAGCCTGTAATGTCTTTAAGCCTTCGGTGATCGAGCCGGTGCCGCCGGTGGGTAAGGTTGCGCCCGATTTCATGCTGGCGAACTGGGCAGAGTTGCCGGACTGGCTGAATCAGGAGTTGCCGGCATCGTGGCCCGCACTCGAACAAAGTTGCAGCGCACTGCGCTACAAGACGCTGTGGTTGCCGATCTGCGATGCGGCAAAGGCCGTCGCCCCTGATGACCTGATGGCGCAGCGCACTTTCTATGAGACTTGGTTCACGCCCTATCGCATCCTCAATCCGGATGGTACGGATACCGGTCTGGTCACCGGTTATTACGAACCGCTGCTGCACGGCAGTCGCAAGCAAAGTGCCAAATACCCCTACCCGATCTACGCGCCGCCGGAAGATATGCTGATTGTCGAAATGGGCGAGCTGTACCCGGAATTCCGCGGCAAGCGTGTGCGCGCGCGTCTGGACGGCAATCGTGTCGTGCCCTATTACAACCGTGCCGAGATCGATGCCGGTCAGGCCGAGGCACTGCAAGGACATGCCTTCCTGTGGGTGGACAATGAAGTGGAGCTGTTCTTCCTGCAGATACAGGGCTCGGGCCGAGTCCAACTGGAGGACGGTACCCGTGTCAAGATCGGTTATGCCGACCAGAACGGCCATCCATACGCCTCCATCGGGCGACGCTTGATCGATATGGGTGAGATGACCGCGGATCAGGCTTCGATGCAAAGCATCAAGCGTTGGGCGGAGATGAATCCGGAGCGGCTGGCAGTGCTGCTGGGACACAATCCCAGCTACGTGTTCTTCCGCGAACTGCCGGATGCGATCTCGGGACCTGTCGGTGCATTGGGCGTTCCGCTCACCAACGAATACAGTATCGCGGTCGACCGGAGCGCCATGCCGCTCGGTGTGCCGGTGTTCTTGTCTACCACTCAGCCCAATACCGATGAGCCGCTCAATCGTCTCGTGTTCGCACAGGACACCGGTGGCGCCATCAAGGGCGCTGTCCGGGCAGACTTCTTCTGGGGATTCGGTGAGATGGCCGGCGCCAAGGCGGGGCGTATGAAGCAGCGCGGCCGTATGTGGGTGTTGTTCCCCAAGGGTGGGGAGCCCACGCTCAACTGACTTAAACTTCTACGTGGCGCTTTCAGTAAGCAATGCGGAATTGATCGCGACGAATTGCAGGCTGTTGGAGTGTCCTCTCCTTTCAAGTTGACTGGCAACGGCTGCGTAAAACTGGCCGCATAAACAATGCTGGCAGCATTGCAAAAGATACGCCCCGATATCCCGCGCTATTCGCCGTTTGACATGGCAACGAATTCCCTAGAATGCGTTCCGTTGGCTTGAGTGCGCAAGTTGCTTGTGTCCCCTCGCAATTGCACTCATGCCGGCAATCGCCCCTGTCTGGTCGACCAGACAGTCTGGGGCGGCCCCTCCAGTCTTGTAGGATTT
>JBDRPZ010000004.1:0-13208 GCA_043826585.1 Pseudomonadota bacterium
AGTTGTGGAACAACGATCTGTATGCACAGGAGAGTCTGGCTCAAGAGCAACTTAAGGTTGCGTTGTCGCGTGTGCAGGAAGTCTGCACGCTGGCCGATGCGGCCCAACGCGATGCCGAGCGTTCGCAGGAGCTGCGTGCCAAAGGTTTCATCTCGGTGCAACAACTGGACCGCGCAATGACCGAGGCTTCGGCGAAACGCTCTGCTTGTGCTTCCGCCAATGGCGATGTCGAGCAGAGCCGCTCCCGCGTCAGAGTCGCCAAGGCCACATTGGAACGCATGGTATTGCGCGCGCCGTTCGATGGCATCGTGGCGGACATCAGCGGCGAGTTGGGCGAATACGCCACGCCGTCCCCGCCTGGGATCCTGACGATACCCGCCATCGATCTGATCGACGATAGTTGCATGTATGTCAGCGCGCCTATCGACGAGGTGGATGCTGCCAAGTTGCAGGTGGGGCAGGTCAGCCGCATCACGCTTGACGCGATCAAAGGGAAAAGCTTCAACGGCAAGGTGCGTCGCATCGCGCCCTATGTACTCGATCTGGAGAAGCAGGCGCGTACTGTGGAAGTCGAGGTCGAATTCGACAAACCGGCAGCAAGCGACAATCTGCTGGTCGGTTATAGCGCGGATGTCGAGATCATCTATGAGACGCGGCAGAATGTGTTGCGTATCCCCACATCAACCTTGCTGGAAGGTAACCGCGTGCTGCGCTATGGCGATAAAGGCGTGCTTGAAGAGCGCGTTATCACCACGGGCCTGAGCAATTGGGACAGGGTCGAAGTGCTGAGCGGGTTGGTCGAGGGAGACAGGGTCGTGTCTTCGCTGGATCGTGAAGGCGTGGAAGCCGGCGCAGTCGTCCAGCCGGAAGCCGCTCAACCCGCCGCCCAATGATAGAACTGCAAAACGTCTGTCGTACATTCAAGGTCGGTGACCAGGAAGTCGCCGCTTTGCGCGACGTCAACCTCAGTTTCAGCGAGGGAGAATACATCTCCATCATGGGGCCGTCCGGCTCCGGGAAATCCACCATGCTCAATATGCTCGGTCTGTTAGATAGACCGAGTTCCGGCACTTATCTGCTGGATGGCGGCAACGTCACCGACCTGAATGACGAGCAGCTGGCGCGTGTGCGACGCGAGAAGATCGGTTTCGTGTTCCAGTCTTTTCATCTGGTGCCGCGCCTGACCGCCGCGCAGAACGTCGAATTGCCGATGATTCTGGCGGGCATTCCCGTCGAGGAACGCAAGGCACGGGTGCAGGTGTTGCTGCAGAGCTACGGCTTGTCGGATCGCGCCGACCACAAACCCGATCAACTCTCCGGCGGGCAGCGCCAACGCGTGGCCATCGCTCGTGCCACGGTGATGAATCCCTCCGTGTTATTGGCCGACGAGCCGACCGGCAACCTTGATCAAGCCACCGGCTGGGAAGTGCTCAAGCTACTGGAAGGCTTGCTGGCGCAGGGCATCACGCTGGTGCTGGTGACGCACGATGCCGAGATCGGCGCACGCGCTCACCGCAGTATTCACATGCTGGACGGGCGCATCCTGTCCGACGAGCAGCAGGCAAAGTGAGACTGGCCGATACATTGCAGTTCGCCTCAGGCAGTCTGCGTGGCAGCCCGACGCGTACTTTGCTGATGATGCTGGCGATGTCTATCGGCGTGGCCGCTGTCGTGGTGCTGACTGCATTGGGCGAAGGGGCCAGACGATATGTGGTGAACCAGTTCGCGTCGCTGGGGACCAATCTGGTCATCGTCCTGCCGGGCCGTACCGAGACCTCGGGTGTAGGCCCCGGCCTGATGTCCGGTCAGACACCACGCGAGATCACGCTGGACGATGCGCAGGCATTGCGGCGCAGTCGTGCCATCAAGCGTTTTGCCCCGCTCACAGTGGGTTCCGCTTCATTGTCGCGCGGTTCATTGAATCGTGAAGTGGTGGTGCTGGGGTCGACTTCCGAGTTGCTGGCGGTGCGCCATATGGAGATGGCGATCGGGCGCTTCCTGCCGGAGGGGGATATCCACGATACGGCTTCGGTGTGCGTACTGGGCAACCAGATGAAGCGCGAACTGTTCGGTAACGAGCAGGCCGTGGGGCAGTGGGTGCGCCTGGGGGATCGCCGCTTCCGGGTCATCGGGGTGATGGCCTCACAGGGCGAATCCATGGGCATGCGCACCGATGAACTGGTCATCATTCCGGTCGCATCTTCTCATCAGCTGTTCAATAACTCCGGCTTGTTCCGTATCCTGATCGAGGCCAAGAACCGGGATGCCATCGAGCAGGTCACGCGCGATGCGGAAGCCATCATGGCAGAACGGCACAGCGGCGAACGCGACGTGACTGTCATCACGCAAGATGCCGTGTTGCAGACTTTCGACCGCATCCTCGGTGCGCTGACCATGGCAGTGGGGGGCATCGCCGCCATCAGTCTGGCGGTGGCCGGCGTGCTGATCATGAATGTGATGCTCATCGCCGTGGCACAACGCGTCAAGGAGATCGGTCTGCTGAAAGCGCTGGGTGCGCCGGGTAAACAGATAAGGCAATTGTTCTTTGCAGAGGCTGCATTGCTGTCCGGTATCGGCAGTGTCGCCGGATTGGCATTGGGTTATGCCGGCAGCTTTGTCATCGGACAGATATATCCCAGCTTGCCCGTGTCGCCCCCCTGGTGGGCGGTGATTGCCGCCACCGCCACGGCACTGGGCACCGGCATCCTGTTCAGCGTGTGGCCGGCACGGCGCGCGGCGAGACTCGATCCGGTTGCCGCACTGGCGGGGAAGTGACCATGTATATCCGCGATCTGATCACGCTCACCTCTTCCAGCTTCCTCACCTACCGGATGCGCAGCTTTCTGACCGGGCTGGGCATCGCCATCGGTATCGCAGCCGTGATCCTGCTCACCTCAATCGGCGAAGGGCTACACCAGTTCGTGCTCCGCGAGTTCTCCCAGTTCGGCACCAACATCATCAGCGTGCAACCCGGCAAGACGCAGACTCAGGGGGGCAACGTCGGCATCTTCGGTTCGGCCAGACCGATCACGCTTGAAGATGCCGATGCGTTACGTCGTCTGCCTTACGTGGCCTATGTCATCCCGGGACTGATGGGCAACGCGGAAGTAAGGTTCGAGGGTCGCACACGCCGCACCATGGTGCTGGGGGAGGGGCGAGATTTTGGCAAGGCCTTCACCATGAAAGTACAGAGCGGCAGCTTCTGGACGGATGCGGATGACGAACAGGCACGCGCCCAAACGGTGATCGGTTCGAAGATACAGCAGGAGCTGTTCGGTGACACCAATCCGCTGGGACAGTATCTGCGCATCGGCGGGCAGCGCTATCGCGTGGTCGGTGTGATGGAATCCAAGGGGCAGGTGCTCGGCATGGATATGGATGATGCGGTATTCATCCCCGCTGCGCGTGCGATGGAGCTACTCAATCGTCCCGGGCTGATGGAAGTCAACGTCAGTTATCGCGCCGATGTCGAGGCGGATGTCCTGATCCGCCTGATCAAGAATCGCTTGATCGAAGTACACGGGCGCGAAGACTTCACCATCATCTCGCAAGAGCAAGCACTGGAAGTGCTGAGTTCCGTGTTGGGGATACTCACCTTTGCCGTCGGCGCGCTGGGTGCGATCTCACTGCTGGTCGGCGCGGTCGGCATCCTTACCATCATGACCATGGCCGTTACCGAACGCACCGCCGAGATCGGTCTGTTGCGCGCACTGGGCGCGCGCGAACAACAGGTGCTGGTGCTGTTCCTGGGCGAAGCCATGATGCTCTCTGCTTTGGGCGGCGGGCTGGGATTGTTGCTGGGCATAGGCATCGCGCAAGGCTTGCATCTGTTGGTGCCCGCGTTGCCGGTACATACCCCGTGGCTGTTCGCTGCATTGGCTGAACTCACCGCCGTCTCCATTGGCCTCGCAGCCGGTGTCATCCCGGCCATGCGTGCTGCAAAGCTCGACCCTGTCGAGGCTTTGCATGCAGAATAGCGCCCCTTTCCAAGGTAAAGAACCATGCTGAGTTATCGCCACGCCTTTCACGCCGGCAACCATGCCGACGTGCTGAAACATTTTGTGCAGATGCAGTTGCTGCAGTATCTGGCGCAGAAAGACAAACCCTACTGGGTCATCGACACGCATGCGGGAGCGGGGTGGTATGAATTGATGAGCGGCTACGCCGCGAAGAACGCGGAGTACGAGAGCGGTATCGCGCGGCTGTGGGATGCCAAAGGCTTGCCGCCATCACTCGCTGAATATGTCGCACTGGTTAAGAAACTCAATCCAGAAGATAAGCTGAAGCTCTATCCGGGGTCGCCGCTGGTTTCGCAGCTGTTGCTGCGCGAGCAAGACAGATTGCGTCTGTTCGAATTACATCCGTCGGATTACGAGATCCTGTCGGAGAACTTCATTGCACATGACAAGCAGGTCATCGTGCAGAAGTCCGATGGCTTCGCCGCGCTCAAAGCGTTGCTGCCGCCGCCGCCGCGCCGCGCGCTGGTGCTGATCGATCCGCCTTACGAGGAGAAGCAGGATTACAAACGGGTGGTCGAGGCTTTGCAGGAAGGCTTGAAGCGTTTCGCCAACGGCACATATGCCGTGTGGTATCCCTGTCTGCAACGTGAAGAAGCCGAGCGCCTGCCGGAAAAACTCAAACGATTGCCGGTGAAGAGCTGGCTGCATGTCGCCTTGCATGTGCAGACACCGTCCGAGGACGGTTTCGGCATGCACGGCAGCGGCATGTTCGTGCTCAATCCGCCCTGGACCTTGCATGCCACTTTGCAGGAAGTGATGCCGAAGCTGGTTGCGCTGCTGGGGCAGGATGCGGGTGCGCGTTTCGTGCTGGAGCAACAGGCGGCATAACGATGGGAGTGGGCTTGCCGCGCAGCTGCGATATCTTCTGCTCTGTTGTCGATAACTACGGCGACATCGGGGTGAGCTGGCGCCTGGCGCGGCAGCTGGCGCATGAGCACGGCTTGGCGGTGCGGCTGTGGGTGGATGATCTGCACAGTTTTGGCAAGATGTTGCCGGAACTGGATGCGGACTTGCCTTCGCAAGCCTGTCGAGGGGTGGAGATACGCTATTGGGGAAGCCCGTTCCCTCTGGTAGAACCCGCTGATCTGGTGATCGGGGCCTTTGCCTGCAAGCTGCCTGAAAGCTATATCGCGGCGATGGCTGCATGCGAAAGCAAACCGGTCTGGCTCAATCTGGAATATCTCAGTGCGGAGGATTGGGTGGAGACGCACCACCAGCTGCCTTCGCCGCATCCGACTTTACCTTTGACCAAGTATTTCTTCTTTCCGGGATTCACGGAGAAGACGGGCGGGCTGTTACAGGAGCGTGACCTGTTAGCACGGCGCGATGCATTCCAGCAGGATAAGGAAGCGCAAGCACGCTACTGGCGATCACTGGAAGTTCCGTCTCGCGTAGCGAATGAGCTGCGCGTCTCGTTGTTCAGCTATGAGAACGAAGCGATGCACGAGTTATTGCGCACGTGGGAGCAGGGCGCACAGCCTGTGACTTGTCTGTTGCCGGAAGGTCGCGCCTTGCCTCAGGTGGCTGAATACTTCGATCAACAGAACGGCAAAGCCGGGGATGTCTGGCAGCGCGGCCATCTGCGCGTGCATGTGCTGCCTTTCGTTGAGCAATCGCGCTACGACGAACTGCTTTGGGCGTGTGATATCAATTTCGTGCGCGGGGAGGATTCTTGCGTTCGGGCGCAATGGGCTACCAAGCCTTTTATCTGGCAGATATATCCGCAGCACGACGGTGTACATCTGGAAAAACTCGAAGCTTTGCGGGCACGCTATGCCGAGGGGTTGTCGGAACTGGCGGCATCAGCGGTGCGCGACCTATGGCAGGCATGGAACGGCGGGGTGGATATCGCGGTTGCCTGGGGGCGATTTGTCGAGCATCACACTGAGCTTGAGGAATACGGCAAAGATTGGGCTGAATGCTTGTCCGGGAATAATCTCGCTTTGAATTTGCTGGCTTTTTACCGCCAAGTTGCATAGAATTCGCGCCTTCAAAATTTCGTAGCAGGCAGACTCAAATGAAAATCGCTCAAGAACTCCGTGCAGGCAACGTGGTGATGGTCAAGGACCAGCCGTTGGTCGTGCAGAAATGTGAATACACCCGTTCTGGCCGCAGCGGTTCGGTAGTGAAGTTCAAATTCAAGAACCTGTTGACCGATACGCCCAGCGAAGCGGTCTATTCCGCGGACGACAAGTTCGACCAGATCATCCTCGACAAGAAGGAATGTACCTATTCCTACTATGCGGATCCGATGTACGTGTTCATGGATGATGAATACAACCAGTACGAAGTCGAGGCAGAGAATCTGGGCGACGTGGTGAACTATCTGATCGACGGCATGGAAGATAAGTGCGAAGTGACTTTCTACGAAGGCAAGGCGATCTCTGTCGAATTGCCGAACACCATCGTGCGCGAAATCGAATACACAGAGCCCGCAGTGCGCGGCGACACTTCCGGCAAGGTGATGAAGCCTGCCAAGTTGGTCGGCTCCGGCTTCGAGCTGCCAGTGGCGGCTTTTATCGAGATCGGCGACAAGATCGAGATCGACACCCGCACCAACGAGTTCAAGAAGCGCGCTAACTAAGTCAGCTTGGTTGACGCAATAAAAAAGAGCCGCGGAAGCGGCTCTTTTGTTTGGTGCTTATTGAGCGTTACAGCTTTTCGACGCTGTACTCCGCGACCAGACGATGTGTCTCGCCCGCTTGCAGGGTGAGTACGTTCTCCAGCGCATTGCCGCTTTCCACGCACACCATGTCGCGGTGCAGCTTGGGGCCGAAGTCGCCCATCTTTTCGGCCTTCTCCTGCCAGGGATTCCACACTACGGTGGATCTGCTGCCTTGCTTGGCGATACGGATGGCGCGTTTCAGGCCCTTGTCTTCGATCACGCAATCGGCCTCTGTGTTCACATACACACGATCCACTTCGCTCTCGATCCTGATGCCGCCTTGCTGCGTGCAGCGCGCAAAGTCCTGCACCTTGTCCAGATATTCACAGTCTTCCAAGCCACGGATGGTCATGTCATCGATATCGCTGATCTGGAAATAGGTGTGCAACGCTTCGCCCAGTTCGAACGGTGCATCGCCGGTATTGGTGGTGACCAGTTCAACGCGCAGTGATTTGCCTACGGTCACTTCTAGTTGCGCAGTGCTGGCATGCGGCCATTGCGCGCGCGTGCTGTCGCTCTCGGTCAGGCCGAAACGCAAGCTGGTTGAGCCGTCAGGGTGAGCCTTGGTCTCCAGCAGTTCCCACGGCACGGTGCGTGCAAAACCATGACCGGGCAGGCTGCTGTCTGTCTTGTGCGGGCCGAACCACGGCCAGCAGATCGGCACGCCGCCACGTATGGATTTGCCCGGTGCGAACTTGGCATTGGGTGACAGCCAAAGTACGGGTTCTTCGCCGCGCGGCTGGAAGGTGGCGATATGCGCGCCTTGCAGCGCGATGTTGGCCAATGCGAACTGATTCGAGACTTCAGCGATGATCACGCCGTCGGCGATCTCGCGCAGTTGCACGTGGTTCTCGATGGCATGTTGTTGATTAAGGCTATGCAACAGACTCATTTTTATACTCCCTTTGTTATCTATTCTGTTCTGCCGGTGGTGCACTCTTGAGCACTTCTTCCAGTGTGGTCATGCCGCTGGCGATCTTTTGCGCCCCCGAGATGCGCAGCGGTTTCATGCCTTCGCGTCCGGCCAAATCGCGCAGTGCGGCGATGTCGGTGTCGGCAGTGATGAGTTTACGCAGCTCGGGTGACATGAGCAGGATCTCATAGATGCCGATACGGCCCGAGTAGCCGGTCATACGACATTCCAGACAGCCCTGCGGGCGGTGTAACTTGGCGGGGCGCGCCGCTTTCCATGGCGAGACCAGATTGTCCCACAGCACATGGTCTGCATCGCTGGCCGGGTGCGGTTGTTTGCAATGTGGGCACAACGTGCGCACCAGACGCTGCGCCATGATGCCGAGCAGCGTGGCATTGAGCAGGTAAGGCGGTACGCCCAGATCGAGCAGGCGCGTGATGGCGGAGGGCGCATCATTGGTATGCAGGGTGGAGAGCACCAGGTGGCCTGTCAGTGCCGCCTGGATTGCCATATCGGCCGTCTCCAGATCGCGGATCTCGCCGACCATGATGATGTCCGGATCCTGGCGCATCAGGGCGCGCACACCGTCGGCGAAGTTCAGGCCGATATCGGGTTGCACCTGCATCTGGTTGAAGGCCGGTTCCACCATCTCGATCGGGTCTTCCAGCGTGCACACGTTCACTTCCGGTGTGGCCAGATGCTTCAGGGTCGAATACAGCGTGGTGGTCTTGCCCGAACCGGTGGGGCCGGTGACCAGAATGATGCCGTTCGGCCTGCCGGTCATCTGTTCCCAGCGCGTACGGTCATCTTCCGAGAATCCCAGTTCTGCGAAATCGCGCACCAGCACTTCCGGATCGAAGATACGCATCACCAGCTTCTCGCCGAACGCGGTGGGCAGGGTGGACAGGCGCAGCTCGATCTCCTGGCCTTCCTCGGTGCGCGTCTTGATGCGGCCATCCTGCGGACGGCGTTTCTCCATCAGATCCATGCGGCCCAGCAACTTGATACGGCTGGTCATCGCCGCTACCACCGACATCGGCAACTGGTGCACCTGATGCAGCACGCCGTCGATGCGGAAACGCACGATGCCCGCCTCGCGGCGCGGCTCGATATGGATATCCGAGGCGCGCTGCTCGAAGGCGTATTGCCACAGCCAGTCGACGATATGCACGATGTGCTGGTCGTTGGCATCGACTTGCTGGTTGCTCTTGCCCAGCTCGACCAGTTGCTCGAACGAAGCGAGGTTGCCGGTGGGGGCGTTGCTGTGTGTCGCGCTCTTCACCGAACGCGCCAGATTGTAGAACTCGACCAGATAGCGCTTGATGTCCAGCGGGTTTGCGACCACGCGGCGGATGTTCTTGCGCGAGGTCTGGCGCAACACGGTCTCCCAGTCGCGCAGCCACGGTTCCGCCGTCGCCACCACCAGATCGCCGCCGTCGATGCGGATAGGCATGATGGAGAAGCGGTTCGCGTAATCGATGGACATCAACTCGGTCAGGTTGGAGAAATCGATCTTGAGCGGGTCAATATGGAAATATTCCAGCCCCGCTTTGCCGGCCAGCCATTCGGTCAGGGATTCCAGTGTCAGGGTGCGATTGGGCGGCAGCAGCGATTTCCAGCTTTGTTCCGCGATGACGACCAGCGGGTGATGGTCGTGGCGTTGGGCGCGGCGCTCGGCGACCAGAACATCAGCCTGAGTCTTGTCCACCATGCCGTCAGTGACCAGCATGTCGAGCAGCTCGGTCAGTTTGAGTTTGTGATTAGGAACGTCTTGTGCGCCCATGTGCATGCCCTGAGAAAGTTCCGGCGACTATACCGATAACGGGCGATGGCTTCAATGATGGGGTAGGGGGGGGCGCAAACATGGATGCAGTATCTAGGTCGGTTCTGCAGAATATATAGGCCAAATTACTCATTGCTACGATGAAGGAAACCCACTAAGTTCTCCTTCGTTGCGAAAGCTGATTGATAACTGAAGCGATTAAAGTAACTTAGATTTTGAGCGGGGGGTCTTGCGATGTCGTTCCCTTTGATTGTTACTGCCGAAGTGATATACAGGATCGCATTGTCAGGCATTTGCGGTCTTCCGACTAATAAGGGGAAGTTATGATTGCAACTTACAAAAGGTATACGTGGGGCTCCGTTGTTGTCTGTTGTGCTGGATTTGGTCTTGCAAGCTTAATCTTGGCCATTGGAGGACCACATCCATCAGGAATTTCTGAGTTGATAGTTTCAGGGTCGAAGTTTATTGGCGCGCTCGCATTTTTTGCTATTTTTTGGTTTTATATTAAGTCGAAGGGGCGTTCTGGTTGGTGGATATTGATGTTGTGGCTGAGTATATTGGGCATCATCATTTTGTTAGCCCTTGAAGATCGTTCATCTAATATTGTAACTACAGGTGAATCATAACGGTATTAATTAGATCGGACCCACATCAAAGGGGGGGCTCACGTTTGTTAACCCAAGATCGACATGCCTCGTCGCCCAAACATTAACAGTTGAAATCCCGCAGTTCATCGTGCAGGCAGATGCTGTCGTGAGAGGGGGAATTGCTCGGTTCTCGAGTTGCCTCCTCGACAACCTCGTCCCTGCGGGACCGCCTGCGGCGTCCTGCGCGAGCGGTGCTCGCTGGTGGCCTTGCAGGCCGCGCCTTCGCCTGCATGCGAAGGCCGCTCCGGGCTACAAACAGCACGCAGGTGCTGTTTGTTTAACGCCCTCCGCCCCCCGTCCGTTCCGGACGGGGATTCAATTCCCGCTCAGCTTCTATGCAACAAATAAAAATGGCCACCCTTGCGGGTAGCCATTTTTATTTGTTGGTGGAGGCGGGGGGAATTGAACCCCCGTCCGCGAGCCCTCTACAGGCAGTTCTACATACTTAGTCTGGTTATTTAATTTTATCCGGCAGACGCCAACCGACAGGCTGCTGACAGACGAGTCACCTTAAGTTTAGGCACGTACAAAGTGACCCTGTACATGACGATTCCGTAAAATGACCTCACTCATCTCAGCCTTGCGGCTTCGAGCCCCTCTACGGACTAAGGGGTGTGAGGGCAGGCCTTAAGCGGCCAGTGCGTATTTTTCGTCGTTTGCGACTATTGGTTTTCCAGCTTATTTACGAGGTGGCGGGTCCTCGGTATGCCCTGCGCTGCTTTGAAACCCACGTCGAAGCCAAGTCGCCCCCGGGTGCTTTCAAGCGCTTGCATTGTAACAGGGATTATTGTCCTTGGTTCTGGAGCAGATGGCGGGCAAAGTGACGGTCGGCTCTTGTGGCGTGGGAGGCGAACCAGTCCAGCAAGAGCAGTTCGGTACGGTACGCTAGATAGCGAGAGTCTTCGTTACCCGAATGCATGCGTTTTTCCAGATCGAGATAATGCTCAATGAAGCGCTTGTGCTCCTGCGTGTGGCTGTCGGCGAAAGGGTAGTTGTGCTCACGCATCTGTGCTTCTTCCTGCGGGAACAGGGTTTCGCAGTATTGTTTGAGGAAGGCGTAGACGTCGTGGAAATCGTCGCTCTCGTTGTGACGGATGCGTGTGGCGTGCTGGTTGATGCGTTCCAGCAGTGACTGGTGGGCGGCATCCAGTTCCGGAATACCGCTCTTGAATTCGTCTTTCCAGATTTGCAACAGGTCGAGTTCGCCGGTGCCGTGGTGGTAGTTGGTCGCCTCGAACTCGTAGCAGCGCTTGAGGTAGATGTGTGCGCACAGGTCGTCCGGGCAGATCTCTATGCAGTGTTTGAAAGATTGGATGGCTTTATCGATGTCTTTCAGATGGTAGTAGGCGACAGCCTGTTCGAACACATTGCGCGTTTCGTCCTTGAATGCGCGCAGTTCTTCCGGGTCGTTGTCGAACACTTCGTAAACGGATAGCGGTTGTGATTTGCCCTTGACGCGGATGCGGTCGAGGAAGCGTATGTGATAGGCGCCTGGGTCGTTCAAGTCATACAGCGTGTTGTGGCTGATGATGATGGGGGTGTTGTAGGTCTTGGTCGCTTCTTCCAGGCGAGCGGCTAGATTGACCGCGTCGCCGATTACGGTGCTGTCCATACGATTGATGCCGCCGACGGTGCCGATCATCACCATGCCTGTGTTGAGGCCGATGCCGATGTGGACAGGATGGTAGCCGGCACGGGCGCGCCCGGTGTTGTAGTAGCCCAAGCGCTCAAGCATGTCGATGGCCCCTTTAAGGGCTTCATCGGCACCTTTTTCAAACAGCGCCATGATGGCGTCGCCGATGAATTTGTCGATGATGCCGTGATGCCGACTGATCACGGGTTCCATCTGGCTGAGATAGGAGTTGATGAATTCGAAGTTTTCGGACGGCGTCATGGATTCCGATAGCTGCGTGAAGTCGCGGATGTCGGAGAACATGATGGTCATCTTGCGTTCGACCTGGTCTCCCAGTTTGACGTCGACGATGCTCTTGGCCTGGAGCAGGCTGAGTAGCTGGTGGGGCACCAGGCGGCTGTAAGCGGTTTCGGTTTGATGCAGCAATGCCAGCGCTTGCTGGTGGGCGATGATGACCTTATGCAGGATCTCCTGAACGTCGTTCGGGTCTCCTGTCGAAGGTATGTCGTTACCGTTCGGTTCGCTCATGATGCATTGTTTTGCTGAGATGTGAGCATCATACCGTCGTTCAAAGCGACAGGTAGCGCAATAGTGCGAAAGGGGTCTGTACGATACCCGCTGCCTGCCATGATCCGGTGTCGGCATTCGCTTCGAGGTAACCGTAGCCGGCGATGATGCCGATCATGTTGGCAGCATTGGCTGCCTGCATATCGCGCAAGTCGTCGCCCAGATACAGGCAGCGTCCCGGCTCGACGCCGATCAGCTTGGCTGCATGCAGCATAGGGGCGGGGTGGGGTTTGGCTTCTTCTCAGGTGTCGCCACTGACCAGGCAGGCGGAGCGTGTGGCATAGCCCAGCTTCTCCATCAAAGGGACGGTGTAGCGGTGTGGTTTGTTGGTGACGATGCCCCAGGGGATGTCGCGCTCCTCGAACTCGCTGATCAGGGCAGCCATGCCGGGAAACAATTTGGTGCGGTCGCAGATATGCGCTTCGTAGTGTTCCAGAAAGGCGGCACGCATCTCGTCGTAGCCGTCGCTGTCGGGGGTGGCATTCATGCCCAGTTTGAGCAAGCCGGGAGAGCCATGGGAGGCCTGTGGGCGTATGGTGGCGAGCGGTAATGGCGGCAGGTTGTGCAGACTGCGCACATGGTTCAACGCTTCGCCCAGATCGGGGGCGGTATCGGCAAAGGTGCCGTCAAGATCGAGGAGGATGGCTTCAACCACGTTGGCAGGCGACCAGATAGTTGACGCCGGTGTCGCTGCCCAGCGAATAGCTCTTGTTCAGCGGGTTGTAGCTCATGCCAGTCACATCCTGCACTTGCAGGTCTGCATCGCGGCACCATTGCGCCAGTTCGGAAGGCTTGATGAACTTCGCGTAGTCATGCGTGCCGCGCGGCAGCAGGTTCAGCACATACTCGGCGCCGATGATGGCGAACAGGTAGGACTTGGGATTGCGGTTGAGGGTGGAGAAGAACACATGGCCGCCCGGTTTCACCAGTTGCGCGCAGGCGGCGATCACGGCGGAAGGATCGGGTACGTGCTCCAGCATC
>JBDRPZ010000005.1:0-16396 GCA_043826585.1 Pseudomonadota bacterium
AGGCTGTAAGCCTGGCCATCAAATATCAACTCGTCCCCTTTGGCGGAAAGCGTCAATGGCGGGATCACTTCGCGACTTGCCATCCCAAGTGATGTTCTTAGCGCTTTGCGGTGCTGGCGTTGCGCAGAAGTTCGAAAATCGGAAAAAGATGAACAACCTTGTACGAATTTCTGGAATCACGCCACTTGAGACCATGGAGTTGCCGGCTGAGCTAAATGGCCAGAACGGCCTCAACCGGGCTGTTGGCAACCGCCCTCAGATCGCGGCGCAGAATGACATCGACGCAATCAAGGCCTGGCTGGCACGGTACATTGACACCAAAACGACCTTGGACAGCTATCGTAAGGAAGCCGAGCGGCTGTTGTTGTGGTCTGTAATCGAGCTGACTAAGCCCTTATCGTCACTAACGCATGAAGACCTGTTGGTATACCAGCGATTCCTGGTGGATCCGCATCCAGCGGAACGATGGGTTATGACTGCCGGGCGTAAATGGGCGCGCAATCATCCTGAATGGCGCCCTTTCGTTGGTCCTCTTTCCAGTACCAGCCAGCGCCAAGCCGTGGTTATTTTGAATGCGATGTTCGCATGGCTTGTGACCGCCGGATATTTGGTGGGCAATCCGCTGTCTTTATCTCGGCAGCGGCAACGCAAAGCCAAGCCGAGGGTGACGCGCTTCTTGGATGAAACCCTCTGGCAGGAGGTCAAATCGACCATCGAGCAAATGCCGAAAGAGACCGGTCGCGAACGCGAACACTACTTCAGGGTGAGGTGGTTGTTTTCCTTGTTCTATATCTGTGGCGTCCGAATTTCAGAAGTTACCAAAAATACGATGGCAGGATTCTTCTGTCGCCGCGACAAGGGTGAGGAACGGTGGTGGCTGGAGATTACGGGAAAGGGTGACAAGACGCGCATCGTGCCAGCAACCAATGAATTGATGCTCGAACTTTCTCGCTATCGGCGCGAAAAGGGTCATGCGCCCCTCCCCCTTCCTGGAGAAACCACTCCCCTCCTCCTGCCGATTGGCACGCAGCAGCGAGCTTTGACCCGAAGTGCGGTGCACCAGATTGTCAAAGAAGTGTTCGATCAGACTGCAGGCCGTCTACGTGAACGCGGCCCAGAATATCAATCTAGGGCTGCCGAAATAGAAATGGCATCGGCGCATTGGATGCGACACACCGCCGCTTCAAATATGACAAGCGAGGATATGGACCTCAAACATGTACGAGACAATCTGGGCCATGAGTCGATTGCCACAACAAGCAAATACCTTCACTCGGAGGATGATCTACGGCACAAAGAGACGGAAGAGAAACATCGGCTTCGGTGGTAGGAACCTATTCTGGTAACAACAATACACAGGGGTCGACCTTGGGGGTTAAGATTGTTGTAGCAAGTTTGGCGCGCGTCACACTGACACGGAAATTCTGCCGAGCTTGATCATTAATCATAGCTCGATCGTTACCACGCACGATACGGTCAGAATTCGCCACGATTTCCCCTTTGACAATGCGTGGCCACCCTTCGAAGATTATTACCTCGTCGAATTGTTTTCCTTTTGCCTTATGCATGTTCATCACCACAACGCCAGTTTCGGGCTTAGCTTTTGTGGAGAAATGTTCCTTCACAAATGAATGCTGGACAATTGCCAGCGCATTTGTATAGGAACCGTGGTCACGCCAGTCCTGCGAAAGCTCCTGTCGTAGCTGCGTTCCACGCTCCAAAAGGCGAATATTCTTAACTTCATCCGCAATTCCTTTCAGCCTCGGGCACGTTCCGCTTTCGAGTATACGTCGCATATTCCGCCAATCGCTGTCAGGATCTCCTGTGAGGGTGAGAGCTCGAGCCTGGTTATAGACGGCCAGCATGGCAACCAAGATACTATTCCCTCTCATCTCTTTTCCCGCAACCTGACGAGCGCACCATTCATCGTAGGCTTTCTTAATATTTGCGGCCTCACCTAAATCGCTTTTTGTTGGGGAATCACCTCCTTTGCCGTGGAAGTAATTGCGCAGTAGGGCAATAAACTGCTCGAAATGGCGCCCGTCAATATCCGGCTGCATTAAGAAAGAGATTACTTCGGCCCCGAGAATTGCAGCCTCCAATTCGATGGCAGCGACGTGCGGAATTTCCACCATCCCAGCTGGTGGGGTCCGAAGGGTATCTGATACAAGCCGAGTCATTTTCTTTGTTGGCACGAGTATCGCTACGGACCAATCCTTACGACCAGTATCAACCAGCCTCTTCCGCACCGTATACGTGGCAGTAACCAATGAAGTTAAAGCCTGTCCAGCGTTTGCTTCGTACGTATTGAAATGGATCCCGTTGTAGGCGTTTTGCCGAAACTTCCCAGTTAACAGATCGTTGCCAAAGGCAGCTATTTCGGTTCCACCACTACGATGATTATCCGTACTCAGGTCCACATCTGTTGGCGCGAACGCTGTCCTGAAATGGTTTAGGCGTTCTGGATCTGCTCCGATCCAGTCATAGATGCGCTGTTCAGGGTCGGCGAGAGCTACCAAGGTGCAATGCTCTCCCAGCGCTTGTACTACGCGCCACTGTTCGGCATTCGTATCCTGAAATTCATCAAAGATGATGATTGGATACATTGAGGCAATCAGCCTTCGAACGCGCTCGCTCCCATGAAGAATATCTCCTACATAGGACGCAAAGAGATCGAAGCAGACGCGGCCCTCAATGCGCGCAAGTCTTACACGCTCAGCTTCCTCTGTTGCCTTCTTCTGAGCTTTCTCGGCATCTGTCAGCTTTGAGTTGGCGGCGTACCCACTGCGTATAGTCGAAAGCGAGATCGCCTCGCTTGGCGGCGTGTGAATAAAGAGCCGTCTTGGCAAGCCGATTAGATACCCGTGTGTTTTCAAAATTCGCCAGAAGAAAGAGTGGTACGTTTCTACGTCGATCCGTCTTTTCTGCTCACGCGGGATATGCTGTTCGTACTCGATAGCTTCAACAACCCTTGAAACGGTCGCACGAGCGAAGCTAAGAAATAGTATCTTTTGACCCGGAAGTAGGTCGCATTCAGCGAATTGCGCGGCTTTTAGAATGGCGACAGTTGTCTTGCCAGAACCGGGCCCGCCTGTGACAAGGAGGTGCCCAGCCGCATCCATGATCTCTAACTGCTTCTTAGTGAGTTTCATCCGCGCTTGATTACAATTCCACTTCTGTAGCTACGGGCGCCACGGCCCCGTCAAAAGTGACTGGATCGGCTGGCTCAGGCGCGCAAGATTCCTTCAATGAAATGCAAACTACTCGAAGCCACTCAGGGATCTCCGCCTCGCTACACTGTGAAAGAAAATCAGCAACTCCCCAACTTGCTTTTGCCCACCCGAAATACTCGCTCAAAGCCACTTTCGCTTGGCCCTCCGGGGTTGGGTACTTAGCTTTGAGGTGTGGGGGCCAATCGATGAGTTGCGCGAATCGCTTTAGTGCCTCTTCGGTGGTGTTCGTCAGAATGAGGTCCTCGAAGCCAATTTTATCGTGCATAAATAGCGTTTCTACTTGAGCCTCAATGAGCGCTTTGTGGTCTTCGGCTTGCTTATCACAAATGGCAAAAGTCCGTTTGCCAAGGTCTCGATAGAGTTTGGCCAAATCAGGAATGTTCTTCTCTCCGCCGGCGTCGATTGTACAAATACCCAGAGCCTCCAATGGTGCATACGCGCTGGGATTCAATTCCGCCAGACGCCGACACACAACAGGAAGCGAGTCAGCTTCCGTCGCTCCTTCGGCGATAAGAATGCGACGTGCCAGCAAACCTTCACAGAAGCGGGTACGAAATTCCTGGCGATAGCGCTTTGGCTTCACGCTTTCTGGCAACGTAATTTCAAACTGTCCAAGGTTTCCTTGCATGTCCCGAGTTAGAACGACGGTCTCGTCAGGTGCGAATTCTTCAAGAACATAGGGCGAGTGAGATGTGAAAATGGTCTGCGAGGCTAATTTTCGAATTTCGTGAACGATTCGCTTCTGGGCATAGGGCGGAATGGCCGTCTCCGGTTCCTCCATCGCGAATATGACATTCTGCTTGTCTTCCGCGATCTGGGACAACATCGCCAAGACCAGCATGTTTATAGTTCCTGTGCCTTGCCGGTAGAACGGAGCAGCGTGCTTCCCCTCACCCGTGGCAATAAATGCGGTGATTACTTTCCGTAAGTGTTCCCGTGTTAGCGTCGACACTTTTAGATGCGGCTCGATACCCCATTCCTTCGGTACGTATTTCTTAAGGGCTTTGTTGATGCTCTCTAGTACTCCCGAAATACCTAACTCAGGGGCACTCGCAACTGAATAGTTGGCCAGTGTATTTATTGTGTCTTCCCACATCTGCGGCCTGACTTCTTTGAGACGCAGAATGATATCGAGCAGACTACCGCGTTCCAGGCTCAATGCACGTGAACCTGTTCGCAAGGTGCGCAAATAGAGAAAGCCACAAATCTGCTTGTCTTTCTTAGAGAAAGCGATGGGCGCCTCGCCTTCCGATAGACTGCGCGTGAAAAATGTTTTCC
Organism: Pseudomonadota bacterium; assembly: GCA_043826585.1. GTDB lineage: Bacteria > Pseudomonadota > Gammaproteobacteria > Burkholderiales > Gallionellaceae > Sideroxyarcus. The sequence continues at coordinate 4,512 of JBDRPZ010000005.1, forward strand.
CTTCGAAATCGTCCTCTTCTGGGTCGTACGATCCGAGGAAAGTGACGCGCAATGCTTCTGTGATAGATGTGGCATCAACGCCGGCCGGGGGCGGCTGATCGTAGAGTTTGCTAGTCTTCGTATCCCAGAACTCTATGTAATCTCCAAACTTTGCCTTCTGCTCCTCGGACAAGTCGGCTATGATTACTTCGATCTCGATCCGAGGTACTTCAGTCGCACTGTGTTCAGCGACCCCCTTACCTACTTCATCAGCGTCAGTAGAAACAGCGGCTAGCGCTACAACTTCTTGGTCCTTCGAAAGATGCTCACCTTCAACCCCGTTTGTGCTGGGAGCGTCAGCGATGTACCGGCCTTGGTAAAAGTCATGCTCATCGATGGGCGGCATGCGATTCAGGCGATCGGGCCCCAACACCAGATCTAGTGCCTCAAGAATCGTAGTTTTACCCGTATTATTGTCGCCAATTAGAACCGCGTGCTTCGGAAGTAGCAATGACGCGGAGTGAATCCCTCGGAAATTTGTTATCGCTATACGACATACCTTCATGGGATTCCCCTTTCTATGTTCATCTTCATGGTTGCATCATTTGCATACACATACATGTTTGAAGTCACAGGATGAAATCCATAGACCTCTCGGACAAGGTATCCGTCCTGGATGTAAAATGAACTTGTGCTCGGTAGGACTTCTTTGGAAATCGGAATCAATGCGTTTGGATTTAGGAAAAGAGTTACACCTTCCGACCAAGACTCCCGTGGCGCTGACTGGGAACCTACACGGTACCGAAATTCCTTCACTGATGGCTCTGTCTTAGATTGGACGGCGTAGTACATTCCTTCTCGTATTGCTGTTATCTCTTCACTGCGTTCAAGAGGTGTGGCTAAGCGAAAGAAGCGAGGGACAGTGAAGGCATTGCAATACAACACTGCGCTGACTGATTTTGAACTCTGGAGAGAGAAAAATCCTGTCGTTGTTTCTTGTATTCCATATAGACAATCGACCAAAGCATCATCTGTGTAAAAGATAGAACCCGCCTCAAAGAAAGGTGCAACCATTAGTACAAGCGGTTTTCCTGCGCATTGAGGAAGTTTGTCATATTGACGATTCACTTTCTTCTTGAGTATCGAAATCATTCGATTAGGAAACTCTACGTTTACCTTCGCCGCAATCTCCTCTTCCGATAAATCTGCCAACATCCGTAACGATATGTCTGCAGACTGATCGTCAGATGGATTGGAGGTGGTTACCTCGATGGCCAAGCTAAATCCATCTCGCGACGCCAAAAAATCGGGGGATGAGTAAGTTCTATTCGGAACAAAGCCACCACTCTCGAGATAGGCGAAACATGCAATTTCAAACAAATGTGAATGGAATCCATCAGTTTGAAATTTGCGGATGAAGTCCTTTCCGTGAAGTCCCATTCGCTGGTACAGAGTATTGATTAGCAATCTAGCTTCGGAATGAAAAGGCGAATCTCGAAGATCTCGAAACTGACGATGCAGCCTATTTTCGGCTGCTACGGATTGGAATATGTCATTTGATATGGACACTGGGATTTTTCTCTAATCGCAAAGCTAAACTGAGATCAAGTGACGTGCTGCATCCCTCGCCCCTTCCAAATCAAGACAAAGAGAAGCAAAAGATCGCCGTGCCATAACATCGGGCATGGCCCAATCCCACTTCTCCCGAATGATATTGTTGGCGTTAGCGAGAAGTTCAATAGGGTCTAGCTCCTCAAGCTGTGCGATTTCTTCAAGCACGTCGAGGACTCTCTCCCTTGCACCGCCAGAAACATTAATGACCAATCCCTCGTTGCTTGCAGTCAAGCGATGCTGTGTGAGCAGTAGTGCGAGCGCATCATTAACCCAGTCTCCTCGCCAGGTCAGGAGTTGAACATCAGAGCCCCGTTGGATCAACTGGATATTGTCTAAGCCCGCTCGTTTGTAATAACTCCGCGCCTCATCCAATAGACTGAGTGCCCCTTGGTCAAGGAACCGCACCGAGGTTTCCTCAGCTAGAACCAACCGCATTTCATGCCGAACTCGATCATGAACCATCGAACCACCACCCTCGAAGGCTGGCGGCGCACCTCCCCGATCCGGGGCGACGACAATGAGTTTTTTCTCTGAATCAACATCAATGACACGCCAGCGGCGTCCCGCAAAAATGATGCACTGTTTTGGTAACAGAGGTCGACTTACGGGCAGTGAGCCCAGCACCCTACCCTCACACACCAAGCGAAATTCCTCTTCACTGGAGAATGCAGCAAAGAATTCATAATGATTAACGAGTTTCTCGCCAAGCTCACCATGAAGGAGAGACCCTGAACTATCTTGAGTCAGCAACTGTCGCTCACCCATGTGTTTTAACAGAAGAACAAACTCGTTCCTAGTTAATCCTTCAAACGGACTACCTGAGGCCGCCAAGGTTGACCATAATTGGCCGGCACTTGCCCCACCTCTTTCTGCAATAATTGATAGGATTTGTTGGATCAAAGTTGAGCCATGTAGGCCACCAATTCGCGGCGGCTCAAACCACCCAGCTATCAACAATCGAATCATCGCTACTGATTGAACTAGCCCTTCGCGTAAGCAGTCCGAAATGCCTGAGTTAGACTGAAGTTCTGGCTCGATGCAGTAGGCCCTAAGAATTGCCGCCTCCCCTTTTCTGCGTCCAGAACGCCCAAGCCTTTGGCGGAGACTTGCCACGGATGGTGAAGCTCCAACCTGACAAATACTTTTGACCGAACCAATATCAATACCGAGCTCAAGCGTTGTTGTGCAAACTGCCGTAGCCGGGCGAGTACCCTCCTTTAGAGCTTGCTCAGCCTCTTCCCTAAACTCTTTGGACAAGCTTCCATGATGCGCCCAAAATTCGTTTGGAACAGAGTCACGCTCACAGCTTCTGCGCAACAAGTCTGTGAATATCTCAACCTTCTGCCGGCTATTCGGAAATACCAAATTATTTGAGCCACGCAACACCTTGTAGAGATTCGCAGCTACATCGACGACACTTCCAGAGACGACATCCTCCATTTCTGGATTATCTAAATCTGGATTGGACTCAATACGTGGCGGCTTTGCCAGGTACCCTTTCAGAAGTACTTTCAACTCCTGACCACTTCCCTTCGTCTCAATAAGTTCCACTTGATCAGCATCAGACGGCCTAAGAAAACGGGCTGCCAACCTCATATCACCCAAAGTAGCCGATAGCCCGACGCGAGGCACACGGCGACCAGCAATTTGCTCTAGCCGGTGAAGCAGTGATTGAAGTTGTTTACCTCGTTCTGAACCGATGAACGCATGCAATTCGTCGACCACCACATAGCGGAGGTTCGCCATAAGGCCTGGCATCGTTGTACCACGCATCACAAATAGTGCCTCAAGCGATTCAGGCGTAATCAGCAAGATGCCATTGGGATTCTTAAGGAAGTGTTTCTTATGGCTGGAGGCAATATCGCCATGCCAACCGGTAACAGGGATTTCGAGTGACTCACATAAGCCGCTAAGTCGGCTCCATTGGTCGTTGATTAACGCTTTCAGAGGACTGATGTAAAGCACGGTGCCGATGTCAGGTGCTTTGCTCAGTAAATGCGTCAGAATAGGGAAGAAGGCCGCCTCAGTTTTACCTGCCGCAGTTGCGGCAGCCACAATTACATCGCGGTCAGCGTTTATCAAGGCGGGTATGGCTCGCTCTTGAGCATCCCGCAATTCGGTCCAACCCTCATTCCAAATCCAGCGTTGAATTTGTCCGTTTAGCTGGGTAAAACCTTGGGAGTCAGAGTTGGAAGCTGGCAAGTTCGTCGTCATGATCAACCGCAAGATCGGCTGCTGCCCCGTCATCAACCGTTACTTCGGTCGCGCCAATCAGTTCCTTCCAATCAGCACCAGGATTTTGCTCCAAGACAGCTAGGAGGTTAATAAATGCGGTTATCGTAGTCCGAGGGGTGCGGAAATAAGCTTCACCTAAACGCTTGGAGCAATGCTCCATGAATATCGGAATAGCTTCGTCCGGCAGAAGGAACTTGGCAACGTCCCCTGAAGCATAAACATGCCTCAGCTTATGAAGCAACACGTAGAAGTCCTCTGGTGTTAAACCGGCCAAGCGCATGACCGGCCCTGAGTAATCTACCATCCCGTCTCTGGCGAAGGTATTTTCTGAAAGTCGCGACTGCAGCGCGACGTAGCTATAAAGACCCCGGCGAGTATCCATGAGAAATTCAGGTGTGCCACCGAGCACAAAACCCAACCCTTCGGCAGAGCCCTGTAAAGAGTCATTCAGAATACGAAGAATCTGCTCATAGTTTGAATTACGAGCCTGCGTATTCGCTAGCTTGTACAGGTTAACCAGTTCATCGAGACAGACCATCAGACCACTATAGCCGGCCAGACGGACAAATCGTGCGAGTAACTTGAGTTGGTCATATACCGACGCGTCGTCAACTATGGTTCGAACCCCTAGTGCGGCACGAGCATCTGTCTTGGTCGAAAATTCGCCGCGAAGCCAGCGAATCGCATCTGCCTTCAACTGTTCATTTCCTTCCTCGAACCCTCGGCAGTATGCGGCTATGACTTCCGCAAAATCGTAGCCATTTACCATCTCCATCAGATGCTCTAACCGCTGCTTTATAAGCACCTCAGTTGTTGTCCCATTCGCCTTGGCATCTGATATTGCTTGCGCCACAAACTTTTCAACTACTCCGGACAGAGCTCCACCATCAGGTTTAGTACGTGTTGCCATGTTCTTGGTCAGCTCTGCGTAAAGTGAGCGGGCCTGGCCTCCTGAGGCGTGCAGTCTTCGATCAGGATTGAGGTCGGCATACATGGTGACCAGCTTCTTCTCAAGAGCAATAGAGCGCACCAGGTTCAAGAAGAACGTCTTGCCGGATCCATATTCGCCAATCACAACGCGAAAACCAGAGCCGCAATCAGCGATTCGCTCCACGTCCTTCATTAGTGCCTCGAGCTCTTTGACGCGCCCCACCTGTACGAGGTGTTGCCCTGATCGTGGGACCACCCCAGCTCGTAGGGATTGAATTACTGCATCACGGTCTTTTGCTCGGATGGTACTCATAAGGGTAGTTGCTCCACTAGTTCTCGATTAATTTCTATGGGGTCATCGCCCTCGGTCAAAGGTGTTTCGAACATATCCAGCATCATTTCGTTTATATGTTCCAGCGTGCCGTCTAGCATCAATTCCATATCGGCCGCCACATCGTTCAAATCAGATTTAGGCCAACTGTACCGTGAAACCAAACGTCGAACAAAGGCGGAATGTTCAGCATTCAGGCCAAGTATGCCCGCAGGTGCATCAGAAGATTCGTCAATGGTGACATCCACTGAATCTGGTTCGCTATGCTGTTCTTCAGTAAATACACCGGCCAGCAATGCGGACACTTCCTCTGTTTCTTTCTGCAGTTGGGCAATGCGCTCCGCATTGAGGGCAAATCCGGTCGTCGACTTGGGTTTCTGTGTGCCGCTGAATGTAGATAAAACTCCCTTCCCGCCTGGATCGGGCACAACATGAAGATCAGAATACAGCAGCTGTGTATCGAGACTCAGTGTCACGTAGACTCGCTCCAGGAATTTGACTTCCTCGGGAGTAACCTGCCCGTCCGACTGGGTGAGATGAGCCAAGAAGCGCCCAACGGATCGTTTGGCCTCAACCGGCAACGGTTCCATTTTCTTCTTAAGAGAAGAAAGGGGTAAGGGCTGATCCATACCTAAGCGCAAATGAGCTTTAAGGCGCTTTCGATGAGCGTCACTGAGATGTGCCCATGAATCGATTTGACGGGTTAAATGCAGCATCTCGTGTGTTGAAAACGCGCCATCGGCAAGCGCAGCCCCGCATGCCAAGTCCAAAGTGACCACAGCGGCAGCATAAGCCGGAGCATTGCGCGCAGCGCTATCCTCGGACGGGGTGGCAAAAAGCGCAATTTTGTCTTCCGCCTTGGGAGTCTTGTAGCCAGCCAGCACATCTGGTTCAAGCCCCAAGTGTAGGCTTCCAAGGGCGCGCGCTAAGCCCAGAACTTTTTCGCGCGATAGCCCCCCAGCGCTCTTGAGGCGGCCAGAAAGCTCGCCAAAGGACATCAGCAGAAGTCCATCTCCGACTTGAATCTTGATATCCTCTAACTCTGCGCGTACAGCAGCCGGCCATAGTGAAACGGGGAGCTGCAATAGAGCATCAAGAGTCTCCGCTTTGTCTGGATTGCGCCCTAGATACCGGCTGTAGGAATCAAGCTCCGCTGTGCATTCATCCACAATTTGCTGCAACTTGGTTACGGGAGTTTTTGCAGCCGACACATCTGGTAGGTCAGCAATTGAATGGGAGAAGTCGCTATAGCTTAGCCCGGAAGATGCTGGATGATAGGAAATCCTGAGCTTGGTCCGATTGACTTTTAGCGTTAAGCCTTCACCACAAGATTCGACATACTTTTTCTTAAACAGCACTGCAAACAAGTCGGCGCATCGAGTCACGGGAGTTCTGCGCACAATAGTTGGATCAGAAAGCGCCCATGCAAGTGCCCAATCGGCAGGAACTGGCTTTTTGTCGACTGCCAACTGACCCAATCCAACACGTAGACGGAAAGGTAATTCGAAGCAGCTATCGGGAACGCTTGGCGGCGCTGCCAAATATTCTTTCTCAGCCCAGTGAGAAAAAGTGACGTAGTCCAGCAGTTGAGTAGCGTAACGGCGGAACGAGTGATTTTCCCCGTAAATTTCTAGCAATCGCTGAATTTCAGTCTTGATTAATGGGAGCTCTGCACGAGCATCAGTCTCTGTCTGCGCATCCACCAAGGCTCTTCGTTCTAGACCATAGAAGAACAAAAATACATATCCAATATTAGCTAGTGGCGCTTGTCTGCCGCCAGCAAGCCAACGTAGATACGCTTTCCTTGCATCGGGAGTTATCGTTGCATAGCTCGGCCAGTAACCAGTTAGGGGCAACGAGATATCAATTTCTGCAGAAGTAACCTTGAGATTTGGGTCAATAAGTGCTGGATCAGCATCCTGAAAGCCTCTACTTGGGGCGGTACTGACATACAACATTCCGCGTGCAATTCCTATTCCCGCAACCGTCGTGGTTTGTCGAGGCGGAACCCACTTTGCGTTTTCGAGAGGTCCAGAGCGAGTCATAGGAATCGAATACTCTCTACCTGATCTGCCATCGCTGAAAGTGATCGTTACTAAGTCATCGACATTTTCTCCAACCGTCGAAGATCGGGAAGTTGATGGTCTGGTGTTTCGCTGACTAGATTGAGACGAGGAATCATCGGACAAGGAAGAAACACCAGTACTGCTTGGAGACATAAAGAAATACCGTATACCCAACACGGCGAGCGCCAAGATGACTAGTCCAACCCACACCTCTCTTGGAATAGAAATCAGAAGCCAAATGACGACGACTATTCCTATAAGCAAAGGGCTCCCTGAGCTTTTCTTTCCCACAATATTTCCCCTTTACTCACATTTCCAACGATGCTACCACGAAGGATATTCAAGACATATATGCCGTTTGGCCTATATCCATATGGGACCGCAAGACTTTTCGACCAACAGGATCGTTGCCTCCCAAAATGGTAAAGGTCAGACCAATCCCGTGGTTCTGGTTAGTGCAACTGGATCGAACACCCCGCATTTTGGGCTGCGGTATATCCCCGCCCCTTAAACTTTTCGCAGGTGCTGATCAACTGTTTCAGGATGTCGACCTGCAGCGACCGACGTCTTTCAGGCGTCTCCTGGAGCGAAATCTCCTGAATGTGCTTTTCCGCCTCTGCTTGCACCTCGTGCAATCCCGAAATGAATTCAGATGCTGCGTAAGTAGCCTCCACATCGGTCATTAAGGTCAGTGATAACAACCTCACTTCTTCCTTGTCCAAGAGGAGGAAACCGTCCCGATATTTCATAGCAAACCCTTATCCAGAAGTAATCGTAAATCGATGCATATGGCGAACAACAGGTTCTTACCCTTGGTCAGCCCAGCGTGCAGCCTGATGAGTATTCTCAATGTAGTTCAGCTGTCCTATGGCTTTTGCAATGAAGGATACCTCTTTGCGTATCGGGATAAGTTCCTCCTCAATACGGGTGACCATATCCACCTCCCAATATTGGGCGCGCTTTAGCAACGTATCCATATTGTAGCCATGTTTGTTTTTTGGCTTGATGATGACCTTCTTATCCATACGGCGGGTCTTTGCCGCATTCGCTCCATACCAGCGTATTTCAAACCAGGTGATGGTAAGCGTGTTATCGCGTGCCCGGGGTTTAGCGTACAGAATGCTCCTTTCCGCCCAGGTCCTTCGCTTGTTCTCAGCCATGACAAATTCAAAGTGCTGATCGCACAATGATTCTGCCATTCTCATCAGATCGCCCAAACGAAAGCGAAGACTGTCCAGCGCCTCCTCGACGCTTGGTGATTTTCTGTTCAAATTATTCATCGAATTTTCCTCGTATGCGGAATTTTTGTCCGCGTCTTTGGATGCTGCTTTCACCCAGCATTACCTCTGAGCGGAAATAGGAGAAACCGCACGGCGCAAATGCATGTGATTTCATGTGCGGAAGATGAGTCTGCAAATGCGCCGCGTGATTTTCATCGGCATTTGAAGCCAAGCTACTTCTGCCGTGCTGGAGTTGCTCTGTGGGGCAACTGATCGTGTTGCGATTCATCAGATGCGCTGGGGGTGTGCTGAGGAACATCTGAAACCGCCACTTGGCCGAGCAAATTCCCATGAGTTGCGCTGGAGTTGTTCCGTGGCACCACTAATTTCTTCGAGGTGTTTTCAGATGAGCTGCCGGCGCGCTGGAGAGCGCCTGGCGATTTATCAGCTTCCAGCCCCAGCCTGACCAAGGATTTCAGATCTTTCCGCACACTGAGTTGGTCTGCAGCCACAACGAAGCGATGAATATTATTCGTCTCACCCGGATTGCTGTTGAGTGACTCATGTATCCAGATCACCTCATCATTTCTGTCTTCAGAAATCCAATTCAGCGAGTCTTGCTTCATCACTGTATTGATAAGCGTGCTTGAAATGGTGACGTGCCTTTTCCCTCGTCCCTCTTGCCAATGAATGAGGTAATTCCCAACATCATTCTGTATTGACCAGTCATAAAGCCCGTCCAAGTATGGGCTCCACTTCAGTTCTTGCTGACAATCAGTAACAGTTATGTCTGTGACAATTTTTCCCAGATCATGACCAATACCTGCAATGAATACAGCGAATATCCAGCGTGGATCTATGATGCCTCCTTGCTGAGGAATAACCACTTCGCGAGCTCTTTCTCCTTCGGCCAGCTGCACGGCCCACAATCCGACTTCAAGCGAATGCCTTAACAGACCACCTTTCGCTCGATGGTGATGCGTTGCGGATGCAGGTAATAGCTGAACCATATTCGCCAGACGCAACATCGCGGGGAGATAGTGTTCATCAAACAATTGTCGATTTGAAACAATTTCCATTAGTGAATCGACAATATCTCGATTACGCTCAAGCAGAATTTCCGGCTTGCACACAGGGGTTCCGAAATCAACAGGCGGATAACGCGGGATCAGCAAATAATTATGTTCCTTCAAAGTTTCTGGGGGCTGCGACGGCGCGGAAAGAAACCCGATTTTTTTTAAGAAATTTAGCAGGGGTATCATTTCAAATCCCCCAGCCTACTGCTCATGAATACACTTTGCTCAACAGGAATGCGGTCCAGCACGACATTGAGAGGCAGTAATTTCCCAGAAAACTGCTTTTCAAAGATCGCATCATCATTGACAGCCTCAATGCCCTTCATTCGCTCTTTGGCAACTCCAATTCCTCGCTCAGGAATAAATGATCCATTCGCAGCCCGCTCTGCCACGCCTCTCAGGAATCCAACCGGATTACTGATTTCCCGATGAGCCATTGCACCTACTAGCTCATCCAGAATTGCTTGCCATTGAGCCGGGGCGGCCCCGCTACTAGCCAGAACCGAATTAATGGACTCGCGCTCATGTTGAGAAATTGCAGATGGAAATACCAAAGCAACTTCCCCTGCCACTTGCTGCCGGGTCGCTCCAATTGGCTTCTTGGGCTTTCTCACCGTGGTAGTAGTTGAAATTGAAGTTGCAGATGGTGTTGTTGTTGAGAAGCAGGCCGATGATTTTTCAGAAACTATTCTTTTTATGATGCTTGAGCGGATTTTCTCGATCTCTCGTTCAAGGATCTTTTTTGACTGAGGTGTTTTAAAGCGGTGGAATCTGAACCAACCATCAAGTGCCAGCTCGACCGTGTGCGCATCAAAAAATACCAAACCAGCTTGCTCGAGATTGCTTATTCCAGTTTCAGTTGACTCTGGCGATATACCGATAGACGCCGCAAAAGGGCAAAGCGGAAGTTCGCCATATCCTGCACAACTCATCCAAGGCGCGAACCAAAGTGCCGAAAAGATCAACTTTTCCTCCGGCAATCTGCGCGCAACTCGGGGCCAATTCAGCAAGTTCGTCGGAACAAGGGAGCTTTCTCTCATGATGCACTCCCATGAGATTCTGGCGCCCGCTTACGAGGGCGGCCGCGCTTGCTGACCGCTGAAGGTGCAATACTCTGCGCCTGAGCTGGAATAGTCTCTCCCCTAACGTATGCCTCAACATCTGCACGGCGAAGTAACCGCCTGCCGCATAGAAGTGTCGTCGGTATCGGAAATATTCCTTTAAAAATGTGATTGCGAATCGTTTGTGGAGCAATGCGCAGCAAGTGTGCTGCCTCGGGTATGGTCAAGAAAAGTGTGGTATCCATTTTGCGTATTCCATAGGAAATGAAACAACCCAAAGGAAGTACAGCGCAAGCAGACGGGGCTGATAATCGTCACGCTTTAAGCGCGACGAAGGATAGGAGTGGGGATTAAACGGGCGAACAGGGAGGGGTGAACGATGCCTAGAGCGACTCTAACTCGAACGACAGCCTGGATAGATTGAATCTCCATGCGCTGAAGCAGTACATTCAAGAAATTCATCATGGCATGGATTGTCGAGATATATTGATACCCGACTCGGCCAGAACCGATCCATCTCAGGGCAGCCGATATCATGGCGGTCTTGAATTTCTTGTAGCAAGCCGCACCAGTCGAAAAAAGCCCTAGGCATAGAGCAAAGTCCAGAGCCTGGTCGAGCACTAACTGCCAAGTTGCATCGATCAGAGAAAAATTCATGAACAGGGCATTTGCGACCAGCAGTACTACAAAGGGCATGAATCCCAATAAAGGTAATACTTCAATGCGAATGCGCCGCCAGCACTCACCTGGCAGTGCATCAAAGATTTTTACATCTAAGGCTTTTTGCAAAAGATTCATGCAACAACTCTAATTCAACACCATCTTAAAACACAAGTATTTTTTCATCAGATTGCGAAGATATTTTTAAAAAAAACAAGGCGGTAAATGGAAGTAAATATAAGTAAATGCGCGTGAGAAATTTCAGGAGCGGAATGCTATCTAGTCACGGAAATTCGATTACATAATTTAAAAGTTTGCCAGCCATGCCATCTATTTCTGCACCTCGGCCATAAGAGACACTGATGAATTGCTGAAATAGCTGATTGATTGTTCTGAATGGTTGTCCGCTTCACTTTTAACAGCGGTCGTTCAAAACTAAGAATCGGGGGCGATTCAAACCATACAAGGGATTAATCACACAACGAACTTAAGTCTCAACCTTTCCCTGCCAACCATTCTCCAAACCTTCGTGCCGGGTGCCCGAGAGACAGCGTATCGCGCCAGATTACATAAAGTTCTTTACGCAGATTACCGCCTTCGAGTGCAATGGGAACCAAGGTGCCGGATTGGACCTCCTCGGACACAGTGCCAACCAGTACGATCGACACTCCCAGCCCCGCTTTCACCCACTGCTTCACAGCATCGGTAGATCC
>JBDRPZ010000006.1:0-8509 GCA_043826585.1 Pseudomonadota bacterium
CGACCAGGAAGCGGGACGCATGGTAATAGCTGTGAAAATCTGCGGCAAAATCCTTCAGGTAGACGGCGATCTGGTGCGGCGCAAGATCGTTCGCTGCGGTCTCGATCACCGTCGGGAAATCGATCATCTTCTGCAACAACACCTTCTCGTAGTCGCTTTCCAGCACGGACAGATCGATCGAGTGCAGTGCCTGCTTGTCACCGCCCCACTGCGCCAACACGGTACTGATGCGGGCATGTGCGTACTGGATGTAATACACCGGATTGTCGTTGCTCTGCGATTTCGCCAGGTCGATATCGAACACCAGCTGCGAATCCGGCGAGCGCGCCGCGAGGAAGTAGCGCGTCGCATCGCAACCCACCTCGTCGATCAGGTCGCGCAAGGTCACATAGCTGCCCGCACGCTTGGAGATCTTCACCTCTTCGCCGTTCTTCAGCACCGTCACCATCTGGTGCAGCACATAGTCCGGCCAGCCCTTGGGGATGCCCTCGTCCAGCGCCTGCAGACCGGCGCGCACGCGGGTGATGGTGGAATGGTGGTCGGAACCCTGCTCGTTGATCACGCGCACGAAACCGCGCTTCCATTTCTCCAGATGGTAGGCCACGTCCGGTACGAAATAGGTGTAGCCGCCGTCGCTCTTGCGCATCACGCGGTCCTTGTCGTCGCCGAAATCGGTAGTGCGCAACCACAGCGCATCATCCTGCTCGTAAGTGTGGCCGCTGGCGATCAGCTTCTGCACCGTCGCCTCGACCTTGCCTTCGGTATACAGTGCGGACTCCAACGAGAACACATCGAATTCCACCTGGAAGGCGCGCAGGTCAAGATCCTGTTCGCGGCGCAGATAGGCCACCGCGAAATGACGGATCGCCTCGGCATCGTCCGCATCGCCCTTGCCGGTGATGTGCTGATCGTCCGCTTCGACAGTCTCTTTCGCCATGTAAGCATCCGCCACATCCTGGATGTAATCGCCGCGATAGCCCGAGTCAGGCCAGGACGGATCGTCCGGCGTGATGCCTTTGCAACGCAATTGCACCGACAGCTTGAGGTTGTCGATCTGCACGCCGGCGTCGTTGTAATAGAACTCGCGCGTCACATTCCAGCCCGCCGCATGCAGCACGTTGCACAAGCAATCGCCCACCGCCGCACCGCGGCCGTGCCCCACATGCAACGGCCCGGTCGGGTTCGCCGACACGAATTCCACACCCACCTTGCGCCCCTGCCCGACATGCACATGGCCGTAGCCCGCACCCGCCGTCAGCACGCTGTTCACCACTGCCTGTTTTGCAGTCGTAGTCAGGAACACATTGATGAACCCCGCACCCGCGATCTCCACCTTCTCGATGAAATCGGTCTGTGGCAATGCCTCGATCAGCGCCTTGGCGATGTCGCGCGGCGACTTGCGCAAAGGCTTCGCCAGTTGCATCGCCAGGTTGCAGGCGTAATCGCCATGCGCGGCCTGCTTGGGACGCTCAATGAGAATGGATGTGTCTGCCGACTCCGGCGACACCTCGCGCAAAGCCAGCGCGAACAATTCGGAAAGATGGGATCTGAAATTCAGGACTACGGACATTGCGGGACGCCTTCAAAAGAGGCGCGGATTATAGCATTTGAGGACCGGCCCGAATGGCCGAGTTCATTACGCTGACAAGCCCGCTGCAAGGGGGCGCTTACTTGTCTTTCAGCGCGTACAGCTCGCAGACCACCGCATGATCGGCCGGCATCGTTGTCAGATGCGGAACGCACACGACGACATCCTGCCCGCGACCGGCCCTGATCGTATGCCTGCAATTTTCACAAGAAGGGTGTGGTGTGCCAAGTGGCTCGCCATGATGATGCAACTTCCTTTTCACGTGGCTGCTATCCTTTCCCGTAACTTGTCGCGTACGCCTGCCAGCAAGTACTACTTTCGACCGGAAAGGAAAAGGCTGGAAAGGAATGAAGTTCCATGCCGCAGTCCCGCTGCCGTAGTTCCCCTTAGGCCGGAGACTTTGCGCCCATGCCTTTCAGCATGTTTGCCAAGTGGGGGCAAGATAGACCGATGTACGCGCCCCGTCAATGCCATGCTGCCAACATGGCCAATGTTCGCCATCAATCTACTGCAGCCATACGGATCGTGAACTGCCTTAGCTCTCCCTCTCATTTCAAACCAAAGTCAAAACCGTCGGGGGTAGTCCGACGAATATGTTTGAGCACGTGGCCGCGTAGCGGATCGTGCGAGTTTATGAGGAGGCCCGACCGTTCGAGCAACGCAGGGAACCCACGCAGTGGGCGGCAAACCAGGGTCGCCTTTTCTTTGGTTACTTTCTTTTGGCGACGCAAAAGAAAGTAACTTGCTGTCGGGCAACCCCCGACGGTTTTGACTTTGAACCATACGACGCAATGCCCGTTGGTTATTGCGCCCTACGCTTGCTCAGCGGCGCACAGAGGAAAGAAAGTAAAACCAATATCCACTTCGTGCCCACTTACAGTACTTATGCTTCTATTCGATCAAACCACACCTTCGACCATCGCTCGGACTTGAGTCCCGTTCTATATGGCCACTTAAGTAAGTTTTGATATATTCCGTAATCAAAAATCGCATCCATTTGCGCAATACTGAAATAGCTCTCTTCAAGCTCAATTCGCTGACAAATCTCAAGGAATTCAAAACCAACTAAAGAAATCATTTGCAGCGCATCTTTTTTCTTTATTCGAGTCGGTATTGAAATGCGGCTTGTCGTGTCTATCATCCCCTTAGACCTAGACAATCCTACGTAAACAGAATTTTGTTTCTTCTCTTCAAGTCCTCGCTTTTTGATGAAATCCGCAAATTTCGGCGAATAACTGAAAATTTCTCTGCCTATGAAGGCCATCTGCTTTTCGGGGTGTTGATAAAGCAGCTTCAGCCAAGATTGCTCAAGCTCATGCTGTGGGTACCCTTCGTTTGTTTCTGACGACCACACATAATGCTCAACCCATTTTGCTTTCGCAAATTCCTCCAAAGACAATACCGACAACTGAAAAGCAGATGGATATGATCCATTGTTAAACAGCAGCACGGCATCGAAATGCAACCGCAAAGAGTTCCTTAATGATTCGGTCGCAATCCGAACCAGTTTATATTTCGAGATCCCATCCTTTTTCATCAATCCCCAGCCGGCAACCGAATCATGTACTGCCCCGACTTCTCTTCCTTCTGCAACACCACCAACTTGTGCTTCTGCGCATCCTCTATCAATTCCTTGAACGAGCGATAGCCGTAATAGGATTCGGTGAAGCCGGGTTTGCGTCGTTGCATGGTGGGTTTGACCATGGAGCCCCATATCTTCTCGTCTGAGCCGCGTTCGGAAATAAGCCCTTCCACGGTCTCGACCAGAAAATCCATCGCCTCCTGTTTCTTGTCGTCACCGCTCTTTGCTGCAGCGGGCTTGGCCTGCTCGACCTTGGATTTGGCGGGGGCTTTCTTGGCAGCTTGTTTCTTCTTCGCTTCCTGCACGCGCACAAGGTCGTCGTAGAAGATGAATTCGTCGCAGTTGGCGCTGAGCAGGTCCGAGGTGGAATCCTTCACGCCGATGCCGATCACATATTTGTTGTTCTCGCGCAGTTTGGAGACCAGCGGCGAAAAGTCTGAATCGCCACTGATGATGACGAAGGTGTCGACGTGGGATTTGGTGTAGCAGAGGTCGAGTGCATCGACGACCAACCGGATGTCGGCGGAGTTCTTGCCGCTTTGCCGCACGTGGGGGATCTCGATCAGTTCGAACGAGGCTTCGTGCATGGGGGCCTTGAATTCCTTGTAACGTTCCCAGTCGCAATAGGCTTTCTTGACCACGATGCTGCCTTTGAGCAGCAGGCGTTCCAGCACTTTCTTGATGTCGAATTGCGCGTACTTGGCGTCGCGCACGCCCAGCGCCACGTTCTCGAAGTCGCAGAACAGGGCCATGTTGGTGATCGCGGGTTGGTTCGCCATCGCTGCCTCCGTGAGTAGTTCGATGGCGGGAGCTTACACCACCTTGCCGGGATTCATCAGACCGTGCGGGTCTAGCGTGCGTTTGATGTTTCGCATCAGTTCCAGCTCGAGCGCGCTCTTGTAGTGGGTGACCTCTTCGCGCTTGAGCTGGCCCAGGCCGTGTTCGGCACTGATGCTGCCGTCCAGTCCGGCGACGACCTGATACACGATGCGATTGACGTCGTGTTCGTGCTGTTTGATAAATGCATCGTTGTGCGCAGCATCGAGCATGGAGATGTTGTAGTGAATGTTGCCGTCGCCCATGTGGCCGAAGGCGACGATGCGGATGCCCTCATACGCGGCGCGTAGCGCTGCACTGGCATCGGCAATGAATTCGGCCACGCGACTGACGGGTACGGACACGTCATGTTTGATGCTGATGCCTTCTGCCTTTTGCGCTTCGGCGATGTTCTTGCGCAGCTTCCACCAGCGTTCGGCGTGCGCTTCGTCGCCGGTGATGTCGAATGCGACGACGCCATCGAAGTGCTGCAAAGCAGCGCGAAGTGCCTCTTCCAGCGGTGTGGGCAACACATTGCTCAGTTTGGCGATGACCAGCCATTCGTGCTGGATGGTGAAAGGTTCGTGTGTTGCCGGAACGTGTTTGAACACCAGTTCGAGACAGGAGCGCGAGATGAGTTCGAATCCGCTGATGGTGTCGCCACAGCTGGCGCGCAGATGCGCGAGCAGTGCGACGCCCGCTGCCGGGTCGCGCACGGCAATGCATGCCGTTGCGGTGGAGCGGGGACGCGGAAACAGTTTCAGCACGGCGGCGGTGATGATACCCAGCGTGCCTTCCGCGCCAATGAACAGGTGCTTGAGGTCGTAGCCGGTGTTGTCCTTGCGCAAGCGGCGCAGGCCGTGCCAGATGTTGCCGTCCGGCAACACCACTTCCAGCCCCAGCACCAGGTCGCGCGCGTTGCCGTAGCGCAGCACGCCGATACCGCCCGCATTGGTGGAAAGATTGCCGCCGATCTCGCAGTGCGGTGCGATGGCGGTGAGGCCGAGTGGGAACAATCTATCCGCCTGCTCCGCCGCTTCGTACAGCGAGGCCAGCTTGCAACCCGCTTCCACCGTCATGGTGTAGTTGGTGGCATCCACTTCGCGGATGCTGTTCATGCGCGACAGGTTGATGATGATCTGCGGCGTGCCGTCCGCCAGCGGCACCGATGCACCGCACAGACTGGTGTTGCCGCCCTGCGGCACGATGGCGATGCGCTGCGCTGCGCACAGTTTCACGACCTCGGAAACTTGCTGCGTATCGGCGGGGAAGACGACTGCGATCGCTGCGCCCTGATAACGGCCGCGCCAGTCCTTGCAGTTGTCGCTGGCTGCGTCGCCCGTCAAAACGGCATCGCCGCCCGTGACGGCGGCGATGCGCGCAAGCAGTGTCTGTTCTGCACTCACGTTGCGTCGGCGGGCGGATATACCGGGTGGTTCTTGCGCAACGGCAGGATCCACATCTGGTACAGCGAGGTGAAGATCATGATGGCCGCCGCCAGGCTGTAGCCGAATCCGCCGATGATGACGAACCAGGCGAAGCCGGGGTGCAACTTGGTCAGCCACCAGGCCAGCACGTCCACGATCAGGAAGCCGAACGGCACCGAGATCAGGATAGCCTTGTGCATCGGCGCGATGCCGGTGGAGTAGGTGAATATCCAGCCAACGAAGAAGAAGATGAACGATATGCCGAACAGGTGGATGTGCGACACGCGCGTCAGTGTGGCCATCGGCTGGCCTTCATCTACCGCCAGCAACTTGTTCATCGTATCCTTGTTGCTGAGGTCTGGCAGGCCGGAGATGTTGGCATGGCAGGGCTGGCAATACTGGTCGATGTCCATCGAGATACGGTTGTCCCACACCTCCGGCGATGCACCCGTTTCGGCCCACTTGATGATGGCCAGACGCACTTCTGGGGGCGCGTTGTCTTTCATCGAGCCGTTGAGCTTGGACACCAGCTTGGAACCCTCTTCGCGGTTGCCGTAATAACTGTAGACGATGTCATCGACCGACAGGCCGAGCTTGCCGTCCGCCATGCCGTGGGTCAGCATGATCTGTCCGCCGGCGAACAGCAGACCCAGCCCTACGACCAGTAGGTATCCGCTGAACAATGTCTTTAAGGGAAGGGCTGCGTTGGCGAGGGTAAAGCGCTGGATTTCCATTTTCTGCTCCATTTCAATTTATCTGGCGCATTATAACGCCGATATTAGTAGGGTCTTATATAGCCCTGTCGGGTCATTTTCAATATTCCATCGGATCGACATCCAGCGACCAACGTATCTTTTGTGAAGA
Organism: Pseudomonadota bacterium; assembly: GCA_043826585.1. Taxonomy (GTDB): domain Bacteria; phylum Pseudomonadota; class Gammaproteobacteria; order Burkholderiales; family Gallionellaceae; genus Sideroxyarcus. Next base: position 6,278 of record JBDRPZ010000006.1, read on the forward strand.
CAGAGTATCCAGCTCGGGTTTCCAAACCCTCAAGAACGACTGCAGCGTTTTACGCGCTTCGCTTTGCACTAGCAACTGGGCACGGTGGTGGTTGGCACGTTTTGGCATGGCTGCCGGCACCACACCGTATATCTCAACTTCGGAACCGACCTGTTCGGCGCGCGCCCGTGCCTGATGCAAAAACTTCAACATCAATTGTTCATCTTTGCTCTCTGCACTCAACAGTGCCTGGAATGCGAACGGCGGCAGTCCCGCGAGAGTTCGTTCTGCCAGCAGGGTCTTGGCCCAGCTTTCGTAGTCATGTGCACGCAATGCCTGGAACAGAGGGTGATTGGGGAAGGCGGATTGCACGATCACCTCCCCCGCCTTGTCCGCGCGCCCGGCGCGGCCGCCGACTTGTGTCAGTTGCGCGAACAGTTTTTCGGATGCGCGGAAGTCCGAGCTATACAACGCGCCGTCCGGACTGATCACGCCGACCAAAGTGAGATTGGGAAAGTCATGGCCTTTGGCCAGCATCTGCGTGCCGATCAGGATGTCCGCTTCGCCGTCGTGTATCTGCTTGCGCATGGCATTCCACGTACCTTTGTTGCGCGTGCTGTCCCTGTCCACGCGCAGGATGCGCGCCTCCGGGAATCTGCTCTGCAAAGTCTCTTCCAGCCGCTGCGTGCCGATACCGACCGGTTTGAGATCCACATCACCGCAAGTGGGACAGGCATGCGGTACGCGCTGTTGATGGCCGCAATGATGGCAACGCAGACTGCGGTCTTTCATGTGCAGCACCAGTTTGCCCACGCACTTCTTGCACTCGGACAGCCAGCCGCAGGCACTGCACATCAGCACCGGGGAATAGCCGCGACGATTGATGAAGATCAGGCTTTGCTCTTTGCGCTGCAATCTGGCTTCGATCGCGGTCAGCAATGGCTCACTCAGGCCGTCTTGCAAAGGCAGCTTGGTGACGTCCATGCAACGCACGATGGGCAAGGTGGCGGGCTGCACGGCACGCTGCGTTAACTTCAACAACTTGTAGCGTCCGCTCTGCGCGTTGTGCCAGCTTTCCAAAGAGGGTGTGGCCGAGCCGAGCACGATGGGCACGCCGCGCTGGCTGGCGCGGAAGATGGCGACATCGCGCGCCGAGTAGCGCAAACCATCCTGCTGCTTGAACGAAGGATCGTGCTCCTCGTCCACCAGGATCAGGCTCAACTTCGGCAACGGAGTGAACACTGACAAGCGCGTGCCCAGCACGATGCGCGCTTCGCCGGATTGTGCTTTGAGCCAGTTCTGTGCCCGCTCGCCATCAGCCAGACCACTATGCAAGCTGACCAGATCGACATCGGGGAAGCGACTGCGGAAATAGTTCTCCAGTTGCGGGGTGAGATTGATCTCGGGCACCAGCAACAATACCTGGCCACCGCGCTGCAGCATCTCATGCATCAGATGCACATAGACTTCGGTCTTGCCGCTGCCGGTGATGCCGTGCAGCAAGAAACATCCATAGCTTTGTTGTTGTATGACAGCATCCACCGCTTGTTGCTGCTCGTTGGTGAGTGCATGCGCATCGTTGAAGGTGTGCGTGCTGCGCGGCACCGGGGCACAGGCTTCCACCCAGCCCGCTTCCATCAGCACTTTCAGGGCGGCTGGGGCACTTGGCGACATGCTGCGCAGCTGCGCACCGCTGAGTGGCGCTTCGCGCAGTGCTTGCAATATGCGTTGCTGTACTACGCGGCGCTTGGGTAGCGTCGCCGTATCCAGAGCCTTACCCGCTGCGCTCAGCGTGTAGTCCAAAGCCTGCTTGAGCTTGATCGGCTCCAACGCGCGCAAGCGTGTCGGCAATGCTGACAAGGCGGTCATGCCCAAAGGGAAGTGGTAGTAGTCGCTACAGAATTTCAACAGCTTCAGCATTTCCTGCGGCAGAGGTGGTACGTCATCCAGCACTTGCGTCACCGGCTTGATGCGTCCGGCAGCCAGATCGGAGCTTTCCGCCCATTCCATCGCGATACCCAACACCTGTTTTCGACCGAACGGTACGAGTACACGCTGACCGATCTCGATCTGCATTGCTTCGCTTGCGAAGTAGTCGAAAAGGGTTGACAAGGGCACGTCGAGCGCGACGCGGATGATGGACATTTTAAGCAGATTCTTTCCCGTGTTTTGTTTGAAGTTTAGCGAATCCTATTGAGCGATATAGTGTTTTTTTGTTGTCCACATTTCCTGTGGATAACAATGTGGACAACC
>JBDRPZ010000007.1:0-2738 GCA_043826585.1 Pseudomonadota bacterium
TGGTAGGCGCGATTGGACTCGAACCAACGACCCCCACCATGTCAAGGTGGTGCTCTAACCAGCTGAGCTACGCGCCTGTAAAAGGACGCGCATTGTAACCGAACCGCGCAAACGCGCAAATGAATTATGCAAAGAAAAGCGAATATTTTTTGATTACATCGGCTTTTCAACCCGCGCAGTAACTCACCACTAATTTTTGCAGCGAATTAATACTGAGCTGGTGCGTAATTTTCAAAGCGGGTGAATTCGCCCCGGAAGGTCAGATTGACCGCACCGATCGGGCCGTTACGCTGCTTGCCTATGATGATTTCAGCTTTGCCCTTGTCCGGCGTATCAGGGTTGTAAACTTCGTCACGGTAGATGAACAGGATCAAGTCGGCATCCTGCTCGATAGCGCCGGATTCGCGCAGGTCGGACATGACGGGACGCTTGTTCGGACGTTGTTCAAGACTACGGTTCAACTGAGACAGCGCAATCACCGGCACTTGCAGTTCTTTGGCCAGCGATTTCAAGGAACGTGAGATCTCGGAGATCTCCGTTGCTCGGTTCTCGCTTCCCTTGCCAGCCGGCGACGACATCAACTGCAGATAGTCGATCACCACCAGCCCCAGACCATTGTTCTGGCGATGCAGCCGTCGCGCACGGGAACGCAATTCCAACGCATTCAAGCCCGGCGTCTCGTCAATGAAGATGGGCGCGTCATTGAGCAGACCCAAAGCATGGGTCATACGTGACCAGTCTTCATCTTCCAGGCGGCCCGTACGCAAAGTATGTTGATTGAGGCGTCCCACAGAACCGATCATACGCATCGCCAATTGTGCACCGCCCATTTCCATACTGAAGATGGCAACCGGCTTGCCTTCCAGCGCCACCGTCTCTGCGATGTTGATGGAGAATGCGGTCTTGCCCATACTCGGACGCCCTGCCACGATGATCAGGTCGCCTGGTTGCAGGCCTGATGTCTTGCTATCCAGATCGGTAAAGCCCGTAGAGACACCCGTCACCTCGCTGGCATCTTCACGGCCGTACAAGGTCTCGATGCGCTCGACCACCTGCGTCAGCAACGGCGGGATCGCGACGAAACCCTGCTTTCCACGATCACCCTGCTCGGAGATCTGCATGACCTTGCTCTCGGCTTCGTCCAGCAATTGACCTGCATCACGACCGCTGGGATTGTATGCGCTGGTAGCGATATCACTCCCGACTTCCACCAGTTTGCGCATGATGGCACGCTCACGCACAATCTCGGCATAGCGACGGATATTGGCAGCAGAAGGTACGTTCTGCGCCAGCGAGCCGAGATAGCTCAGACCGCCTGCCTTCTCCAGCTCTCCATTGCTTTCCAGTGACTCGGCCAGCGTGATGACATCGACCGGCCTGGCCTGTTCATTCAATTTGCCGATATGGTGCCAGATCAAGCGATGCTCACCGCGATAGAAATCCTCCTGCCCCAGCAGGTCGGTGACCTTATCCCAGGCGCTGGTATCCAGCAGGATGCCGCCCAGTACCGACTGCTCCGCCTCAACGGAATGTGGCGGGAGCTTCAGCGCTTCTAGCTGTGCATCGGCGACGGGAGCTGAATAGTTCTGCATGGTTTGCTGACAAATAACGGGAGGGAGATTCTACACTTTTCAGGCAACAAAAAAGGACTGTCGCCAGTCCTTTCTTGTAACTACCTGAACAAACGGGATTACTGTTCGCCAAGTACCGAAACGGTCACGTCAACAACCACATCAGGATGCAGCGCGATGCTAACCGGATGATCACCGATCTGCTTCAGATGACCTTCAGGCATACGCACTTGGCCCTTTTCAACCTTGTGGCCTTCAGCAACCAGTGCTGCAGCGATGTCTGCATTGGTCACGGAGCCGAACAGCTTGCCGTCAACGCCGGCCTTCTGAACCATCTGAATGGTCAGTCCGGTCAGCTTCTCACCGCGTGCCGTAGCATCGGCCAGCTTGGCAGCTTCACCCGCTTCCAGTTCTGCACGACGTGCAGCGAAATCCGCCACGTTGCTTTCTGTCGCACGCTTGGCCATGCCTTGCGGGATCAGGAAGTTGCGTGCGAAACCATTCTTCACTTTGACCACATCGCCCAACTGGCCGAGGTTGACCACTTTTTCCATAAGAATCACTTGCATGATCTACTCCTTAGTGCAAATCGGTGTAAGGCAGCAGCGCCAGGAAGCGTGCACGCTTCACTGCTGTGCTCAACTGACGCTGATAACGCGCCTTGGTGCCGGTGATACGTGCCGGGATAAGCTTGCCATTCTCGGAAACGAATTCCTTGAGGATGTTGATGTCCTTGTAATCCACTTCCGCGATCTTCTCAGCAGTGAAACGGCAGAACTTACGACGCTTGAACAGCTGACGCGAAGAGTTACCCTTCTTGTCGTCTTTTTTCTTAAATACACGAGCCATGATGTGCCCCTATTTCAATGTAACGTTATCAATATGCAGAACCAGTTGCGTACTCTTCAGACTGCGCTGCGCCAGAAAACCTTCAGCCCTTAAAAGCTGACCGGGTTGCAAGTTGCTCAATCTCTGAGCCACTTCACCGAGTGCCAGTGCCGGAACCTCACACTGCACTTGGCGCTGCATCCCTGCTTCCTGCTGCATCGAGTTATGGCGCATTCTGAACGCCAATCTCGCCAATCCTGCCGGGGTGTGTCGCAAGCCTTCCGACTCGATCACTTCCCCGTCGATCACACAACGGTTACTGCTCAATCCAAATTACGC
>JBDRPZ010000008.1:0-32167 GCA_043826585.1 Pseudomonadota bacterium
TTGGTGCAAGAATTGCGCGTAGCGATAGATAACGAGAAGGAGTAAATCATGGGATGGTTCCAAAAGCTGTTGCCGCCGAAGATCAAGCGCCGCGAAGGCGAAGATGGCAAAAAGAACGTGCCGGAAGGCTTGTGGTTCAAATGTCCGGAATGCCAGGCTGTGCTGTATCACGCCGATCTGGAGAAGAACCATAGCGTTTGTCCGAAGTGCAACCACCATCACCGCATCACTGCGCGCACGCGTCTTGATTGGCTGCTGGATAGCGAAGGCCGCTTCGAGATCGGTTCCGAGGTGTTGTCGGTCGATACCCTGAAGTTCAAGGATCAGAAGAAATACAGCGACCGTCTGGTCGAGGCCAAGAAGAAGACCGACGAGGACGATGCGCTGATCGTGCTGCAGGGCAGCATCCATGCCTTGCCCGTGGTGGCGGCCTCGTTCGAGTTCAATTTCATGGGCGGCTCTATGGGCTCGGTCGTCGGCGAGCGTTTCGTGCGCGGTGTGCAAGTCGCGCTGGAGCAGCAATGCCCCTTCATCTGTTTCTCCGCCAGCGGCGGTGCGCGCATGCAGGAAGGTCTGTTGTCCTTGATGCAGATGGCCAAGACCAGTGCCGCGCTCACGCAGTTGAGCGAAGCCAAACTGCCGTTCATCTCCGTGCTGACCGACCCGACCATGGGCGGTGTCTCTGCCAGCTTCGCCTTTCTGGGTGATGTGGTGATCGCCGAGCCCGGTGCACTGATCGGCTTCGCCGGTGCACGCGTGATCCAGCAGACCGTACGCGAGACCCTGCCTGAAGGCTTCCAGCGTGCCGAGTTCCTGCTTGAACACGGTGCCATCGACATGATCGTTGACCGTCGTCAGATGCGCGACCAGCTGGCTACGCTGATCACCCTGCTGACCAAGCAGGATGCTGTGGCGAAGCTGGAGGCGGCGTAATCTTCAGTATCAGCGGCCGACACTCCAGTCGGCCGTTCTTTTGCCAGTAAAGCGATGCCAAAATCCCTAGCCGACTGGCTTTCACTTCTCGAATCACTGCATCCCAAAACCATCGCGCTCGGTCTGGAGCGTGTGGCGCAAGTCAAGCAACGTCTAGCTCTCGCACCAGACTTTCCAGTGGTCATCGTTGGTGGCACCAATGGCAAAGGCTCGGTGTGCGCGATGCTCGAATCCATCCTGCATGCCGCGGGTTACAAGGTCGGCTGCTACACCTCGCCGCATCTGTTGCGGTACAACGAACGTGTGCGCATCGCCAAGCAGCTGGCGAGCGATGCGGAATTGTGTGCGTCGTTCGAGGCGATAGAGCAGGTGCGCGGCGATATCGAAATGACCTATTTCGAATTCGGTACATTGGCTGCCGTACAGTGTTTCATCGCACACAAAGTGGATGTCGCCATCCTCGAAGTGGGGCTGGGCGGTCGCTTGGATGCGGTGAATGTGTTCGATGCCGATTGTGCCGTGGTGACCAGCGTGGATATCGACCATATCGATTATCTGGGCGACACGCGCGAGCAGATCGCCTTTGAGAAAGCGGGTATCTTCCGTTCCGGCAAAGTGGCCATCTGTGCCGATAGCGACGTACCGCCAGCAATGCGCGAGCATGCGCAGCAGATCGGGGCGGAGTTGTGGTGTATCGGCAAGGAGTTCGGCCTGCGTGCGCATCAGGGGCAGTGGGACTATTTCGGTAAGTCGGGCAATCGCAGTGCTTTGCCTTATCCCGCTTTGCGGGGTGCCTTCCAGTTGCAGAACGCCAGTGCGGTACTGGCAGTGCTGGATGTACTTAACCCTGAATTGCCAGTCAGCATGTCGGCGGTTCGTCGCGGTTTGATCGAAGTCGAACTGGCGGGGCGCTTCCAGTTCATCCCCGGCAAGCCACAATGGATATTGGACGTGGCGCATAATCCCCATGCGGCACGCTCGCTGGCTCAGAATCTGGCAAACCTGCCTCCGGCAAAGACGTTTGCAGTGCTTGCCATGCTCAAGGACAAGGATATTGCCGGTGTGCTGCAGGCGCTGGATGCTCAGATCGATGTGTGGCTGGTCGCAGGTATTGATGCGCCGCGTGGTGCAAATTCGGGCGAGTTGGTCCAGGTGATACGAGACTTGCCAGTGCGCGGAGAGGTGATTGACTGTAATTCCATCGAAAATGCGCTGAATGAGGCCAGCAATCGGGCGGGTGAAAATGATAGAATCGCCGCCCTCGGTTCCTTCTACACAGTGGCGGAAGTGATGCATCTGCGCAAAGTGCGCGGTGTCTGAGATTCCCGGAATTCACATGGCAAAACAGATCAATACGGACGAAGAATTCAAGTTAAAACGGCAGGCACGGCATCGTCTGATCGGCGCCGTGGCACTGATGTTGGCAATCGTCATCTTCTTGCCCATGGTGTTCGACAGTGAGCCAGGCGTGAATGTTGGCAACATCGAACTGCATATCCCTGACAAAACCGAGGTGCCTGAATTCCGCCCAGAGGCAACAGCTGATCAAGTGCTTGAGCCTGTAGCCAGTCCTGTGTCCGCTGCTATCCCGGCACCAGCCCAAGAGAATGTGGTGGTTGCCAAGACAAAGCCGGTTGAGGCCAAAGTAATTGCGCCTGTCACTCCTAAAGTGGTGCAGCCGGTTCAAACTGCGCCCAAGGCAGTCGCTCCCAAGAAAACTGCGCCGCCTTCAGGCTGGGTGCTGCAGGTCGGCGCCTATTCCCGCGAAGATGCCGGACGCCAGATGCTCGACAATCTGAAGAAACGCGGCTTCCCGGCTTATACCGAAAAGGTCGCTGGTATGCTGCGCGTGCGCGTGGGCGGCTATCCTTCCCGTGAAGCGGCAGAGAAAGTGAAGCTCAAGCTGGAAGCGATAGGCTTGCAACCCAATCTGATCAATCCGGAATAAGCTGCATGTCGTTTTTTGATATTGCAGTACTGGTCATCATTGCATTGTCAGCGTTGCTTGGTTGGTGGCGCGGTTTCATGTATGAACTGTTCTCGTTGCTGGGCTGGATCGCCGCCTATATCGCGGCGACGACCATGTCGGATCAGGCATTGCCGTATATTCCGGAAGCCATTACGGTAGAAGCAGTCCGCTCGGCAGCAGCCTTTGCGCTGGTATTCGTGGTGACGCTGATCGTGGCGGCCGTATTCGCATGGTTCTTGTCCAAGTTGACCAAGTTCGCAGGACTCGGCGGGCTGGATGGGAAATTCGGCATCATGTTCGGTGTGCTGCGCGGTTTGCTGGTGGTACTTGCGCTGGTATGGATAGCTGGATTGACCAGCTTGCCGGAGAAATCCTGGTGGAAGGATGCGTGGACCAGCAAGCCATTGCATCAGGCTGCCATGTATGCACGCGACTATCTGCCGACGCAGACAGCGCGACGCTAAAACGAACGATTAAATTCACAGGAAACGGAAAACGATATGTGCGGGATTCTGGGAGTGGTGGCCAATACGCCGGTGAACCAGGTGCTGTATGACGGTTTGCAGGTGTTGCAGCATAGAGGGCAGGACGCGGCGGGCATCGCCACGCTGGAGGACAGGACGTTCCACCTGCACAAAGGTAACGGTCTGGTGCGCGATGTGTTCCGTACACGCAACATGCGCGCACTCAAAGGCAACTCCGGCATCGCCCATGTGCGTTATCCGACCGCCGGCTCGTCGGTGGACCACAACGAAGCTCAGCCGTTCTATGTCAATTCACCGTTCGGCATCGTGCTGGCTCACAACGGCAACCTGACCAACACCGACGAGCTACGCAGCGCCATGTACAAACAGGATCTGCGCCATATCAACACCGGTTCTGATTCTGAAGTGCTGCTCAATGTGCTGGCGCACGAATTGCAAGCCAATGCGACCGGCTTCAAGCTCGATCCGCAAAAGATATTCGCCGCCGTGTCGGGCGTGCACCGCCGCTGCAAGGGTGCTTATGCCGTGGTGGCGATGATCGCAGGTTACGGTCTGCTGGCATTCCGTGATCCAAACGGTATCCGCCCGCTGGTGGTAGGCAGCAATCAGCATGCAGAAGGCATCGAATACCTGATCGCATCCGAGAGTGTGGCGCTCGATACGCTAGGTTTCAGTTTCTTGCGCGACATCGCACCAGGCGAGGCGGTGTTCATCGATCTCGACGCGACCTTCTATAGCCAGCAGTGCGCTGAGAAACCGCAGCTCAATCCCTGCATCTTCGAATATGTGTATTTCGCCCGCCCAGATTCGGTGATGGACGGCATCTCGGTGTATGCCACGCGCCTGTTCATGGGCGAGTTTCTGGCAGACAAGATCCGTCACCAGTGGCCGGAGCACGATATCGACGTGGTCATACCCATCCCTGATTCCAGCCGCCCCAGTGCCTTGCAACTGGCCAACCATCTGGGCATCCCGTTCCGCGAAGGTTTCGTCAAGAACCGCTACATCGGCCGTACTTTCATCATGCCGGGCCAAGCCATGCGCAAGAAATCCGTGCGCCAGAAACTGAACGCCATCAGCATCGAATTCAAAGACAAGAACGTACTGTTGGTGGACGACTCCATCGTGCGCGGCACCACCAGCCGCGAGATCGTGCAGATGGCGCGCGATGCCGGTGCACGCAATGTGTATTTCGCTTCCGCCGCACCGCCGGTCAAATTCCCCAATGTGTATGGCATCGACATGCCCAGCCGCACTGAGCTGATCGCGACCGGCCGCAGCGACGAAGAGATCTGCCGCGAGATCAGTGCCGACCGTCTGTTCTATCAGGACATCGAAGACCTGAAAGCAGCCGTGTTCAAGGCGAATCCGGCACTGAGCGGTTTCGATTGTTCTTGCTTCGACGGACAGTACATCACCGGCGACATCACACCGGAATATCTGGATGCCATCGAAGCAGCGCGCGGGGCTGGCAAAGCGAACAAGACACCGGACGACGATCAACTGGAACTGGATCTGGCGATGTCTGCCTCGTCCATGTGAGTTGACGCAGCAAGGCGGGGAGTGCTACTTTCCGACTGCGCCGATTTGAGGAACAGCTTGCGGGCGCTATACAAATACAGCTAAAGCGGGTGAACCCGGTTTAGCGTCAAGCTTTCCGGGTTTTTTATTGCGTGCGTGGGTGGCCGCGCGGGAGGTGATGATGTCTGACAACGAATATCAACTTGAGACTTTGGCCGTCAGGGCCGGGCGTGTACAAACGCCTTTCATGGAACATGGCGAGGCGATGTTCCTGACTTCCAGCTTCACTTTCGACAACGCGGCGCAGGCGGCGCGGCGGTTCATCGGGGAAGAGCCGGGCAACATCTATGCACGTTTCACCAATCCCACGACCAGCATGTTCGAGGAAAGGTTGGCTGCGCTGGAAGGCGCGGAGCAGTGCGTGGCGACCTCGTCCGGCATGTCTGCCATCCTGTCCTGCTGCATGGGCTTGCTGAAAGCGGGCGACCATATCGTCGCTTCGCGCAGCCTGTTCGGTTCGACCATCAACCTGTTCAACAACTACTTCAAGAAGTTCGGCGTGGAGACGACTTACGTCTCGGCGACCGATGTCGCGGAGTGGAAGGCGGCCTTGCTGCCGAACACCAAGCTGTTCTTCCTGGAGACACCGTCCAACCCGCTGACCGAGATCTCCGATATCGCGGCCATCGCGGCGGTCGCCAAAGCATGCGGTGCCTTGCTGGCGGTGGATAACTGCTTCTGCACGCCCATCCTGCAACGCCCGCTGGAACTGGGCGCGGACATCGTCATCCATTCAGCTACCAAGTACATCGATGGACAGGGGCGTGTGCTGGGCGGGGCTGTGTTGGGTAGCAAGAAACTGATGGAACCAGTGTATGGATTCCTGCGCACCGCAGGCCCGACCATGAGCGCATTCAACGCCTGGGTGTTCCTGAAAGGATTGGAAACACTGAAGCTGCGCATGGACGCACACAGCGCCAATGCCTTGCAACTGGCGCAGTGGCTGGAGCAGCAACCGAACGTGGCACGCGTGCTTTATCCTGGGCTGCCTTCGCACCCGCAACATGCCTTGGCGATGAAGCAGCAGAAGACCGGCGGCGGCATCGTGGCGTTCGAAGTAAAAGGCGGCAAGGAAGCGGCATGGAAGGTGATCGACAACACCAAGCTGCTGTCCATCACCGCCAATCTGGGCGATACCAAGACCACCATCACCCATCCGGCCACCACCACCCATGCGCGCATCACACCTGAGGCGCGAGCAGCAGCCGGTATCACCGATGGTCTGATCCGCATCGCGGTTGGGCTGGAGGCTGTGGTCGATATCCAGAACGATCTTGCACGAGGATTGTGATGGAAGTACTGGCAGTACAAGTCGGCGCTATCCTCAAGTCGCATGGCATGATGCTGGCGACGGCGGAATCCTGCACCGGTGGCGGTATCGCGCAGGCGGTCACCAGCATCGGGGGCAGTTCTGCCTGGTTCGATCGTGGTTTCGTCACCTATTCCAACCTGTCCAAGCAACAGATGCTGGGCGTGCAGGAAGCCACACTGATCGCCTATGGCGCGGTGTCGGAGGCGGTCGTGCGCGAGATGGCAGAGGGCGCGCTGCAAAACAGTACGGCGCAGATGTCTCTGGCGGTGAGTGGCATTGCCGGCCCTGACGGCGGCACCTCAGACAAGCCTGTCGGCACGGTCTGGTTCGCCTGGGCGCTTGCCAACGGCGTCACTATTGCGGCACGTCACCAGTTCTCCGGCAATCGGGACGAGGTGAGAGCGCAGGCGGTGCGTGTGGCATTGCAGGGCGTACTTGACCGACTGTCCCAAAATACCCTTCTCGCATAAAAAAGAACGAACGTTCTGTACAAGTCCAAAACCTTGTGCAACAATCCGCTCCGAAATTTTCACAAGGAGATCGAACATGGATGACAACAAAAGCAAGGCACTCGCGGCGGCACTGAGCCAGATCGAAAAACAATTCGGCAAGGGTTCCATCATGCGCTTGGGTGAGGGCGAGGTGATCAAAGATATCGAAGTGGTGTCAACCGGCTCCTTGGGACTGGACATCGCTCTGGGAGTGGGTGGGTTGCCACGCGGGCGTGTAGTCGAGATCTACGGCCCTGAGTCTTCCGGCAAGACCACGCTGACCTTGCAAGTCATCGCCGAGATGCAAAAGTTGGGCGGCACAGCAGCCTTCATCGACGCCGAGCACGCGCTCGACCCGCAGTACGCACAAAAGCTGGGTGTGCGCGTGGAAGACCTGCTGATCTCGCAGCCTGACAACGGCGAACAGGCTTTGGAGATCGCTGACATGCTGGTGCGTTCCAGCTCCGTCGATGTGGTGGTGATCGACTCGGTCGCAGCCCTCACACCGCGCGCCGAGATAGAAGGCGAGATGGGCGATTCGCAAATGGGTCTGCATGCCCGTCTGATGTCGCAGGCACTGCGTAAACTCACCGCCAACATCAAGCGCTCCAACACACTGGTCATCTTTATCAACCAGATCCGTATGAAGATCGGCGTGATGTTCGGTAATCCGGAGACCACCACCGGCGGCAACGCACTCAAGTTCTACGCCTCGGTGCGTTTGGACATTCGCCGTACCGGCGCGATCAAGAAGGGCGACGAGGTCATCGGCAACGAGACCCGCGTCAAAGTGGTGAAGAACAAGGTCGCCCCGCCGTTCAGGGAAGCGCATTTCGACATCCTGTACGGGGAAGGTATCTCGCGCGAGGGTGAAATCGTGGAATTGGGTGTACAGAACAAGATCGTAGAGAAGTCCGGCGCCTGGTACTCATACAACGGCGATAAGATCGGTCAGGGAAAGGACAATGCGCGCGAGTATCTGCGTAACAATCCTGAGATCGCAGTCGAGATCGAGAACAAAGTGCGTGCTGCGCTAGGCATCAACGCCATGGGCACAAGTGAAGTCGCAGAAGAAGCCTGAGCACCTCGATACACTTTCCGTTCATCCTGAGTGCCGCGCAGAGCGCGGTGTATCGAAGGAGAACGGAAGCCACTCGACACGCTCGGGAAAAAGTCTAAGAGAGCGCGCCATGCAGTATCTGGCGCGGCGCGAGCATAGTCGGGCCGAACTGCAGCACAAGCTGCAGCCCCATGTGCAGGAAGGTGAGAGCCTGGATGCCGTGCTGGATGAACTGGAGAAGCGGAACTGGTTATCCGACGCGAGAGCGGCCACACAACTGGTGGATGCGAAGCGCAGTCGGTTCGGTAGTCAACGTATCGCCCACGAATTGCGTCAACGCGGCATCGGCGAAGAACTGATCGCCGAAGCGCTACCCGATCTCAAAGCCTCCGAGTTGGAAACGGCGCGAGGGGTGTGGCAGCGCAAGTTCGGTAAACCTCCGCAAGAAGCCAAAGAAAAGGCACGTCAGATGCGTTTTCTGCAGTCCCGTGGATTCTCCATCGATGTAATTCTCAAAGTCCTGCAATCTGCCGGCCCGATTCAGGCCGATGAGGACTGATAGCTATGCCCTAACTGTCTGCCAAATGGTATGATTCGCACCGTTATGCCGCCCGTGAGGCGGCGTGTTTATTGAACGATTGCGGCCAGCGGTGACCAGATGAAAAGCAGCGAGATTCGCCAGAAATTCCTAGATTATTTTGCCTCCAAAGGCCACGCTGTGGTCGCTTCCAGTTCGCTGGTGCCGCATGAAGACCCGACACTGCTGTTCACCAATGCGGGCATGAACCAGTTCAAGGACGTGTTCCTTGGCTTCGACAAGCGTCCCTACACCCGAGCCACCTCTTCGCAGAAGTGCGTGCGAGCCGGCGGCAAGCATAACGATCTGGAGAACGTCGGTTACACCGCGCGTCACCACACCTTCTTCGAGATGCTGGGCAACTTCAGCTTCGGCGACTACTTCAAACAAGATGCCATCAAGTATGCATGGGAGCTGCTGACCGAAGTATTCAAACTCCCCAAGGACAAGCTCTACGTCACCGTGTATGCGGAAGATGATGAGGCATACGACATCTGGACCAAAGAAGTCGGTGTGCCTGCTGAGCGTGTGATCCGCATCGGCGACAACAAGGGGGCGCGCTACGCTTCCGACAATTTCTGGATGATGGGCGACACCGGTCCCTGCGGTCCCTGTACCGAGATTTTCTACGACCACGGCGAGCACATCCCCGGCGGCCTGCCCGGCACACCGGAAGAGGACGGCGACCGTTACATCGAGATATGGAACAACGTGTTCATGCAGTTCAACCGTGATGAAGCGGGGGTGATGCATCCGTTGCCCAAACCGTCGGTGGATACCGGCATGGGCTTGGAACGTATCTCGGCGGTGTTGCAACATGTGCATGCCAACTACGAGATCGACCTGTTTCAAGCACTGATCAAAGCCGCTGCACGCGAAACGCACTGTGACGATCTGGGTTCACCTTCACTGAAAGTGCTGGCCGATCACATCCGTGCCTGCTCCTTCCTCATTGCTGACGGAGTGATCCCCGGCAACGAAGGTCGCGGCTATGTGCTGCGCCGCATCATCCGACGCGCCATCCGTCACGGCTACAAGCTGGGCGCGCGCGGTCCGTTCTTCTACAACATGGTGGAAGACCTGGTCGAACAAATGGGCAGCGCCTATCCGGAACTGGTTGCCGAGCATGTGCGCGTGAAGGGCGTACTCAAGCTGGAAGAGGAGCGTTTCTTCGCGACCATCGAGAACGGCATGGCGATCCTTGAAGCCGAACTGGCCGAGATGCAAAGGACGGGTGCCAACGTGTTCAACGGCGAGACCGCTTTCAAACTGCACGACACCTATGGCTTCCCGCTCGACCTGACGGCCGACATCTGCCGCGAGCGCGGCGTGACCGTCGACGACAAGGCCTTCAATGCCGCGATGGCAAGACAGAAAGAACAGGCGCGTGCTGCCGGTAAATTCAAGATGGCCGCCAATCTGGAATATTCCGGTCCGGCGACCACGTTCCACGGTTACGAGACGCTGGAGCACAAGGGCAACGTGCTGGCCCTGTACAAGGATGGCGTAGAAGTGAACGAATTGAACGAAGGCGACATGGGCGTGGTGGTGCTGGATGACACACCGTTCTATGCCGAGTCCGGCGGTCAGGTCGGCGACAGCGGCGAGCTGCGCAGCACGCACGGCATCTTCGCTGTGGAAGATACGCAAAAGATCCAGGCGACCGTGTTCGGTCACCATGGCGTGGTGAAGACCGGCAAGCTGTCTGTGGGGAACGGTGTCAATGCACGTGTCGATATGCTGGCCCGTGCGCGCACCGAGCGTAACCACTCGGTGACGCACCTGATGCACAAGGCCTTGCGCGAAGTGCTGGGACCTCACGTGCAGCAGAAGGGTTCGCAGGTCGATCCGGACAAGACGCGCTTCGACTTCGTGCAGAACCAGCCGTTGACCGATGCAGACATCCGCCGCGTGGAAGCGCTCGTCAATGCCGAGATCTTGGCCAATAGCGCCACGGATGCCAGTGTGATGGGTATCGAGGATGCGCAGAAGACCGGTGCGATGATGCTGTTCGGTGAGAAGTACGGTGATGAAGTGCGCGTGTTGACCATCGGCAGTTCCAAGGAACTGTGTGGCGGTACGCACGTCAAGCGCACCGGCGACATCGGCCTGTTCAAGATCGTGACCGAGAGCGGTGTGGCGGCCGGCGTGCGCCGCGTCGAAGCAGTGACCGGCGAGGGCGCGTTGGCGCTGGTGCAGCAGCAGGAATGGCAGTTGCAGCAGGTGGCTGATGCAGTGAAGGCGCAGCCGCAGGAGGCTGCGTCCCGTATTGTGCAGATTCTCGACAACGTGAAGTCGCTGGAGAAAGAACTGGCAGCATTGAAGTCCAAACTGGCTTCCGCACAAGGCGATGATCTCGTTGGGCAAGCGCAAGACTTCAACGGCGTGAAGGTGCTGGCCGCCAAGCTGGACGGAGCGGATGTCGCAACGCTGCGCGAGACCATGGATAAACTTAAAGACAAACTTAAATCTGCCGTAATAGTTCTGGCTGCCGAAGCTGAAGGCAAGGTCAGTCTTATCGCTGGCGTGACGGCAGATGCCACCTCCAGGGTGAAGGCGGGTGAGTTGGTCAATTTCGTCGCGCAGCAGGTTGGCGGTAAAGGGGGCGGTCGGCCGGATATGGCGCAAGCTGGCGGTACGCAACCGGAGCATCTGGCAAAGGCCTTGGCTTCTGTGGCGGATTGGGCAAAAGCCAAGTTGTAGTTTTCTGTCTGAACTTGGGGTGGTTCGTGCTGCATCATTGGGCGTAATTCAGGGTGGGGATGGCAGATGTTGAAGCAGTCGGGTGACACGATCTTGCTGGTGGAGAATGAGGAAGCAGCAATCCTGCTGGTTCAGCAGGCGGTCGCCAGTTGTCCAAGAGAGCTGTATCTGGCTGTTGTGCCGGATAGCGTCGCCGCACTGGACTGGATGTCGGCCGAGACTGCCCATGGTCATCCTGTGCCGCGCCTGATCCTGATCGATCTCAAGTTACCCAAACTGCTCGGTCTTGCGGTGTTGCGTACCCTGCGTATGGATAGTCGCCTGACACACGTGCCCATCGTGGTCTTTTCGGAGAGCCATGAACCCTCGGACGTGGTGCTGTCCTATCAGATCGGTGCCAACAGTTTTGTGCGCAAGCCGGAGAATCTGGCCGAGTTCAGTCAGTTGATGCGTGATCTCGTCGATTTGGGCTGGCTGGATGAGAACGGTATGGGCAAGGCGCTGTTGCAGACCATACACTCCTGAACTTCCGGCTCTTCAGAACGGCAGCATCAATTGCGGTGCCGCATCCAGCAGCACCTTTCGAAAATCTTCTTGTATACGCATTAGCGCGGCAGCGTCATCCGCCTCGAATCTCAGTACGATAGCCGGCATCGTGTTGGAAGGGCGCATCAGGCCAAAACCGTCGGCATATTCCACACGCAGTCCATCGATAGTGATGATCTCCAGCGCATCAGCAAATCCAGCCTCGTGCTGCAGCCGATTGATCAGAGCATGGTTAGCGCCCTCGCTAGTCTGGATATGCAACTCCGGTGTGTTCACCGAATCGGGCAGGGCATTCAGCACCGCGCTCACGTCATCGAACTTGCTCAATATCTCTAGTAATCTTGCTCCGGCATACAGGCCATCGTCGAAACCGTACCAGCGCTCTTTGATGAATATATGACCGGTCATCTCGGCGGCCAGCATCGCGCCGGTCTCTTTCATTCTGGCTTTGATCAGCGAATGGCCGGTCTTCCACATCGAAGGTGTGCCGCCATGCTCGCGTATCCAGGGGAACAATCTACCCGAGCACTTGACGTCGAAGATAACTCCCGCACCGGGATGGCGCGCAAGCAGATCGGCCGCGAACAGCATCAGCTGACGGTCAGGGAATATGATGCGACCGTCTTTGGTGACGACCCCCAGCCGGTCGGCATCGCCGTCGAAGGCCAAGCCCAGCTCGCTGTCATCGGTGCGTAGACATGCGGTCAGGTCGGCAAGGTTGTCAGGCTCGGACGGGTCGGGATGGTGGTTGGGGAAATGTCCGTCCACCTCGCAGAACAGTTCATTCACCTCGCACCCCAGACCGCGATAGAGCCTGGCGGCGAAATCGCCTGCGATGCCATTACCGCAATCCACTGTGATCTTCATCGGTCGGGCCAGTTGGATGTCGTTGAGGATGCGCGCCATGTATTCCGGCACGATGTCGTATCGGGCATAACTGCCGTCGCCTGCAATCAGATCGCCGGATTCGATGCGTACGCGCAAGCCCTGAATGGCTTCACCCGACAAAGCCTCGCCAGCCAGCACGATCTTCAGACCATTGTAGTCGGGTGGATTGTGGCTGCCGGTGATCATTACTGCACAGTCGGTCTTGAGATGGAACGCGGCGAAGTAAGCCATGGGGGTGGTGATACGACCGAGGTCGATCACATCAAGACCGCTTTGTTGAATGCCGCGTGCCAGCGCTTTGGAGAAAGCAGGGCCGGATAAGCGCCCATCGTAGCCGATGGCAATGGTGTGCTGTTGGCGGGCTTTGGCTTCCGAGCCGACGGCGTGGCCAATGAGGGTGACGATATCGTCCGTCAGTGACTTGCCGACGATACCGCGTATGTCATAAGCCTTGAATATCTCGGCGGGTACTGCGGCCATGAGTTATCTGTCGGGCAGGTGCCGTGCCACTTCCTGCGGTGTCAGTTGCAGCATGCAGTTGAAATGTCCCAGCGGGCATTCACGTTTGAAGCAGGGGCTGCAAGGCAGATCAAGTTTGAGTACGCGGGCCTGATCGGATAGCGGGGGCGTGAATTGCGGGCTGCTGGAACCGAAGATCGCCAGCATGGGGATATCCAATGCTGCCGCGATATGCATCAAACCGGAATCGTTGCTCACTACCAGTCTGGCGCAGGATATGAGCGCGATGGCTTCGGTCAGGTCGGTCGTGCCGCACAGATTGCGGCACGGCTCGTTGCCGAGGGCCACGATCTTGTCGGCTACTTCCTTGTCCTTGGGGGAACCGATCAGCCATATCGCATAACCCTTGTTGCGCAAGCGTTGCGCGAGTTCGGCGTAATAGTGCGCGGGCCAGCGTTTGGCCGGTCCATACTCGGCCCCAGGGCAGAATACAGCGACCGGTTTGTCCAGCGTCAGGCCCGACTTGAGCAATGCGGCTTGTCGCTGTGCATCGCTGGCCTGCAACTTGGGAGCGGGGATAGGACGGACGATGTCGGTGTCGCGCTCTTCAGCCAGTGCGGCGAAGCGTTCGACCATCAGTGGCAGTTTGCGCTTGTCCAGCTTGCGTGCATCATTGAGTAGCCCGTAGCGCATCTCACCGGTGAAACCTGTACGCAGGGGGATGTCGGCGAACCACGGCACCAGTGCAGACTTGAGCGAGTTGGGCAGGACGATCGCCTGATCATAACCTTGGGCACGCAGTTGCTTGCCCAAAGTGCGCCGCGCTCCGAGCTGCAGTGCACCGTGCGGAAACGGATTGGTGATGACCTCGCCGACCTCGGGTATCTGGCGCAGCAACTTTTCGGTCCATGGCGGTGCCAGCACGTCTATCTGCACATCCGGGTGGCGCTGCGCCAGTCGCTGCAGCATGGGCTGCATCAGCACGCAGTCGCCCACCCAACTGGGTGCGACGACGAGGATCTTTTTCATTGGTCCGATCTCAGTGAGCGCTGTGGGGTAACTCGCCCTTGAACTTGTAGTGGGTGCCGCAATAAGGGCAGACCGCTTCGCCCAGTTTTTCGACCGGGATAGCGACGCGCGGGTGGGCGCTCCACAGACTCACCGAAGGTGTCGGGCAAAACAGCGGTAACGCTTCGGCCGTGACTTCGACGTAGCGTTGCGAGATTTGATCGTTGGACATGCTTCCCCCTTGGTTATACGTGTGCCAGCCAGTCGGCGTATTTGTCGTTCTTGCCCGCGACGATGTCGAAGAACGCCGCCTGCAATTTGGTGGTCACCGGGCCGCGACTGCCGCTGCCGATGGTGCGGGTATCCAGTTCGCGGATGGGCGTCACTTCTGCAGCGGTGCCGGTGAAGAACGCTTCCTCGGCGCAATAGACCTCGTCGCGCGTGATGCGCTTTTCGATCAGTTCCAGCCCCATTTCTTTAGCCAACGTGATGATGGAGTCGCGGGTGATGCCTTCCAGGCAAGATGTCAGATCGGGCGTGTACAGCTTGCCTTTCTTCACGATGAAGATGTTCTCGCCCGCACCTTCGGCCACATAGCCGTCCACATCCAGCAGCAGCGCCTCGTCATAGCCGTCGTGTGCCACTTCCTGGTGCGCCAGGATAGAGTTGGTATAGGTGCCGACCGACTTCGAGCGGCACATGTTCACGTTCACGTGATGGCGGGTGAAGCTGGAAGTCTTGACGCGGATGCCCTTGGCCATGCCTTCCTCGCCGAGGTAGGCACCCCAGGGCCAGGCGGCGATAGCGACATGCACGCTGACATTGTTGGCGGCGATGCCCATCGCTTCCGAACCGTAGAACACGATGGGACGGATGTAGCAGGACTCCAGCTTGTTGGCACGCACCACTTCTTTTTGCGCCTCGATCAGGGTCTCCTTGTCGTACGGCATGTTCATCTTGAAGATGTATGCAGAATTGAACAGGCGATCGGTATGATCCTGCAGGCGGAAGATCGCCGTGCCCTGCGAAGTCTTGTACGCGCGAACGCCCTCGAATACGCCCATTCCATAGTGCAAAGTATGTGTCAGGACATGGGTGGTGGCATCGCGCCAGGGGACGAGCTTGCCGTCGTGCCAGATGAAGCCGTCGCGGTCGGACATGGACATGGTGATTTCCTTGAAAGCGTTGGTTTGAATTCGGGGTGGGGATTCTAGCTGTTTCCACGGCGATTATGAAGGCGCGCGTACGCTATATCGCGCATTTGGGGCATATCGCTTTAACCGGTCTTAAGGTAGTATCTGCGACATTCAGTCGGGTATGGCCGGGGGGCGCAAGGTGCAGCACATCGATTCACAACAAATGAATCCTGAGATTCTGGATACGCAGGAAGACAAACTGCGCAAGAGTCTGCTGATCTTTGCCGCGGCATTCATGACCTTTGCGGTCATGTTCTGGCTGGCCATCTACTGGATGATGGGGCTTAACTTCTCCAGCAACGTGCCTCTGGTCTATCAGATCATCTCCGTCGGTTCGCTGGTCTACTACATGAAGACGCGCAACTTCGAAGTGTTGCGCTTCGTGCAGTTGAACCTGTTCCTGTTCGCGCCTTTCGTCATGCAGTGGAGCATAGGCAGTTCCATCACTTCCAGCGGCGTGGCACTTTGGGCCTTGCTGGCGCCTATCGGCGCACTGGTGGTCTCAAGCTGGAAAGAATCCGTGCCCTGGTTTGTCGCCTATATGGTGCTGACGGCCGTGTCCGGCTTCTTCGACTTCTATCTGGGTACCGGCAGCACGACTGGCATTCCGCTCAATACCATCGGTTTCTTCTTCGCACTCAACTTCGCTGCGATGTCCGCCATCCTGTATTTCCTGGTGCGCTACTTCGTGATCGAGACGGAGAAGATCAAGCACCAGCTGGATGAACAGCATGCTTTGCTGGCGGATGAGCAGAAGAAATCCGAGCGCGTGTTGTTCAATGTCCTGCCTTCCTCTATCGCGGAACGGCTCAAACGTAACGAGGGCCTGATCGCGGACGGTTATGCGGACGTGACGGTGATGTTCGCCGATCTGGTCAACTTCACACAGCTCACCGAACAGATGTCACCGGAACAGATGGTCGGTCTGCTCAATACCGTGTTTTCGGGTTTCGACGAGCTGTCGGAGAAATACGGGCTGGAGAAGATCAAGACCATCGGTGATGCCTATATGGTGGTGGGCGGACTGACACGCGAGCGTCCGGATTACGCGGCCGATGTGGTGAACATGGGGCTGGATATGATCGAATTCGTCAACAAGCATCCATTGGCTGCCAAGCGCAATCTGGGCGTGCACATCGGCATCGCGACCGGCCCGGTGGTGGCGGGGGTGATCGGTACCAAACGTTTCATCTATGACCTGTGGGGTGATACCGTGAATATCGCCAGCCGTCTGACTGACGATGCAAAATCCGGCTACGTCCTGACCGACCGTCTGACCTATAACCGTCTTCGCCACGAATACCTGTTCGAACCGCCGAACGTCTTGAACGTCAAGGGCAAAGGTGAGATGACCTCTTATCGCTTGGTCGGCCGTGCCGATACCTTGGGGGATGCCGGAAAGAGCAACATCTATCAATTGCCGCCTCAGGGTGAATCTCCGGCTGTCGCCTCCTGATCACTGCCCAAATAGCGTTTTCCACAGAGTCTTCACTGCAGAGGTGTCCAGTCTGCCAGCCTCTATGCGGGCAGTGCTCATATTCAATCTCATCTGGTGCTGCAGCTTGCGCAATTCACGGTAGTGGGCTTGCAAGGCTGTACTGATGTTCTGATCGATCAACTTTAGCTCGGCCGCGGTTTGCAGCAAGGCCAGATTGCCGATGTTCAGCGCCAATTGCGGGTATCGGGACGCATACGCCAGCACGATGAACTGCACCATGAATTCGATATCCACCATGCCGCCACTATCGTGCTTGATGTCGAATAATTCAGTCGGATTCGGATGCCCGTCATGCATCTTCTGGCGCATCTCGCGCACTTCTGTCCTGAGCTTTTCCACATCGCGCGGCATACACAGGATAGACCTTCGAATCTGCTCGAATCTTTCTCCCACAGCTGGGTCGCCTGCACAGAATCGCGCCCGTGACAGCGCTTGATGTTCCCACATCCAGGCGTTCTCCCGCTGGTAGGTCTCGAAGGCCTCAGTCGAACTGACCAGCAAGCCACTATCACCGTTCGGGCGCAAGCGCAGATCCACCTCGTACAAACGCCCGGCGGCGGTGTAGCTGGAGATCAGTGTGTTGATGCGTTGTCCCAGTCGGGCATAGATCTGTCCGGCATCCGGATCGTCGTCCTCATACAGGAACACCAGATCGAGGTCGGAGGAATAGCCGAGTTCCTTGCCCCCCAGCTTGCCGTAGGCGATCACCGCGAACTTCGGCTGTTCGGTATGCTTTTTGCGCGCATCACGCCAGCAAAGTCGCAATACATGACGCAAGATCAGGTCGGCCAGATCGCTCAAATGATCACTCAGATTCTCCAGCGTCAATACACCGTGCAGATCCATCGCCAACAGATGGAAGGTTTGTACTTGTCGAAACTGGCGCAGCACGTCCATCTCGCGTTCTGTGTCGCCGTGATGGGCCTCAAGCTGTTCGAGCAATTTCGTATCCAGCGCTTTCCAATCGGGCGCCTCATACAGTTCTCGCGCGTCCAGCAATTCATCCAGCAGGATAGGGTGCTGTGCCATGTATTCGCCGGCCCAGGCGCTGGCACTCAAGATGCGCATCAGTCTGGGAAGTGCCTGCGGATATTCGGCGAGGAAGGCCAGATAGGCCGCCCTTCGGGCGATCGCTTCCAGAAGGTTCAGTGCGCGACGTAAGGTGGCATCGGGTTTCGATTCGGCCGCACACAACTTGATGAAGCGCGGCACCAGACTATCCATGCGCTCCCTGCTGATTTCGGGCAGCTGCCGGTAGCGGCCGCCGGCGCGCATCTGCAGCAGGATGTCGGCAAGTTCGCTCGCTTCGGAATATCCGGCATCGGCAAGTTGTTTGGTCAACTCATCATGATCGCCGTTGTCATGCCAAATGCTGCCGTCTATTTCTTCCTGCTTGCTGCCGAAGACCGCTTCGAACTGTGTGCTGACGAACTTGCGCAGCGGGTCCAGCTCGGCCAGCAGCCCGGCATAGTCGGCATAGCCCATGGCGCGCGCGATGATGGCTCTTTGCTCCTCGCCTTCCGGCAGCATTTGCGTCTGCTGGTCATCCAGATATTGCAACCGGTGCTCCAGATTGCGCAGGAACACATAGCTTTCATCCAGCTTTTGCACTACATCGGCCTGCAGCTCACCTTCCTGCGCGAGCAGTTGCAATACCTTTCTGGTCGGCTTGATACGCAGGCGCACATCGCGCCCGCCGCGTATCAGCTGGAATACTTGTGCGATGAACTCGATCTCGCGGATGCCGCCGGAACCAAGCTTGATGTTGTCTTGCCGGTCGCGGCGCACGACTTCGGCGCGTATCTGCGCATGCAGTTTGCGCATGGAATCAAAAGCGCCGAAATCCAGATATTTGCGGAATACGAAAGGCTGGGCCAGCTTCTCCAGTTCGCCGATACTTGCATCCCCCGGGGGCGAGATGACGCGTGCCTTGATCCAGGCATAGCGCTCCCACTCGCGGCCCTGCGCCACCAGATATTCTTCCAGCGCGGCGAAGCTCATCGCCAGCGGGCCGCTGTCGCCGTAGGGGCGCAGCCGCATGTCGACGCGGAACACATAGCCATCAGCGGTGAGGTCGTTCACCAGCGCGATCACTTTGCGCCCCAGCCTGCTGAAGAACTCATGGTTGGAAAGACTGCGCGCGCCGTTCGTCTCGCCTTCTTCCGGGTAGACGAAGATGAGGTCGATGTCGGAGGAGACGTTCAGTTCGCCGCCGCCCAGCTTGCCCATGCCGATCACCAGCATCTGTTGCGCTGCGCCGCTTTCTGCGCCGATGGGCTGGCCGAACTGTGTACTCAAGGTTGCCATCATCATGGCCTGCGCGCGCTGCACGGCCAGCTCGGCCAGTGCGGTCATGGCGCTCATCACCTCTTCCAGTCCGCACAAGCCGCCCAGATCGCGCAGTATCAGATGCAGCATCACACGTTTGCGCAACATGCGCAGCGCGCGCGAAAGTTGCGCTTCGTCGGCTGTGGGCAGTTCCTCCAGCCAGCGACTAATCAGATCCGCATCGGCAGGTGCAAGATGGTCGCTGCGCAGCGTTTCCAGCCAGCCCGGCTCCGCTTCCAGCAATCTGGAGAAGTAGCGGCTGCACTGGGCGGCATGTTGGACGAGTTGCTCGAAATCGTTACTGGCTTGGGGGTTTTTCATGGCTGGTTTCGGTTAAAATGAACGTCGTACATCCTGCATCGCATTATAGTCTTCATGTTCTTCAGCTTTTCATCACGTCGCAATATCCGGCGCGTCGCCGCACGATGCTGAAACTCGCGCTCCGTTTCACCGCGATCGGCACATGGAGACTTTCCCGTCTGCTCTTCCTGTTGTTTGTGCTGCTAGGCGCTGGCGGCTTGCTTACGCTGCGCTATTGGGTGTTGCCGGGTATCGAGCGCTACCACGCCATCATAGAAGTCGCCGCCAGCTCCGCCGTCGGCCGTCAGGTGTCCATCGGTCATATCGAAGCGGACTGGCACGGATTCCGCCCCCGTCTGCTGATGTCCGATGTGCGTGTGCTGGACGAGCAGGGTGCAACAGCCCTTCAGTTCCCGCTGTTGAGGAACACAGTGGCATGGACCACATTCTTCTTCGGAGAGCTGCGTTTCCACAGCCTTGAACTTCAAAGGCCGCAACTGCTGATGCGGCGCGATGCACAGGGCAATCGCTTCGTGGCGGGCATCTCGTCCGACGGACAGGGGGAACTGAGCTCGGATGCCAACAGTCTGGACTGGCTGCTGCATCAATCTTTGATCGTGGTGCGTAACGGTCGCATCATCTGGCAGGACGATATGCGCAACGCACCTCCCCTCGCATTCGAGAAGGTCGATCTCATCATTCAGAATACGCGCGGGCGGCACCGCCTCGCCTTGAATGCCACCCCGCCGGCGGCATTGGCTACGCCTATCGACCTGCGTGCGAATCTGCGCGGTGATAGTTTCGCCGATACGGCGAGCTGGGAAGGCGAGATCTACACCAGAATGGATCACACCGATGTGGGGGCATGGCGCAACTGGTTCGATCTGCCTTCGGCTATAAGGAGCGGGAGCGGGGGGGTGCGTTTCTGGCTGGGCTTGGCCAAAGGCGTGCCGGTCAAACTGGATGCCGATATCGACCTTAGTGCAGTCGAAACGCGTCTGTCTGAAGACCTGCCTGAACTATTGCTGCAGCGTATGCAGGGGCGTTTGGGCTGGCAGCAGTCGAAGAAGGGATTCGAAGTGTCGACCCGGAAACTATCATTGCGTACCCATGATGGCTTGACGCTGCAACCGACCGACTTCCTTCTCAACCTGTCCGCCAAGAGCGGATACCGCTCCGCCTCAGGCGAGATAATGTTGAATGCACTTAACTTGCCGGACATCAATCGCCTGTTGGCCTACTTGCCTGTAGCCGAGGACATCAAGCGCAAGCTCACTGATTTTGCTCCGCAGGGAAAGGTTCAAGGTTTGCATCTGAGTTGGCAGGGGGACCTTGAAAAGTTGCAGCGATATCAGGTGCAGGCTCGATTCGATAAGGTCGGGTTCAAACAAGTGGGTGATTGGCCATCCATTTCCGGTCTGAGCGGCACTGTGGATGGCAACGACAGTGACGGGATACTGAATATTGACAGTCGGGAACTGCGTTTGCAGGCACCGGGCTTCCTGTCCGAGCCACTCGCATTCGACCGTATCTACGGCCAACTTGACTGGCAACGAAACAGCCAGCATGGCTGGGATCTGAAATTGAACAAGGTGCTGGTCGCCAATGCCGATGCGGAAGGGACAGTGTTTGGCAGCTACCAGATCAACGACGGCCCCGGTATCGCTGACCTGACCGTCAGTCTGACGCGCGTCGAGGTGAAGCACGCCGCGCGCTACATCCCGATGCATGCTTTCAACGACAAGACCTATCGCTGGCTGCAAACCGGTTTGCAAGGCGGCATAGCCGATGCGTTCCAGATGCACGTGCGTGGCGATCTGAACGATTTCCCGTTCCCGGACAGCAAACTCGGACTGTTCCGTCTGACCGCCAAGGCAAGGGATGTCGCCATCGAATTCGATCCCGGCTGGCCGCGTATCGAAAAAGCCAAAGCCGACCTGCTGATACAAGGTCGTTTGCTGGAGGTGAAGGCATCGAAGGCCGAGACGGTGGGAGCCGCATTGCAGAATGTGCGCGTCGCCCTGCCTGATACCTTGTCGAATTCACTGGTGATGGAAGTCGATGGCGAGGCCGCAGACCAAACCGAACATTCGCTCGACTACATCCGCAATAGCCCGGTGCGCCGCTATCTGAGCGGATACACGGACGATTTCCACGCCAAAGGTCGTGGCTTGCTCAAACTGCGCCTGGACATACCGCTCACCGGCGAAGGCGATACACGCGTCAAAGGCAGCTATCGCGTCGATGCTAACGAGCTCGATATCGGCGGCGAGGTGCCGCTGCTAAGCAAGACGAACGGCACGCTCTCCTTCACCGAACAAAGTATCAAAGCAGAAGGTGTGACCGCACAGATACTCGGCGGCCCGGCACGTGTCTCGTTGCGCAACGAAGGCAGCGTGTTGTTCGTGCATGCTGATGGCACGCTGAATGCGGACAGTCTGTTCGGTACCTATGGCTACCCATTGTTGTGGCGTCTGCGCGGCAACACCGCCTGGCAGGCAGAGATCAGTGTCAAAGACAAGCTGGCCGATGTGAGTATCAGTTCCAACCTGCAAGGATTGAGCTCGAGTCTGCCGCAACCTTTCAACAAGAAGGCGGCACAGAGCCGGCCCCTGAAATTCGTGTTGAAAGATGTCGATGCGCGCAGCAATCGACTGGAATTCCGATATGGCGACATCTTTAACGTTGAGTTGCTCAGGGCTATGAACGAAGCCGGTCACTGGGACATCAAGCGCGGCAACATCGCGCTGGGCAAGGTGGCGGATGCCCCGGCGAAGGATGGCATCTGGATCAGCGGGCAGTTGCCGTATTTCGCCCTGCAGGGATGGAGCGGCTGGTCATCCTTGCCGGATCGGGAAGGCGTGTTGCCGAATATCGCCGGTATTGATGTGAACATCGATACGGTGCAAGGGTATGGCAGTGCTTTGCATGATCTGCGCATTCGCGGAAGCGGACGCAACGGTTTGATAAGCACACGACTGAATGCGCGCGAAGTGAGCGGTGATCTGATCTGGCAACCGCAGAATGAGGGCAAGCTATACGTGCGCCTGAAGCATCTCATGCTGGGTGAGACTTCGGATGTGGAGGTGGCGAAGCTTCCGCAAGATGTGCCGCCAGCAGTGGCAGAGGCGATCTCCATGCCTGAGATCGATATGGTCGTCGATCAGCTGACGTGGAAGGGGCGGCAGTTGGGCAAGCTAGAGATGCTGATGGATGATGATGCGGGTGACCCGATCCTGAAAAGGATGCGTCTGACCAACCCTGACGGCGTGGTGAATGTCGGCGGTCGCTGGCGTCCCGTGCAGGGCACGAGCGAAATCAGTGCGCGCATCGAGATCGCGGATGCAGGTCGTATCCTCGCGCGTTCCGGCTATCCCGAAAGCCTGACAGGCGGTGGGGGGCTGTTGGTGAGCGAACTGCGCTGGCGCGGCGCTCCCGATGAACTTGATTTCCCCAGCCTGAACGGCAACTTGCAATTGACGACCGGCAAGGGGCGATTCCTGCAGGTCGATCCGGGCGCGGCCAAATTGCTGGGTGTGCTCAGCCTGCAATCATTACCCAAGCGCATCTCGCTCGACTTCACCGATGTGTTCACACCGGGCTTCGAATTTGGCAGTATCAAGGGTGAAGCCGTCATTCAGAACGGTCTGCTCAAGACCGACAACTTCGTGATGACCGGCTCTTCTGCCAAAGTAACCCTGCAGGGAGAAGTCGATCTGGCGCGTGAGACGCAGGAACTCAAGGTGCGCGTGCTGCCGGCCATCGGCGACAACGTCTCGCTGCTGTCCTTTGCTGCCGGGCCTGCCATCGGGGTGGGTGTGTTGCTTACAAACAAACTCCTGCGCGATCCGCTCGATAAGCTGGTGTCGTTTGACTACAATGTCAGCGGCAGTTGGGCCGATCCAAAGGTTGAGCGGATCGGCGCATCCCGCTCGCAAGACGCGGCAGAAAATAACAATTAGTCTCTCTCAATAAATACAACTGAAAGCACTGACAACATGAGCTCTCTTGATTCCACCCAAGCCCGTCTCGCCGCTCAGCAGAGCGCATTCAAGGTCGCCGCCATCCAGATGGCCTCCGGCCCCAACGTCGAAGGCAACCTGAGTGAAGCGCGGCGACTGGTGGCGGACGCGGCCGGGCAGGGGGCAAAGCTGGTCGTCCTGCCGGAGTTCTTCGCCATCATGGGCATGAACGAACAAGACAAGGTCAAAGTATGCGAACAGCCGGGGCAGGGACCGATCCAGCAATTCCTCAGTGAGACCGCACGCAAACACAAAATATGGCTGATGGGTTCCTTGCCGATGGTGGCAAGCACACCCAACAAGGTGCGCAACAGCCTGCTGGTGTACGACGAGACCGGTGCGCCGGTGTCGCGTTACGACAAGATCCACCTGTTCATCCTGACGCTGGGCACTGAAAGCTACAACGAAGCGCAGACCATAGAAGCCGGCGACAAGGTCGTCGTGGTCGACAGTCCGTTCGGCCGCATCGGTCTGGCCATCTGCTACGACCTGCGCTTCCCCGAACTCTTCCGCGCCATGAAGGATGTCGACATCCTCGTGCTGCCCTCCGCCTTCACTGCCACCACCGGCAAAGTGCACTGGGAGCCGCTGATCCGCGCACGCGCCATCGAGAACCTGTCCTACGTCATCGCAGCCGCACAAGGCGGCTATCACGTGAGCGGACGCGAGACACATGGTCACAGCATGATCGTCGACCCGTGGGGCCGCATCATGGACGAACTGCAACGCGGTTCCGGCGTGGTGATCGCCGACGTGAACACTTCGTACCAGAAGAGTTTGCGCAGCAGCTTGCCCGCCCTGAGTCATCGCACGATCAGCTGCACCTGCTGCGACAAGACATGAGCGCCAACACCCTCAAGATCGCCGAACACACACCCTGCTCGATGCCCACGGCCTGAAAGCAGCCCAGCTGCAACAAGTGTTCGGCAGCATGCTGACCCACAAGGTCGACTACGCAGACCTGTATTTCCAGTACAGCCGGGCCGAGAGCTGGTCGCTGGAAGAGGGTATCGTCAAATCCGGCAGCTTCAACATCGACCAGGGCGTCGGCGTGCGTGCCGTCAGCGGCGACAAGACAGCCTTCGCTTATTCCGACGACATCACCCTCGATGCATTGCAACAAGCCGCCGTCGCGACACGCGCCATCGGCCGTCAGGGTGGCAACCAGACCGCGCCCATCCTGCACCGCAGCAAGGCGCATGCACTTTACCTTCCGCAAGATCCCATCGCCTCGCTGCGTGCCGACGACAAGGTGTCGTTGCTGGAAAGGCTGGAGCGTATCGCCCGTGCACTCGACCCGCGCGTGACCCAGGTGATGGCCAATCTGGCCGGTGAATACGAAGTGGTACTGGTTGCACGCAACGACGGTTTGATGAGCGCCGATATCCGTCCACTGGTGCGACTCTCTTTGCAAGTCATCGTGGAAGGCAATGGCAAGCGCGAACAAGGTTCGGCTGGCGGCGGCGGACGTTTCAGCTACGACTATTTCAGCGAAGAGATATTGCAACGCTACGCAAAGGAGGCCGTGCATCAGGCGGTGGTGAATCTGGATGCCCGTCCCGCACCTGCAGGCAACATGACCGTGGTGCTCGGCAACGGCTGGCCCGGCATCCTGCTGCATGAAGCAGTGGGACACGGACTGGACGGCGACTTCAACCGCAAGGGCAGCTCGGCATTCTCCGGTCGCGTCGGCAAGCGTGTGGCGGCCAAGGGCGTCACTGTGGTGGATGACGGCACCATCAAAGACAGACGCGGTTCGCTCAACATCGACGACGAAGGCAACCTCACGCAGCGCACCGTGCTGATCGAAGACGGCATCCTGCGCGGCTATCTGCAGGACAGCATGAACGCGCGCCTGATGAAAGTGCCGGTCACCGGCAACGCGCGCCGTGAATCGTTCGCGCACCTGCCCATCCCGCGCATGACCAACACCATGATGCTCAATGGCGACAAGTCGCCGGAGGAGATCATCGCCTCGGTCAAACACGGTCTGTATGCGGCCAACTTCGGCGGCGGTCAGGTCGACATCACCAGCGGCAAGTTCGTGTTCTCCACCACCGAGGCCTACATGATCGAGGACGGCAAGGTCACCTATCCGGTGAAGGGCGCAACCCTGATCGGCAACGGCCCCGATGCGTTGACGCGCATCAGCATGATAGGCAACGACATGGCTCTCGATAGCGGTGTCGGCACCTGCGGCAAGGAAGGGCAGAGTGTGCCGGTGGGTGTGGGGCAACCGACCGTGCGTATCGACGGACTCACCGTGGGCGGTACGGCCTGACCCACGATGCTGTCGCTCAATGCCTTCCTCGCTGTTGGACTGGGCGCCGCATGCGGTGCCTGGCTGCGCTGGGGGCTGGGCATCTGGCTCAATCCCACGATGGCTGAACTGCCGCCGGGCACACTCGCCGCCAATCTGGTCGGTGCTTATCTGATCGGTATCGCCATCGCGTTCTTCATGCAGCATCCCGGTCTGTCGCCGGAATGGCGCTTGCTCATCATCACCGGTTTTCTCGGCGGACTCACGACCTTCTCGACATTCTCGGCCGAGACTGTCACCCTGTTGATGCGCGGGCAATATGCTTGGGCGTCCGGCATCGTCGCGGCTCACCTCGGTGGTTCGCTATTGATGACGATACTGGGGATCCAGACTTTCAAATGGTTCAATGCGGGAGCGTGATATGCAAAGCAACGTCTATCTCAAGTTCTACCTGACCGAGAAGCAATTGCACCAAGGCAAGGCGATGTCCGAGTGGCTGCTGGAGACGGCACGCGCGCTGGGTGCGCCGGGCGGCTCAGTGTTCCGTGCAGTCGCGGGTTTCGGCAAGCACGGTCGCCTGCACGAAGAGACTTTCTTTGAATTGGGTGCAGACCTGCCGGTGCAAGTCGAGTTCGTGCTGGAACCCACCCGCGCCAACCAGTTGCTGGGCGTCATTGCGGCAGAGAACATCTCTCTGCCGTATGTGCGTTATGTCGTTGAATGCGGCAACACTTTGCCGCAATCCTGAAGGTTTACTTCCCGGACAGCATCGATTCGATCTGGACTTCTGCAGCGATCCAGTAATCCATCGCACCACCGGCAAAGCCGTTCTTCTCTGCCAAGAAATAGGCAGCATCCTGCACCATGCGATAACGCTGTTCAGGAGAAGGCACGTACTTGGCTGCGGTCTTTTTCGCAGCGGCTTTCTTGGGTGCAGCTGCTTTGACTGCTGGTTTAGCTGCAGCGACTTTCTTGGCAGCTGCCGGCTTCTTCGCCGCAGCTTTAGGTGCGGCGACTTTTTTTGCAGCAGGCTTAGCAGCTGCAGTCTTCTTTGCTGCAGGTTTTGCAGCAGCGGTTGTTTTCTTGGTTGCGGTCGCAGCCTTCTTTGCAGTTGCCATGATATTTCCCCTTGTTAAGTGATATTCGGTAAGCCGGACTACGCCTGAAAGCCTGTCCCTGCGGTGATTCTACACATTTCTCGTGACGGGGAGATTAAATCGTGAGCATGCCACCTTTGCAGGTATGGGCTTGTTCGATGCGCGTGATGGTCGGCATCAGATTCAAGCCGGTCTTGTTCTTCATCTTCTCCGCATCGTCCTTCAGATCGTCCAGCGACATCTTGATCGGTTTGCCGCGTGCCGCGATGGCGATCACGTTGCCACTGTCGCAGGAAGGGAAGGCCAATGCGCGACCATCGAAGGTCTCGGAGATGCGCTCGAAACTGGCTTTGTAGCCGCGCGTGCGACCGAGCAGATTCACCGCCATGATGCCGTTCTCGTTCAGGCGGGCGAAGCAATTCTGGTAGAAAGGCGAAGTGTCCAGTTCGCCTGCGCGCGCGTTCTCGTCGAAGCCATCCACCAGGATCAGGTCGAACTGTTTCTCGTACTCTTCCACGAAACGCGCACCGTCGCCGATGACGATGTTCAAGCGCAGCGGATCTTCCGGCAGCTTGAAGAACTGCTTGGCTGCCGCCACCACGCCCGGTTCGATCTCCACCACCGTCAAGTTGGACAGCGGATAGTTGCGATACAAAAACTTGGTGATGGAGGCGGCACCCAAGCCGATCAGCAGCACGCGGCGCGGAAAGCGCGTGCCTTCGCGCAGCAACAGGCTGGCCATCATCTCCTTGGTGTATTCCAGCTCCAGGTTATCGGGACGCGCGATGCGCATCGCGCCCTGTATCCAGAGTGAACCGAAATGAAGATAGCGGACACCCGCCTCTTCGCTGATGTCTATGGGGTAATTCATGATGTCAAAGGATGTTGAAGCGCTCGATCAGGCAGTCATGCACGAGGAACGAGGCCGGGTTTGTAAAAGCGGGTGACGCTGGCATGGCGCGCAGATTACCATAAAGCACCATAGCCCTTTCCGGAGAGACGCCATGAAACGTATGTATGCCGTGTGGTCCTGCTGCGTGATGTTGAGTTTTCCCGCGCTCGCCGAGATGCGCAACGGTCCGCCGTCAGAAGCGTTGGCGGCCTGCCATGGCAAGCACGACAACAGCGCATGCAGCTTTGCAACGCCGCGCGGCAATATGAGTGGCAGCTGCCGCACCGTGCGTAATGGTGCGCTGGCCTGTGTGCCGGATGACAGGGCAGGGAACAACATGCAGCGCCCAGCGCAGAACGATGCAGGTACATCGCGCAGCAGCGGCAGTCGTTTCAATGCGAACATCGCAGGCGAAAATCCAGCCGCCATCGCGGTACGGAGTCGCGTACCGGATACCCATCAAGGCAGTTGTTTCGATGATGCAGGCATTGTGCCATGTCCATCGCGCGGCGCTGCATACTGGGGACAGGATGCGCAATTCATCGGTGCGGCGCCCGCGTATCGTGACAACGGCGACGGCACGGTAAGCGATCGGGTCACCGGGCTGGTCTGGCAGCAGGCGCACAACGCCGAGCGCCTGAACCAGGTCGATGCGGCCAAGGCCTGTAGTGCATTGCGACTCGGTGGTCACCGAGACTGGCGTTTGCCCAACATCAAGGAACTGTTTTCGCTGGCAGACTTCCGCGGCTCGCAAGGCAAACGCAACTACCTCAACGAAGTGTTCGAATTCAGTCTGCCGGACAGCAGCGTGTTGCAAGGCGATCCATTCAGCGAACACAACGTGGGCATGATGGGACAGACCTGGTCATCCACCATCTATACCGGCGATCACTGGGGCAGGCGCGGTGTGAAAGCCGCCTTCTTCTTCAACTTTCTCGACGGACATATCAAGCAGGCACCGGTGCAATCGCGCAATACCCTGTTCTACCGCTGCGTGCGCGGAGCAGAGTGGGGCGGCAACGATTTCGTGGTCAAGGGCGATGTCGTGCTTGACCGTGCAACAGGCTTGAACTGGCAGCGTGCTGACGACGGCAGGACGCGCAACTGGCAACAGGCTCTCTCCTATTGCGCAGCATTGAAACTGGACGGTCACAGCGACTGGCGCTTGCCCAACATCAAGGAGCTGCAAAGCATCGTCGATTATGGGCGCCATGCGCCCGCACTGGACGAACGCTATTTGAAGATGAGCGATGCCAAGGGCTGGTTCTGGTCATCCACCACGCATGGCGACAACATCCGCATGGCGGACTACATCTGCTTCGGTGCCTGCACTTCGGTACAGGGCGTGGATGTGCACGGCGCAGGCGCGCAACGCAGCGACCCCAAACAGGGCCGCCCATCGGACTACCCTTCGTTGGGGCCGCAGCAGGATGAAGTGCGCATAGACAACTACGTGCGCTGTGTGAGGTGACGGGAAAGGGTTACGACGATGTGCGTGCAGTGCGGATGCGTTTGCTCATGCTGCGTACCAATGCCAGCAAACCTTCCAGCACCAGCAGCAGCGACAAAGCGAAGCCCGCACCGAACAGCAATGCATCCTGATTCATCGGCACGTTGTAGCTGAACTGACCCAGCGTCTCGTCGATGATCTCCTGATCGCCATCGAACATCACGCGGAAAGCTTTCATCGGCAGGCTGGTGTTCAATGCGGCCATGTCCGCTTCGAAACGCAACTTGCGTTGCACCATCAGTTCAAGGGCCGAGCCTTCTTCCTGGAAAGGTTTCTCGCTGCTGTTGCGATGCAATGCGATCAGCTTGTTCAAGTCGCCCGCGAAATACTTGTCGGCGATAGCCTGGAACGGTTGCAGGTTGACGGTGACCTCGCGCAGATGCGCGTCTACCCGCTTCTGGTACTGATCGACGAAGTTCGGCACCTGCAAGCCGAGCAACAGCGCGACGCAGGCGACGACGATCATCATGTAGCGGTAGATAGGATCACCCATCGTATTCTCAGCGTATCGCCATCTGGTTCAACAACCAGCGCGCCCATTCGGTGACTTCGGTCGCGCTCATGCCGATGGTGGCGACCTGCTCGGCCAGCGCATCGCCCGCCGCGCCGTGCAGATGCACCGCCAGTAGCAGTGCTTCATCGCCGCTCAAACCTTGTGCGATGAAGGCGGCGATCATGCCGCTCAGCACATCGCCCATGCCGGCCGCGCTCATGCCGGGGTTGCCGGTCTTGTTCACATACACCTTGCCGTCGGCGGAAGCGATCAGGCTGTCCGCACCTTTCAACACCACGCTACCGTGATAACGCTGGGCGATGTCCAGCACCGAGGCGACACGTGCTTCCTGTATTTCTTCTGTCTTCTTATGCAGCAAGCGCGCGGCTTCACCAGGATGCGGGGTGAGCAGGGTGGGGCGTTTGCGTTCGAACAGCATGCCGCGCAGGTCGGGGCGCTCGGCCAGGATATTCAAGGCATCCGCATCCAGCACCAGCGCCACATCCATCTTGATGGCATCGAACAGCAGTTTTTGTGCGGGCAGGCTGCGGCCCAAGCCGTTGCCGATGGCGATCACGTCCAGCCCCGGCTGTTTGAGCAGATCCTGCGCCCGGTGCACCATCAGTTCCGGCATGCGCATGTCCACCAGCGGCATCTTGTCGGCCAGCAGGCCGACAAGCACCACACCCGCGCCCATCTTCAGCGCGGCACGCCCCGCCAGAAAGGCAGCGCCTATCATTCCTTCACCGCCGCCGATGATGGCGACGTTGCCAAAATCGCCCTTGTGGCTGTCTTTTTGGCGCGGTTTCAGGAAGGCGGCGACCTGTTTTTGGGTGATCGGGGTAGGGCGGGGCAGCTTCATGCGGTTTTCCTCGGGTCGTATAGAGTCGGCTGCATTATAATCGCTGCCTGTTTTCAACGCCGTTTATCCAAGCTATGTTCCTCACTCTGACAGGTAAAGCCGCTCTTTCTTCATTCCGTCTCGACAAACTGCGTGCAGCGCTTGCTGCCACCGGCAGCGGCATCACCCTCGAAGACACCCGACATTGCTACTTCACAGAGCTTTCCGAAGCACTCGGCGCAGAAGAACACGCGCTGCTGCAACGCCTGCTGAGCCTGGATGAACATGCCGCCGCGCCGAAAGTCGCCGCCGGTACACAGTCCGTGCTGATCGTGCCGCGCCTGGGCACCATCTCTCCCTGGTCATCCAAAGCCACCGACATCGCCCGCCACTGCGCACTGCCGCAAGTGATGCGCATCGAGCGCGGCGTGACTTACTACCTGAAGAGCAAGAGCGGCAAGGCGCTGACCGCTGCCGAACAGCAAGCCGTATTGCCGCTGCTGCACGACCGCATGACCGAGTCCGTGGTGTTCGACACCGACGGTATCGAAGAGAAGATTTTCCAGCACGGCACACCGCAGCCGCTGTCCAGCGTGGACATCCTCGGTGGCGGCGCAGCGGCGCTTGAAGTCGCGAACCGTCAGCTGGGTCTGGCGCTGTCGCCAGACGAGATCGACTACCTTGTCGAGAACTTCAACAAGCTGGGCCGCAACCCCACCGACGTCGAACTGATGATGTTCGCGCAGGCCAACTCCGAGCATTGCCGCCACAAGATATTCAACGCCGACTGGATCATCGACGACGAGCAGCAGGCCATCTCGCTGTTCGGCATGATCCGCAATACGCACAAGCTGCACCCCGAAGGCACCGTGATCGCCTATTCGGACAACTGCTCCGTGATCGAGGGCGGCGATTTCGAGCGCTTCTACCCGCGTGCCGACGGCAGCTATGAATTCAGCAAGGAACGTACCCACATCCTGATGAAGGTGGAGACGCACAACCATCCGACCGCCATCGCCCCGTTCGCGGGTGCGGCCACCGGCAGCGGCGGCGAGATCCGCGACGAAGGTGCCACCGGCATCGGTTCCAAGCCCAAGGCTGGCCTCACCGGTTTCACCGTGTCCAACCTCAACATCCCCGGCTTCGCCCAGCCTTGGGAAGTGGATGCCATCGGCAAGCCGGGCCGCATCGCTTCGCCCTTGCAGATCATGATCGACGGCCCGCTGGGCGGCGCCGCGTTCAACAACGAATTTGGCCGTCCCAACCTCACCGGCTATTTCCGTACCTTCGAAGAGAAGGTGAACGGCGAAGTGCGCGGCTATCACAAGCCCATCATGCTGGCCGGCGGCGTGGGCAACATCAGCGACAAGCACACCGCGAAATCAGACCTGCCCAAGGGCGCATTGCTGATCCAGCTGGGAGGCCCTGGCATGTTGATCGGTCTGGGCGGCGGCGCGGCATCCTCCATGGATACCGGCGCCAACGCCGAGAACCTGGACTTCGATTCCGTGCAGCGCGGCAACCCCGAGATGGAACGCCGTGCGCAGGAAGTCATCGACCGTTGCTGGCAGATGGGCGAGAACAACCCCATCCTCTCCATCCACGACGTGGGCGCGGGCGGCATCTCCAACGCCTTGCCCGAGCTGGTGCACGGCGGTGGCATGGGCGCGCGTTTCGAACTGCGCGAAGTGCCGAGCGAAGAACACGGCATGTCGCCG
>JBDRPZ010000009.1:0-11210 GCA_043826585.1 Pseudomonadota bacterium
TACCATCCGGCCCCAGCAGGAGGGCTCCGAGGCCGATATGGCCGGGGTTAGGGCGGGCGCAGCCATCGCACCAAGCTTGCCAGAGATGCTCTTCGTTCATGCCCACATGGTAGCGAGCAAGGCGGTGTTTGTGCTGATAAAACGACAAAAGGTGCCGGAGACGAATTCGCCATTCTTTTTGAGCGCACAATCATGCAGTAAACGTTTTGCTTGCCATTATTTCATCGCCCGCTAGAATTACCGTATTCAGTCTTTATTCGGTGACCTATCATGCAAGAACAAATCATCAGCCTGACCGACTTCAAAACTTCCGCCAGCCGTTTGTTGCAGGAGACGCGCGGGGGGGCAAATATCATCCTGACTCAGAACGGTTCGGCGAGTGCGGTGGTGCAGGACTATGCAACCTACCGGGCCCAGCAGGATGCCTTCCTGATGTTGAAGCTGATGGTACAGGGCGAGGCGGATGTGCAGAAGAATCGTGTCACACCGCAAGCCAAGGTGTTCGATGGATTGCGCACATCTTTGCTGAAGCAGCAAAAGCAGCATGGCTGAATCAAAGTCGTATCAGGTGCTGTGGACGCACACGGCGCAGCAGGATTTGACGGAGATCATCGAGTACATCGCACAGGATAGTGTTGGCGATGCGCTGGTGATCTTGCAGAGGCTGGAAACCAAAGCCGCACTTTTGATCACCTTGCCCAATCGCGGCCGCGTCGTACCTGAGTTATTGCATACCGGCATTTCGCAATACAGGGAGTTGATCAGCGCGCCATGGCGCATCGTTTACCGGGTTGATAATCGGCAGGTTTTGATCATGGCGGTGTTGGATAGTCGGCGCGATTTGCAGACGGTGCTTCTCGGCCGATTGGCTCGGTGATGCAGGCAAGTTAGTCGCGTGGAAATCTTAGACTAACAGGCTAATCCCACTTTAGTTTCTACTCATCGCCCGCAAGGGCGATTTGCGTTTTAAGGCCAATGATCCCGCTTATTGGATGAGTCCGGCGTAGAGGAAGTAGGCGTAGCTGGCGACGAGTGCGCCACCACCGATGCGCGGCAGTCGCCCGAGGATGCCGATGGAGAGGAAGTGCACCAGTCCGGCGCCGAGGATGAGGTAGGTGCCCATCAGGAAGGATTCGGGCAGCTGGATGGGGTTGATCAGGGCGAACAGGCCGATACACATGGGGATGCAGATGTGGCCGTCGCCGATCTGCGAGCTGACGACGATGTCGGTACGGCCGATGTGGGCGTAGTAGAGCGCGATGAAGGCGTTGGGCAGGACCATGAGGATGCCGCTGAACCAGCCGATCTTGGCAAAACTGACGAGTGGGCTTTCGGCGGAGGATACCCAGTTGATGAGGTGGTCGACGGAATAGTAGATGCCGTAGGCGGCGAGGCCGATGAGCGCGAGGTCGATGACGATGGACCAGTGGGTGCTGCGGTTCTTGCGGATGTTGTCCTTGAGCACTTCGAACACGTGCAGGATCTGCCAGAACACGAACAGGGCGACCAGGATGAGTCCGTCATAGAAGTTCAGTTCGCCGTCTTTTCCCAGTGCCCACAGCGTGCCGGTGAACAGGAACAGGGCGATCAGGGTGACCAGCAGGTTGAGGCGGTTGATACGGGCGAATTCCGCCTGCTTCTGTTTGCTCTTTTCCTTGGTCGCTGCGGCGGCAGCGCCGAACAGGGCGGTGAGCCCGAGGATGAGGGTGAGGTTGGTGACGTTGTTGACCAGACTGTTCTCGATGACTGCGCCGCCGTTGCTGGCGGACTTGCTCATGATCAGCGCGAACATCAGGTTCGCGAAGCCGGAGCAGTAGGGCATGATCAGGGTGCCGAGCACGGTGCCTTCGAATCCCTTGCTTTCCATGACATGCAGCCGCCAGATCATCAGCGCATTCGCCAGCGCGAAGATGAGCAGCAGGGACAGCGGGTGGTCTAGGTAGGGGAGCGCTTCGTGCAGGCTCGGAAGTTCGTTTGGCAAGGGTGGCAGTCGGAAATTTTGTGCGCGGGATTATGGTTGCGGGGCGGGGCGCCGTCAATTTGGCGCAGATTGTCCATCAGGCCGTCATACCGGCGAAGGCCGGTATCCAGCAATCAGAAAACCACCGCGAAGCGGACAAAATCATGCTGTTGCTCCACTTATGTGGGGAATCTTTAAGGAAGCGCGGATTGATTCGGTTTTGTCGTTCCGGCTCAGGCCGGAACCCTTTTCAATAAAGGCACTGGATACCGGCCTTCGCCGGTATGACGGATCGATCAGCGCTTCCCCGATCATCTGGATTCCGGCCTGACCGAAGGTCAGCCTGTCCTGAGCGTGCCGAAGGGCCGGAATGACGCGGCCCGTGTGGCCGCTTTGCTTTGGCGTATCCAAGGCGCTTTGGGTACACTGCAGCCTTCGAAAAAAGGATGCAGTTAGATGAACGACACAGTTACTCAGGCGATGCATGAAGACGAGGCTGCGAACGCAGCTGCGCAACGCATCGTGCGACATTTCCAGAGCAAGGGTTTCACCCGCATCACGGAGGCGCTCATCCTGCATATCCGCCACATCGCGGGAGACCGCGCGGAAGTGGACAAGGCTTTCGAGGCGAGCCACAAGCAGGGACGGGTGCCGCCGCTGAGCATGTATTTCAGCATCCACCCCTATGGGCATTATTCCGAATTCCGTAGTTTCGATGAGGCCAAGGCCGCCCTGGCCCACGACTTCACCCTGACGCTGATCTATGACATCCCGCAGGTGTTCTTCGACCCGGCGCCGGTACTGGCCGACGATCCGCTGGCGACCGGTGCGAAATACGATGTGATCATGAAGGCCTGGGATAACGTCGAAGGCTGCGCGATCGCCATCCTGCTGAACGACCCCGATGCATCGTTCGTCGATTACATCGGCACCCATCCCGGTGCCGACTGGCAAAAGATCATGGGCGATTTTAAAGTGGCTTCGTCCTCGCTGAGTGACGAGTTCACGCTGGAGTGAACAGGGCGGCAACGCAATAGTTTTCTCTCATCGCCCGCTAGGGCGATGTTCTTTTGCAAAGGTACAAAATGACAGCGATGCGCCAAAAGACTTGGCTCAGTTGGAGCAGCGGCAAGGACAGCGCCTGGGCGTTGCAGGTGATGCGCCAGTCGGATGAATACGAAGTCACGGGATTGTTCACCACCATCAACATGGCATTCGACCGGGTGGCGATGCATGCGGTGCGTGTCGAGTTGTTGCGCGAACAGGCGAAAGCGGTGGGGCTGCCGCTGTACCTGATCGAGATCCCCTATCCGTGTTCGGACGAACAATACGCCGCTGCGATGGCCGCCTTTGTGGCGCGTGCGCAAAGCGAGGGCGTGCAGTGCATGGCGTTCGGCGATCTGTATCTGGAGGATATCCGCCGCTACCGCGAGGAACGCATGCAGGGCACGGGCATCACGCCGGTGTTCCCGCTATGGGGCAAGCCGACGCGTGCCTTGCTGGAGGAGATGCTGGGCAGCGGTTTGCGCGCATGTCTGACCTGTGTCGATCCGCGCGTGTTGCCTGCCGAGTTCGCCGGGTGTGAACTGACCACAGAGTTGATAGCGCGCCTGCCCGAAGGCATCGATCCCTGCGGCGAGAACGGTGAGTTCCACAGCTTCGTGTTCGACGGCCCGATGTTCGACTATCCGCTGGCGGTCGAAGCGGGCGAGGTGGTCAGTCGCGATGGTTTTGTGTTTGCCGATTTCCGTCTGGATGGGCAATATGTCGTGCAACGCGCAAAGCCCTAAATGGCTTTGCTTTGAAATTACTATTCACGGAGTCTTAGCATGCTAAAGAGATCGTTGTTCCCTGCCGCGTTGTTGTTTGTCTTCGTATCCTCCGCCGTTGCGGTAGAGCAAACGAACAATTGCAGGCTCAAGCACGGTTCGATGGTATTGCTGGAGGCTAAGGCATGTGTGATGGAGGGTGGGGTGGCTGTCACCCAAGCGGCTGCGCCTGTGGTGCCCGTTGCCAGCCTGCAGTTGTCTGCCAAGCCGGAGTTGGCTGCCGCGCAACGGGCGGTGGCCGAGTTGTTGATGAAGCCGGTGGTGGACAAGAATCTCAATAAGCGGACGCCGGAGGAGATCTCGCGCACGGTGAAGTTCGACGGGTGTCGCTTGCTGGTGGATGAGGATATGTTCGTCGAGCACGGCAATGCTTTTTCTTCGCGCAAGCATTTCAAGATCAGTTCGGTGGTGGATATGGGCAAGATCAACCGTGCTGCCTTTGGCGAGTTGGGCAAGGTGACTTCTTACGGAGGCGGTCTGGAGACCTATGCCAATTACGTTGAAGAACACAAGGAGAGTGACGGCAACAACATCTCTGTTTCGATGCAGTTGCAGACCGAGAACGGGCCTATCAAGTACCGGGTGAGTGCTTCGGGTATCTACTGGGATGCGCCCAATGATGATCTATGGATGGTGGATGAATACGGCTACCCCAAGGATGTCATCGATCGCGGCGCGGCGAGGGACAAGGTGAGGTTGTTGTTCCTGATGAACACGGCTGACGATTCCGCAGCGCTGAACAATGCTTTGGGCGAGGTGCATGCGCTGTGCCGGCGTTAGTGGATAGCCCCTTGATGTAGTAGG
This sequence comes from Pseudomonadota bacterium, assembly GCA_043826585.1. GTDB lineage: Bacteria > Pseudomonadota > Gammaproteobacteria > Burkholderiales > Gallionellaceae > Sideroxyarcus. The sequence continues at coordinate 4,594 of JBDRPZ010000009.1, forward strand.
GATGAAAGGCATCGATTCCGATGCCTTTTTCTTTTTGTGCGCCACAACATTTTCAATGTGACGATCATTACAAAGAAGTCGCGTTCGTCGCAGAGCGAATAATCGAAATCGTCACGCAATCGTTGCAGATGCCCCTCTATCCCAGTGATTAACATGCGGTTTTTGTCCGGGCGTTATTGTGGTGCGCTATTTGCTTGATATACCAGAACTTTTATGAGTTCTGGAGCGTGTGACAATGCAACCTCCCAGCGGTGATCTTCTCTGGCTACTCATGTGCGCCTTTCTGGTGGCGTTGATGCAGGCGGGGTTCACCTGCCTCGAGAGCGGTCTGGTTCGCGCCAAGAACAGTATCAATGTCGCGCTGAAGAACCTGGTCGATTTCTGCATTTCCTTTGTCCTGTTCGCCATCTTCGGATTCGCCCTGATGTTCGGTGCCAGCTATAACGGCATCATCGGTACCGATGGTTTCTTCCTCAATGATGTCGATAGCAGTTGGGATTACGCTTTCTTTTTCTTTGAGGCGATGTTCTGCGGTACGGCGACTACCATCGTCTCCGGTGCCGTTGCAGAGCGCATGCGATTCGGCGGCTATGCCCTCACCGCTGTCATCCTCGCCGGACTCATCTATCCGGTGATCGGTCACTGGGCCTGGTATCAGGGCGGCGATGCCGACCCGGCCGGTTGGCTGATGCAAATGGGATTCATCGACTTCGCGGGCTCTACCGTGGTGCATTCCGTCGGTGGCTGGGTGGCACTCGCGGCACTGCTGATCATCGGTCCGCGACTGGGGCGCTTCGGTGTGGGGGGCAGGGCGGTTGAAGGACACAGTCTGCCGATCGCCTCCCTCGGCGTGTTCTTGCTCTGGTTCGGCTGGTTCGGCTTCAATGGCGGCAGCACGCTGGCCCTCTCGGACAATGTCGCGCTCATCGTCACCAACACTGCCGTGGCGGGCGCCACCGGCGGCATAGGCGGCACCTTCATCAGCTGGCTGGTATGGGGCAAGCCGCTACCTGATCGGGTCATCAACAGCATCATCGCCGGACTGGTCGCGATCACTGCCGGGTGTCATATGGTTTCGCCGGTCTCGGCGGGCATCATCGGATTTATCGGCGGTCTGGTCGCAGTGTTCGGCACCTACCTGTTGGAGCGCAAGCAGATCGATGATGCGATCGGTGCTGTACCCACCCATCTGCTGGCGGGCATTTGGGGCACACTGGCACTGGCGATCTTCGCCAGTGAGGGAAGTTTGCCGCCGGGCATGGCGCGTGCCGATCAGTTCCTCATCCAGCTCGAAGGGATCGTGGTGATCGGCGCGTATGCGTTCACGCTGAGCTTTATCCTGCTCAAGGTGATCAACCATATCGTACCGCTGCGCGTCTCTGCCGCCGGCGAACGCATTGGCCTGAACATCTCCGAGCATGGAGCCACGACCTCTCTGGTCGACTTGGTCAGCCAGATGCATCATCAGGCCAGCACTGGCGACTTCCGTCGCCAGGTGGTAGTGGAGCCCGAGACGGAGGCGGATCAGATCGCCACCTTTTACAACGCCGTGCTGGAAAAATTTAATATCGAGACCGATAAGCGCCAGATGGCGATGTATAAACTTTCCCAACTCGCGAACTATGACAGCCTGACCAGCTTGCCTAACCGGCGTGCATTTTTTGATGCGGTCAAAAAAGTCATCGGGCGCGCCTACCGCAGCGATCAATTTGCCGCGCTGCTCTACTTTGACCTCGATGGTTTCAAGCAGGTGAACGACCAGTTCGGCCACGAAGCGGGTGATGTGGTGCTGAAGGAGACTGCACGCCGTATCAATGGCTGCCTGCGTGAATATGATGTCTTTGCCAGACTGGGCGGTGACGAATTCGCCCTGGTACTGGAGGACATGAAGATGCCGGAAGAGGACACCATCGCCGTGGCCGAGAAGATCATCAATGTGGTGGCAGAACCCTATCAGGTGGCAGCGGGCGAGGCGGTGATCGGCATCTCGATAGGGATCGTCCTGTTCCGTGGCGCTCAGGGAGAAACCGTCAACACCCTGGTTCAGCGTGCAGATCAGGCGATGTACGCGGCCAAACTCTCCGGCAAGGGAACCTGGTATCTATACCGGAAAGACGACCCGATCTTCGCTCCTGCCATGGCGGGCACACCGGCTGCCTAGCGTTAAAAGAGCCGGGCGGTGTTCCCGGCTGGTTTTATTACTTCTGATCGCCGACCAACTGCTTGACGAAGTTCGGCAGCGCAAACACGCCGCGATGCGTCGCGCCGTTATAGAACTGCAGATCCTGCAACTTTCTTTCCGCAATGCGACTATCCACCTCTTGCTCGCTCAGGCTGAGCGGGTCGAGTGTGTCCGAGGCACAGGCGAATCCCCATTGCGCGCCGTATAGCGGCACGGTGACGAGGTAGGGCCGCACGATGGCGAACACCTGTCCAAGGTTGGCGGTGATCTCGCTGACACGTTCGGGGTGGAACACCGGCGCGCCGATATGCATGGTCAGCGCGCCGCCGGGGGCGAGCACGGCGCGGCATGCGCGGAAGAATTCCTGCTTGTAGAGTTCGACGGCTTCGCCGAGCGGATCGGTCAGGTCGAGGATGACGAGGTCGAAGCGCTCGTCCGTTTCGCGCACGAAGGCTGCACCGTCGCCGATGCGCAGCTCGAAACGCGGATCATCCATCGCGCCGCGGTGGATGCTGCCCAGATGTTCTTTCGAGACATCGACCACGGCTTGGTCGAGTTCGGCCAGTACGACCTTCTCGACGCCGGGATGTTTGAGCACTTCTTCGCAGGCACCGCCGTCGCCGCCGCCGATGACCAGCACGCGGCGCAAGGCCGGGTGGCTGATAGCGGCCGGGTGCACGATGTTCTCGTGATAGAAGAACTCGTCTTTTTCCGATGTCATGAAGCAACCGTCCAGCCTCAGCACTTTGCCGAAGCGCGGCGATTCGTATAGCTGGATGTGCTGAAACGCTGAGTGGATGTCCAGGATGGGCTTCGATGTGCGGAAGCAGTATCCGCTATCTGCATTCAGCCACTCGGTCAGGACTTCTTCATTCATATCTGGCCACGCTGTACAGGTTTGATTCTGGGATTCTCAGGGGAGAACAACTTGATGATGCCGTCGAACACATTCTGTGCTTTGGTGGAATTGTCCATGTTGTAGTTGCAGACGTAGACGTCGATGGTGACGTTGCCGTGTTCCGGCCAGGTGTGGATCGCGACATGGGATTCTGCGAGGAGGACGCAGCCGGTGACGCCTGCATCATCGAATTGGAAGAACTTTTCGCCGACCACTTGCAGCCCGGCATCACGGCACAGTTCGACACAGCTCGTCTTCAGTGCTTCTGCATCGACCATCAGGGTTTCCCCGGTCTTGCATTCGTACAGGTCACCTATCAGGTGCAATCCTTCGGTTCCATTGATATTGATTGTTTGGTTATTGGTACTACCCGCCATCCTGCTGCACCTCTCTTTTCTTTGGATTCAGATCCGTGTTGATAAACGCGCGCTGATGCGCACCGCAGACCGAATTGTACTTGCCTGAGCGCCTGTGATGGGAAAGCTGGCCTGACTTTTGCTAAATCAGCCGTGCGTAATCCGGGCTGTTCTCCATCCTGCGATGATGTTCAGCATGCAGTGCCACCGATTGAAAAGTGGTTGAAGGAATACCCGCAAAGGTACAAAGTGCGACTTATGGTTTTGGCTTGAACGGTTCCAGTTAACCTGTTTCTCTTCTATATGGAGGTCGATCATGTTCTCTCCTGTCACTATCCCTTTCGGGGCAAAGATGCTTTTCAATACGGCTACGATCAAACCCGGTGTGCCTTTCGAGGATGTCGAGGTGGCGCTGGCCGAGATGTGCAATGTGGTGAAGGACACTTACGGCGGCGACAAGGGCGGCTTCATCGCCGGTCAGGTCTATGAGTTTTCGGGTTTTCTGTCGGCAGAAGGTTCGCTGGGCGATCCGGGCTCGGCGGAGAAACACATCGCGATCGTGACGTACTGGAAGTCTTTCGAGGAGCATGAACGCTCGCATGCCGACAAGGCTTTCAAGGATAAATTCGCGGCGCTGGCCGAGTTGTGTGTCGAGACCAGGGAGCTGGGTTACGACATGCTCTGGCAGGGCGCGCTGGAATAGGAATCCATATACTGAGATATGTTCTTGCCGGCATTGCTTTTTTGGTGGCGGTCGGTCTTTTCATGAGAGATACGAGTTCCCCCGTCAAAGCGTCGGCTAAGATCGATATCAATGCGCCGCTCGAAACAGATATTGCGCGTTGGCAGGCGTGGAACGCCGATATCGAGGAAATGACGGTGAACGGCCCCATAGCAGCGGGAACAGAAAAGGAGCGACCATGACTACAGGCACTATCAATCTGCATCGCGTATTTCGTTCACAACCGGAGCGTGTCTATCGGGCGTTTCTGGATGCCGATGCGATCGTGAAGTGGTTGCCGCCATACGGTTTCACCTGCAATGTGGAACACATGGATGCAAGGGTTGGCGGCACTTTCAGGATGTCGTTCACGAACTTTTTTAACGGTAAGAGCGAGTCTTTTGGTGGCGAGTATCTTGAGCTCGTACCCGCTCAGAAGATCTGCTACTCGGATAAGTTCAACGATCCGAATCTGCCGGGCGAGATGCGGACGACCGTGACCCTGACAACGGTGTCGTGCGGTACCGAAATCACTATCGTGCAGGAAGGTGTTCCGGATATGATCCCGCTCGAGATGTGCTATCTCGGCTGGCAAGAATCACTCGCTCAGCTTGCGAATCTGGTCGAGCCTGAGATAACGGGTTGAAGTGATGCAAGGTTGTTGTAGTCGTGTCTTTTGCAGTGAATCGTAGTTGATCAATAACCAGAGGAGATCATCATGGGCAGCAAAGACAAACGTAAAGAATCAAAGGGCAAGCAACCGAAACCCGCTCCGGCGCCGGCGGCAAGATGATCCGGCGCAAACCGGATCGTATTGAAATGACGCTTCATACATCGCCCGCAAGGGCGATGTTCTTTTGATAGAGACGCATCATGGGATCAAATGAGCCAGAGTTGAATCCTCAACTTCAGGAACAGGCAGAAGTGCTGTGCGGTGCTGACTTGCGACGGGCGCGTGTGACAGCGGTCGATCGCGGACGTTATGTCATCCGCAATGAAAACGGCGAGTTGCCCGCCGAGCTGACGGGCAAGTTCCTGCACACGGCGGAATCATCGGTAGATATACCGTGCGTGGGTGACTGGGTGTGTGTGCAGTATCACGATGCGGGCTCATCGGCGAGCATCCATGATGTGCTGCCGCGACGATCTTTCCTGCGTCGCAAGTCGCCCGGCAAGAACATCGATTTCCAGATGATAGCGGCGAACATCGATGCGGCGTTCATCGTGCAGTCGTGTCATTTCGATTTCAATGTGCGCAGGCTGGAGCGTTATCTGGTGATGGTGAACGAGGGGCGTATCGAGCCGGTGCTGTTGCTGACCAAGACCGATCTGGTGAGCACGGATGAGTTGGAAAACATGATCGCCAGTATCCGAGCGGCAGGCATTACGGCGCGCATCATCGCGCTCAGCAATATGACGGGCGAGGGCGTGGCGCAGGTGCGGGAGGTGATGGAGGTGGGCAAGACTTATTGCCTTTTGGGTTCTTCCGGTGTGGGCAAGACGACGCTCATCAATCAACTGCTCGGGCAGGATGCACTGGAAACGGGTGCGGTGAGCGGCACGGGCGAGGGACGACACACCACCACGCGCCGCCACTTGATCACGCTGGACAATGGCGCACTGCTGATCGATATGCCGGGCATGCGCGAGCTGGGCATCCTGAGCGCTGGCGAAGGAGTGGACGATAGTTTCGCCGACATCAAGTCACTCAGCAGTCAATGCCGCTTCGCCGATTGCAGCCACGAGCGGGAGCCGGGCTGCGCGATCCGCAAGGCGATCGAAAGCGGAGATCTGGATGCGGCGCATTATCAGAGCTATCTGAAACTGAAAGCGGAGTCGGATTTCAACGAGATGTCGTATCTGGACAAGCGCAAGAAGGACAGGGCATTCGGCAAGATGGTCCGCACGGTGCTGAAGCACAAGCGAAAGTGAGATAATCCGGCGGACATCACCGCGCAACAATCTCACTGGGGAGTTGATGAATATGACTGGAATGAAACAATACATCGTTGCACTGGCCGCGCTGGTGCTGATCGGGTGCGGTCCCAAGGAAGAGCAGTTCGTGGATGCTAAGGCGGCTGCCGCACTGCAGGCACGGGGCGAATTGTTGCTGGATATCCGTGAATCCGATGGTTACAAAGAGTTCCGTATCCCGAATAGCACGCACATCCCGTTCGGTCGCCTGAAGTATCGTTTGGATGAATTGGCTGCATACAAAGACAAAGCCATTGTGGTGATCGACTATTCCGGGCTGCGATCCCCGCGCGCATGGGAGTTGCTGAAAAAATCCGGCTTCACCCAGGTGTCTATCGTTAAAGGCGGTGCCAAAGAATGGATAAAAGCCGGGCTGCCTGTCGAGACGATGGAGATGCAGATTGAGAAGGAGCGACTGGAGCAAGCGCAGCAGCTGGAAATCGAGCAGCTGGAGCGGGAGCTGGAGCTACTGAAGCAGCAGTGACC
>JBDRPZ010000010.1:0-42736 GCA_043826585.1 Pseudomonadota bacterium
TACGAACTCGCTTTGCAATTCGCACTACAACATTCTGTAAGGAGCTAAAAAATGGATCTGCGCAAACTGAAGACACTGATCGAACTGGTGGAGAACTCGGGCATCGCCGAGCTGGAACTGACCGAAGGCGAAGAGCATGTACGCATCTCGCGCGCCAGCTCTGTTGCCGCCCCGATGCAGCATGTATATGCCGCCGCGCCTCAGCACGCCCCTGCACCGGCTGCAGCGCCCGCAGCTGCAGCCGCACCTGCAGAACCGGCCCAACCAGAAGGCCATGTGGTCAAGTCGCCGATGGTCGGCACTTTCTACCGCGCACCTTCCCCAGGCGCGAAATCTTTCGTTGATGTCGGTTCCAGCGTGAATGCCGGCGACACCCTGTGCATCATCGAAGCGATGAAGCTGCTGAACGAGATCGAGACCGACAAGGGTGGGGTCATCAAGGCCGTGTTGGTGGAAAACGGACAGCCTGTGGAGTTCGGTCAACCTCTGTTCATCGTCGGTTAAGCGTCATGGCCGTTTTCGAACGTAAACCCCGAACGACTGCGCCGGAGAAGCCCGTTATGTTTGAAAAGATACTGATCGCCAATCGCGGCGAGATCGCCCTGCGTATCCAGCGCGCCTGTCGCGAACTGGGCATCAAGACCGTCGCCGTGCACTCCGAAGCAGATGCCGAAGCAAAATACGTGAAGCTGGCCGATGAGTCGGTCTGTATCGGCCCGGCATCTTCCAGCCTGAGTTACCTGAGTGTCCCCGCCATCATCAGTGCGGCCGAAGTCACCGATGCACAGGCCATACACCCCGGTTACGGCTTCCTGTCGGAGAACGCCGATTTCTCCGAGCGTTGCGAGAAATCCGGTTTCGTGTTCATCGGTCCGCGCGCTGAGACCATCCGCCTGATGGGCGACAAGGTCAGCGCCAAGAACGCGATGAAGAAGGCAGGCGTGCCCTGCGTGCCAGGCGTGGACGGCGCATTGCCGGACGACCCGGCCGAGATCATCAAGATCGCCAAGTTCATCGGTTATCCGGTGATCATCAAGGCTGCCGGCGGCGGCGGCGGCCGCGGTATGCGCGTTGTGCACACCGAAGCTGCGCTGCTGAAAGCCGTGACCATGACCAAGACCGAAGCGGCGGCTGCATTCAACAATCCCATGGTGTACATGGAGAAGTTCCTGGAGAACCCGCGCCACGTCGAGATCCAGATTCTGGCCGACCAGCATGGCAATGCCGTCTATCTGGGCGAGCGCGACTGCTCCATGCAGCGCCGTCACCAGAAGGTGATCGAGGAAGCGCCCGCACCTGGCGTTGACCGCAAGCTGATCGCCAAGATCGGCGAGCGTTGCGCTGAAGCCTGCCGCAAGATCGGCTATCGCGGAGCCGGCACGTTCGAGTTCTTGTACGAGAACGGCGAGTTCTTCTTCATCGAGATGAACACCCGTGTGCAGGTCGAGCACCCGGTCACCGAAATGATCACCGGCGTCGACATCGTGCAGCAACAGATCCTCATTGCAGCTGGTGAGAAACTGCCGTTCCGCCAGAAGGACATACAGTTCCGCGGCCACTCCGTGGAGTGTCGCATCAACGCAGAGCATCCCTACACCTTCGTACCGTCGCCGGGCCGCATCACCAACTGGCACGTACCGGGCGGCCCAGGCATCCGCGTCGATTCGCATGTGTACAACAACTATTTCATCCCGCCACATTACGACTCGATGATCGGCAAGGTGATCTCCTACGGCGACACACGCGAGCAAGCCATTGCCCGCATGCGCACCGCACTGTCCGAGATGGTCGTTGAAGGCATCCAGACCAACATCCCGCTGCACCAAGAGTTGATGAACGACGCTGCTTTTGTGCGTGGCGGTACCAGCATCCATTATCTGGAGCACAAGCTGGCGGAACGTACCAAAGGTAAATAAGACATGTCTTGGCTAACGCTGTCAGTCCGGGCGGAAGCCAGTCATGCCGAGGCATTGAGCGAATCACTGCTCGCGCATGGCGCGTTGTCGGTGGACATGCTCGATGCCGATGCCGACACGCCGGATGAGCAAGCTATTTTTGGCGAACCCGGCGAACCGACTTCCAGCGTGTGGCAGCACAATCTGATCAATGCCTTGTTCGAACAAGATGCCGACGTCGAGTCCATCCTGCGCACCTGCTACGACGAACTGGGCATCACCGCCCCCGCCGAACATCGTATCGAAACGCTTGAAGATGACGATTGGGTACGCATCACCCAATCCCAGTTCGATCCTATACAAATCAGTGACCGCCTGTGGATCGTGCCGACCTGGCATGAAGCCAGCGACCCCTCCGCCATCAATATCGCGCTCGACCCCGGCCTCGCTTTCGGCACCGGCAGCCATCCCACCACGCGCCTGTGTCTGCGCTGGCTGGACGGCCATATCCGAGGCGGCGAGACGGTGCTGGACTACGGTTGCGGTTCCGGCATTCTTGCTATCGCCGCTATGAAACTCGGCGCGAGCAGTACCGTCGGTGTCGATATCGATCCGCAAGCCGTGATCGCCAGCCGCGACAATGCTGAAGCGAACCATGTGCAAGCGGACTTCTTCATCCCGGATGGCTTCCAACTCGCTCAATACGATGTCGTAGTCGCCAACATCCTCACCAATCCCTTGCGCGCACTGGCACCGCTGTTGTCGAACGCGGCCAAATCGGGCGGCCGCATCGTGTTGTCGGGCATCCTCGCCGACCAGGCGGATGAAGTGATGCGTATCTATTCGCAATGGTTCGACTTCGCACCGGCGGTGATCGAAGATGGCTGGTGTTGCCTGTCCGGCGTGAAACGATGAGCGACACCACCCTCTGCCCGCAATGCGCCACCCGCTTCAAGGTAAGCGAGGAACAACTCGATGCGCATGATGGCTTGGTGCGTTGTGGCCGCTGCCAGAACGTGTTCAATGCACGTGAACATCTACAGGATGACGAGCCCAGCCCGCAGCTGAGTCTGCTGATCGATGAAGAGCCTTCCCAAGCGAAAGAAGCACCCGACGAAGACGCTGGTGAACCAAGCGCTACCGAAAACCAGCCTGCACAGGAAGACATCCCGGAGTCGGAACAGGACGAGGCCACGCCCGCTGAAACCGGCGACTCGGACAGTCCCGCCGGTACTGACGAGATATCTTCTGAAGATGAAGCATCTGGCCAGCCCGACCTCAGCCCGATTCCGAATTTGACGGAACTGGAGGAAGCGCCCACTACACTGGCTCAACAGGTGCAGTTTATCGACGACCCGGCCGAAGAAGACAAGCCTGCAGCCCCCAAGCGCAAACATCACTTAGCCACCCTTCTGGGGGGGGCACTGTTCGTTCTGCTGTCCGCCCAGGCGACGTATCACTTCCGCGATGCACTGGCAGTGAAGCTACCCGGACTCAAGCCCTTGCTGGTCGAACTTTGCGGACAGCTCGACTGCACCGTTGAATTACCGCGCGACATCGATCTGCTGTCGATTGAGTCTTCCGAATTGGAAGCAGATGCAAAGTTGGTGAACGTGATCACCCTGCACGCACTGCTGCATAACCGCGCCAGATATTCCCAGGCTTGGCCCAGCCTTGAACTCACCCTCACCGACTCGCGTGACGACGTCATCGCCCGCCGCACCTTCCATCCTGCGGACTATCTGAAGGACGAGGATGAGTTGGAACTCGGCATCGGACACAACCGCGAACGAGACATCGCTTTGAGACTGGATACCACGGACTTGCGCCCGAGCGGCTACAGGCTTTTGTTGTTCTATCCGCAATAAGTTCAGGACTAGGCTTGGTTGGTCGTGTCGCGCCCCCGGCTGGCAGCCCCCCCTAAGCGCTACATAGCCCTCACAGCACAAGCCTGAGCCTCTTTCATAGCCGTATTGCCGATCTCTGTTGCGGCATACAGTCGCGCACCGAAGCCCTCAAATTTTATCGAAGCGCAGCGACACTCTGAACATCCATCTACCAACGTATCCTTGAGCCGCTAAAGAACAGCGCTTGCCAATAAAAAACAGGGGAGACCGAAGTCCCCCCTGTTTCATTGTTGTTTGTGCTTTGTATAAGTGGCTGGCGAACCAGCCACCTCTCACATCAGCTCAAACTTACCATGCGGACTCAAGCATCAGAGTCAGCAGGCTTGTTCCTGTGCTGGTTGTAGCGGTTTTATCCAGTGAACCACCTGCATCGTAGGCTGTACCAGAATTCTGCGTATAGGCAGCATGCAGAGCAACGTTCTGGAACAAGTCATAGATGACGGAGACAGTGATTGCGTTATCGGTTTCGGAAGCGGTACTGCCTGTTTTACCGTTACGATAAGCTGCACCCACAGACAATGCGTGAGGAATCACAGTGAAATCAGCACCAAACGTAAAGCCTTTTTTGTCAAAGCCGTTTGCGTTGTATGCGTTCGTCATTGCTGTTGTTGTTGCAGGAATGCTTACGTATGTTGCATAAAAGCCAGCCTCCATACCTCCGACTTCGCCGTGAGCCTGTGCATTCATAGCAGTAGCTTTGGTTTCAACCTTGGTTGTGGCAGCTGCTTCGTAGTTTTGACCGCTGATCAGGTCAACGCCTGCAACAACTGCAAAATCAGCAACCGTTGGAGTCACGTTCAAGCTGAGGGTAGTAGAAGCCAGCTGGCGACCTGCACTGCCGCCCATCAGGAACGCCGGAGCAAAGCGGGACAAGTTGACATAGCCCATGTCGTTTTTCGCAACAAAGGCAACACCCGTCGCATCAGCCTTGGACAGGCCAGACCAGATGTAGGCAGAGATGCCTGCGCCAGCCTCAGACCAACGCATTGCACTGTTCACACCGTTGCTGGATTCTGTATAGCCAGAAACTGGGCCTTGACCCGTTGCAAATACGATTGCGGAAAGTTTTGCTGCGTCCAAGTCGAAAACGACGGGGATGCGCACGCCTGCTACTTTGTTTTTAGTCAGATCGTATTCGATCAGGTTGCCGACCTTGACTGTATCGCTGTCAGCGACGCGACCGCCAACGAAAAGAGAGAATTCGTCAGGAACCTGCCATTGACCGCTATTAGTAGTTGTGCCAGAAACAGCATCAGCAGTGCTGCCATTTGTTTTCTGGTAACGCGCCTTGATCAAAATTGCTTGGTTGAGGGCAGTCGGAATTGATACGTGCTCACCTTCAACCTTTTCTTGCGCGCCCATCATTGTGTAACCGCCGGCCTTGAATGCGCGGCCGAAACCGTTCAGAACGGGGAAGTGTTGTGCGTGGCAAGCGGAGCAAGCCATGCCAGTTTGACGCGCGAACGCGGGGATAGCGGATGCTTCCGGTGCAAAGGCTGCTGCAGCCATTACGCCTGCCAAAGACAGTACGATTTTCTTCATTGCGTTAATCCTCCAGAGCAATATGTTCAAGTTCCCCAATGATTCCTTGTGCGATTGGGTAACGGACAGATGCACAAGCCGGCGGCGATGCTAGCAATGCCCCCGTGAGCACTCCGTAAAGCGAGAGTGAAGAAATTGTGAATTTGGGATTTGTGCAACAGGCTCGCTGCCGCGCGTGCGGCAGTGAATAATCAGCGGGACATTTCAGAAAAGAATTTTACGGTCACTGTCGTGCCGACACCGGCAGTACTGTCTATCTCGATGTCCCAACCGTAGCGTTCGCAGATGCGCTTCACCAGCGACAGACCGACGCCGAATCCGCTGCTCTGTCTTCCCTTATAGTGACGCTCGAACGCGCGCGAACGCTCTGTGCTATCCATGCCTATGCCGGTGTCGCTGACGACCATCCGGTCGCTTTCCAGCATGAGTTGAATGCTGCCCGCCTGCGTATGGATCATCGCATTGCGCAACAGATTGCCCACCACGATCTCAAGCAACGCCTGCTCGACCAATAGCGACGGCGCCGCCTTCAATTCCAGCATCAATGCCACAGGACGACCTTGAAGCAGATCGCGATGTTTCTCGACCGCCTTTTCCACGATCGGCGCCACCGGGCAGAGCGGCTCATCTGCGCCAACCTGCCGTTCGCGCGACATCAGCAACAAAGCTCTGGTCATCTCGACCATGTCTTGTGCGGCACGTTTGATGCGGGCCAACCGCTCGTGCTGCTTGCCGGACAGCGACACATCCTGCTCCAGCACTTCCACTGCACCCCTGATCACTGCCAGCGGGGTGCGCAACTCATGGCTCACATCGCCGGTAAAACTCTTCTCGCGCTCGACGAATTCACCCAGGCGCTGAACATAGCGCTCAAAAGTCCTCGCCAGTTCGCCGACTTCGTCATCCCGCGCCAGCTTGCTCAGTGGCAGATTCAACAGGCCCGGCTCGGCCTGACCGACCTCATCGGCCAAACGGGTGAGCGGCGTCACGATGCGGATAGCCAGCCAGAACCCGCCTGCTGCGGACGCCAAAGTCATGAACAGGGTGAAAAGGATCAGCAGGCTGGCAAATTCAGTTTCGTGCTGGCGCTGGCTATCAATATCGAACAACATGAAGTAGCGCGCCTCCTCGCGATCAGCGATCAGGACACGATAGTGGTGTTCATCGATGCCCACAGTGTGAATACCGGGAAGCAGCCATCTGACTGCCTCAGGAATGTCGAAACTGGATTCCTTCTCGGACTGTATGAATCCCTTTATGGACATCGTATTAGGCGGGATGAAGGAAGGGGTGCTTGCATGGCGGGCGGTCGAGTCTTCCAGCTCCGCCAGCAAGGTTTCATCGATCAATTGGTTGCCCAGATGCTGGGCAAAAATGAACAAGGTGCTCGAGAGCAACAGACTCAGCAGTGCCCCGAAACTTGCAAATACGATTGCGACCCGGAAGCGGAGACTATGCCTGCGGCGCATCTTCTGTCTTCAACTGATAACCGAATCCTCGCACCGTATGCAGCAGCTTCTGCTCGAATGGTTTATCTACAAGCTCACGCAACATATACCAGTGTGCCCGCAGGGAATCGCTGTCAGGCCGTGCCTCTCCCCACACCGCACGCTCAATGTCATCGCGCGGCACCACCTGCGGCGTTCTCGCCATCAGCAGCTCCAGTATCTTGTAAGGGATAGGCGGCAACTGAATGCGCTTGTCGCCGCGCTTGACGGTAAAAGTCTGCGGATCGAGACTGAGGTCGGCCACGGTCATATCCCGCTTTTGCGTCACGTTGCTGCCGCGCCGCTGCAACACGCGCAAACGCAATTCCACCTCGCGCAGCTCTGCCGGCTTGACCAGATAATCATCCGCCCCCGCTTCCAGCCCGATGATCTTGTGCTCCAGTTCATCGCGCGCGGTGATCATCAGCACCGGCGTCTGCTTGCCCGCCTCGTTACGCAATTTGGTACACAGCGTGACGCCATCCATACCGGGCAACATCAGATCCAGCACGATGGCATCGTAGTCGTTGACCACCGCCAGATGCAGGCCGGTGATGCCGTCCCCCGCCGCATCCACCTCATGCCCCTTCGCCTCCAGAAAATCGAACATATTGGAAGCAAGGTCGCGGTTGTCTTCGATGATCAGTACATGCATGGTCCATCCATCCTGACGGGTAAAGCTATAAAGCCGAGGCGCGCACCATACCACCACAAATAATGCGAGGGCTAGCGGGCTTGCCATTGCAAAGTCAAACTTCCGGTATAATCCGCCCGCCGTTCAAACCGATGGGAGAGTGTGCTGAAAAGCACCGCCGAAGGCGTAACACCCGCAACCGCTCAGGCTAAAGGAACTATCGGGACAGGCAAATCTGGAGAGCGCTGTTGAATCAGCCACCGAAGGGGCACGCGACGCAAGTTGCAATCTCTCAGGTACCAAGGACAGATGGGGGCGAGGCTATGTGGCCTCGCCCTTTTTTATTGCCCGGAAAACTTACATGACTCTGAAGACGACTCCTTTGAATGCAGCCCACCGCGCCATGGGCGCCAAGATGGTGGATTTTGGCGGCTGGGACATGCCGGTCAACTACGGTTCGCAGATCGACGAGCATCACCAGGTGCGCAACGATGTCGGCATGTTCGACGTTTGCCACATGCGCGTGGTCGATGCCAAAGGCGACGGTGTGCGTGCCTTCCTGCGCTACCTGCTGGCCAACAATGCCGACAAGATCACCATCCCCGGCAAGGCGCTGTATTCCGCCATGCTGCGCCCCGAAGGCGGTGTGATCGACGACCTCATCATCTACTTCATGACTGAACAATGGTTCCGCATCGTGGTGAACGCAGGTACTGCGGACAAAGACATCGCGTGGATGAAGGAACAGGCGGCTACGCACGCACCCGGCCTCACCATCACCTCGCGTGACGATCTGGCGATGGTGGCAATACAAGGCCCGAATGCGCGCGCCAAGGTATGGCAAGTGCTGCCACAGACCAAGGCTGCGACCGAAGGACTGGTGAATTTCCAGGCGGCCGATTGCGGCGAATATTTCGTGGCGCGCACCGGCTACACCGGCGAAGACGGTTTCGAAGTGATGCTGCCGAAAGAAAAGGTGGAAGCATTCTGGTACGACCTGAACAAGGCAGGCGTCAAACCCATCGGCCTCGGCGCGCGCGACACGCTGCGGCTGGAAGCGGGCATGAACCTGTACGGTCAGGACATGGACGAGACGGTCGGCCCGCTGGAATCCGGTCTGGCCTGGACGGTCGATCTGAAAAGCGAGCGTGACTTCATCGGCAAAGCCGCCTTGCTGGCCAACCCGCCGAGCAAGAAACTGGTCGGCCTCGTACTGCTGGATCGCGGCGTGCTGCGCGGCCATCAGAAAGTCGTCACACCACACGGCGACGGTGAGATCACCAGCGGTACTTTCTCGCCCACTCTGGAGAAATCCATCGCACTGGCTCGCGTGCCGAACGAAGTGCAGATCGGCGACACCGTACAAGTCGCGATCCGCGATAAGATGCTGGCTGCACAAGTCGTGAAATATCCGTTTGCCCGCAACGGCAAGGGCCTGATCTAATTTTTATTAAGGACTGAAACCATGAGCAATCCAACCGACCTGAAATACACCGCTTCCCACGAGTGGGTGAAGACCGAAGCCGACGGCACGATCACCATCGGCATCACTGAACACGCGCAAGAATTGCTGGGCGATATGGTGTTCGTCGAGCCGCCTGCTGCTGGCCGCAAACTGAATGCCGGAGAAGAATGTGCCGTGGTGGAATCGGTTAAAGCCGCCGCCGACGTGTACGCACCGGTCGCCGGTGAAGTGACCGCCGCCAACGCCGATCTGGATAACGCACCGGAAGCCATCAACAACGAGCCCTATGCAGCCTGGATCTTCAAGATGAAGCCGGACAACATGGCCGATGTCGACGCGCTGATGGATGCTGCCGCCTATCAGGCGCATGTAGACAGCGAAGCACACTAAGCAAGAACCCTCGCCACTGGGGACACAGACTCTCTGTGCTCGCAGTGGCGTTTTCAATCACACCTGACATCCCGAGCCCATCATGAATACCGACCATTTCGTCTCTCGCCACAACGGTTCCAATACACAAGACGTGCAAGCCATGCTGAACAAGATCGACGCGCCCTCGCTCGACGCGCTGATCGACCAGACCGTGCCTGCCGCCATCCGTTTGCAGCAGCCGTTGAATCTTGCGGACGGGATGTCTGAACATGAGTTCCTCGACCATCTGCGCGGCATCGCTTCCAAGAACCAGCTTTACAAAACTTATATCGGCCTCGGCTATTACGGCACCGTGCTGCCTGCCGTGATCCAGCGCAACGTACTGGAGAATCCCGGCTGGTACACCGCCTACACACCCTATCAGGCCGAGATCGCACAGGGACGACTGGAAGCGCTGCTGAATTTCCAGACCATGGTGATGGACCTGACCGGCATGGAGATCGCCAACGCCTCGCTGCTGGACGAAGCGACTGCCGCCGCGGAAGCGATGACCATGCTGCACGGCCTGCGTTCGCGCGATGACGTGGCGGCTGGCAAGAACAGCTTCTTCGTGTCGCACGAATGTTTTCCGCAGACCATCGAGCTGCTGAAAACGCGCGCCAAGCCGCTGGGCATCGAGCTGGTCATCGGCGATTTCAAGACTGTCACGCTGAACGACCAGCTGTATGGCGCGCTGCTGCAATACCCGACGGCCGACGGCACGGTACATGACTATGCCGACTTCGTGACGCGCGCCAAAGCCAACGGCATGAGCATCGCGGTCGCCGCCGACATCCTCAGTCTGGTGCTGCTCACACCGCCGGGAGAATGGGGCGCGGATGTGGTGTTCGGTTCCACGCAGCGCTTCGGTGTACCCATGGGTTACGGCGGCCCGCACGCCGCTTACTTCGCCTGCCGCGATGCGCACAAGCGCTCCATGCCGGGCCGCATCATCGGCGTGTCGGTAGATGCCGACGGCAACCCGGCATTGCGCATGGCGCTGCAAACGCGCGAACAACACATCCGCCGCGAGAAGGCGACCTCCAACATCTGCACCGCACAGGCGCTGCTGGCGATCATGGCCGGCATGTATGCGGTGTATCACGGTGCGGAAGGCTTGCGCGGTATCGCGCGACGCGTGCATCAGGCGACGGCCGTGCTGGCGGATGAATTGCAGAAGCTCGGCTATCAACTCGCTGATGGCGCGTTCTTCGACACGCTGCATCTGCTGAACACCGACAACGTGAAGATCCACGCGCTGGCCGAAGCGGCACAGATCAACTTCCGTTACACCGCCGACGGCATCACGCTGTCGCTGGATGAGACGGCATCGGTCGCCGACCTGAACGCCATCCTCGCCGTGTTCGCACAGGCTGCCGACAAAGCAGCACCCTGCGTGACACGTGAACAAGTCATTGCCCACGCACTCATGTTCACGCCGCGCAGCTCGGCCATCCTCGCGCACGAAGTGTTCGACAAATATCACACCGAGACCGAGATGATGCGCTACATCAAGCGACTGGAGAACAAGGACCTGTCGCTCACGCATTCCATGATCTCGCTCGGCTCCTGCACCATGAAGCTGAATGCGGCGTCCGAGATGCTGGGCCTGACCTGGCCCGCGTTCGCCAACCTGCATCCCTTCGTACCGCTGGAGCAGGCAGAAGGTTATGCAGAGTTGATCGCCGGTCTGGATGCAGACCTGTCCGAGATCACCGGTTTCGCCAAGATGAGTTTCCAGCCCAACAGCGGCGCCTCCGGCGAATACGCGGGCTTGCTGGTGATCCAGGCTTACCACCGTTCGCGCGGCGAAGCACAACGCAACGTGGTGTTGATCCCTTCTTCCGCGCACGGCACCAACCCGGCCAGCGCCGCGATGTGTGGCATGAAGATCGTGATCGTGAAGTGCGACAGCAAAGGCAACATCGATGTGGACGACTTGCGCGCCAAAGCGGAAGAACACAAGGATGACCTGTCCAGCCTGATGGTGACCTACCCCAGTACACACGGCGTGTACGAAGAGAGCATCAAGGACATCACCGCCATCATCCACGCCAACGGCGGCCAGGTGTACATGGACGGTGCGAACATGAACGCGCAGGTCGGCCTGACCAGCCCCGGCAACATCGGCGCGGACGTGTGCCACCTCAATCTGCACAAGACCTTCGCCATCCCGCACGGCGGCGGCGGACCGGGTGCAGGCCCCATCGGCGTGGCGGCACACCTTGCACCGTTCCTGCCTTCGCACCCGCTGGTCAAGGTCGGCGGCACGCAGGGCATCCATGCGGTGTCCGCAGCGCCTTACGGTAGCGCGCTGATCCTGCTGATCTCTTATGGCTACATCAAGATGATGGGCGGCAAGGGACTGACCGAAGCGACCAAGATGGCGATCCTGAATGCGAACTACATCAAGGAAACTTTGAAGGATCATTACGCCACGCTGTACAGCGGCGCGAACGGCCGCTGTGCACACGAGATGATCCTCGACTGCCGCGAGTGGAAGAAGGAAGGCGTGGAAGTGGCCGACATCGCCAAGCGCCTGATGGACTTCGGCTTCCATGCACCGACTACCTCCTTCCCGGTGGTGGACACCTTGATGGTGGAACCGACCGAGAGCGAATCGAAGGCCGAGCTGGATCGCTTCTGCGACGCGATGATCGCCATCCGCAAGGAGATCGAAGAGGTCGTGACAGGCAAGGTGGACAAGAAGGACAACATCCTCAAGCACGCACCGCATACCGCGAAGAGTGTTTGCGCCAATGAGTGGGCACGTCCTTATTCGCGCGAGCAGGCCGCCTATCCGCTGCCCTACGTACGCGAGAATAAATTCTGGCCAGCCGTGGCTCGGGTGGATAATGTCTATGGCGACAAGAACCTGATCTGCGCCTGTCCGCCCACCGCCTCATACATCTAAAGGAGCCCATCATGGCTAAAGATCCCAGCAACAAGACTGCCGTTACGCTAGAGGGTGCGCCCGTCACCCTGTTCGGCACGTTCCCCTCTGTCGGCCAGCTCGCACCGGATTTCACGCTGGTAGGCAAAGACCTGAACGATGTCTCGCTGAAAGACTTCGCGGGCAAGCGCAAAGTACTCAACATCGTGCCCAGCTTGGACACCGCCGTATGTGCGGCTTCCGCGCGTGTGTTCAACGAGGCTGCCGGCAAGCTCAACAACACCGTGGTGCTGGTGATCTCCGCCGACCTGCCGTTCGGCATGAGCCGTTTCTGTGCAACGGAAGGATTGGAGAACGTGGTCACCCTGTCGCTGATGCGCGGCCGCGATTTCATGCGTAACTACGGAGTGAAGATCGCCGACACCGCGCTGGCTGGCCTGACCGCACGCGCCGTGCTGGTGCTGGACGACAAGGACAAGATCATCCACGCCGAACTGGTGGACGACATCACGCATGAGCCGAACTACAAAGCGGCGCTGGACGTGTTGCGCTAAGGACGATAGATGTCGGCAGGCATGAACATCCACAAGCGCATCATCGGGGTCTGTTGGGTGCTGGTCGGCGCACTGATCCTGTCTTTGCTGGCGGTTCACGTCAACCACACCGATACCCGCGTCACTTTCGTCGGCGCGCTGGTCGGGCTGACCTATGCGGCTGCGGGATTCGCCCTGCTATCCAACTGGCCGCGCTCATGGCGCATCGGCTTGCCGTGTGCCGCGCTGTCTATCTTCTCTTTCCCGGTCGGAACTGCGATCGGCTTCTACTATCTCTGGTATTACTTCCGCCGGGAAAAGCTTGGCTAAGGATCACATGAGCAAACTGCTCTGAGCTTCAGCATCCGTACCGGTCCTGTGCTGCCTAATCGGCCAGCCAGCAGCAGGTCAGCGCGGGAATGATCATGCTGTCTTCCTCGGTCTCGACACGCATGCCACTGCATAATTCACGCATCGGGCCATGCTGGAATAATCCGTAAGGACGCAACAACTCCAAAGGCAGCGACTGCGCCTCATGATTGAAATTGGCCACCACCAATACCCGGTTGCGCGGCGATGCCGGATCACTGCGCACGAACACCAGCAGATTTGGATTCTCCACCAGCACCTGCTGCCGGTTGTCGAAGTCGGAGAAGGCAGAGAGCTCCTTGCGCAACCCGATCATCTTCTTCAGGCCGCTGAAGATGCGCTGCTCCACCGTTCCGTGCTTGTGACGCAGTTCAGCCTTATTCCAGTCGAAACTGGAACGGTGTGCCCAGCGTGAATCGTCGCGTTTGAGCGGATCGGCCAGATACTCCACGCTGTTGAGCATGCCTATCCCGTCGCCGTAATACAGCAAGGGGATACCACCGAATGAAAGTATGACGCTGTGCAGCAACAGGATGGTGCTGATGGCATCGTCTATCGCGCCGTCGTCGCCGGATTCGATGGCAGACTCCAGCCCGGCCAGTGAAGCGAGCGAGCCGGAGATGCGCGCATCGCCGGTTTTGGGATTCTCGCCGAAGGGCAGACCGCGCGCAGGAGAACCTTCAAATCGGCCGGTGAAATAATCGATCAGGAAACGGCGATGACTATAGGGGTCATAGCCCGCCAGCACTGCGTCCTTGTCCGCAAAACCAAGGCCGATGTCATCGTGACAGCGCACATAGTTGAGCCAGGTCGCGCGCTCCAGTTTTGCGGGCAGATGCTGCACACCGAGATTGAGCAGCTTGGCGTTCTTGGTCGCCACCGCATCCCACAGCAAAGCCATCAAAGTCGCGTTGTAGGCGATCTCGCATTCCTTGGCCATGATGGCATCTTCACCGAAATACTTGCTGATCTCGCCCGGCGCGACGATGGCTTCCGCGATGAACAGCACACCGGGTGCGGTCACCTGGCAGCAGTCCTTCATCAGTTGCAGCAGCAGGTGTGCTTCGCGTTCGTTCTGACAGGTGCTGCCTATCTTCTTCCACAGGAAGGCCACCGCATCCATGCGCAAGATGTCCGCGCCCTTGTTCGCCCAGAACAGGATGATGTCGACCATCTCGATCAGCACGGCCGGGTTGCGATAGTTCAGGTCCCACTGGTAGTTGTTGAACACCGTCATCACCCACTTGCCCATCTCTTCGTTCCAAGTGAAGTTGCCGGGCGCGGTGTTGGGGAATATCTCCGGCATGCCTTCCTCGAACGCATCCGGTGTCTCGCGATCATCGAACACGTAGTAGTAGTCCTGGAACTTCTTGTCGCCCGCGCGCGCCAGTTTCGCCCACACGTGCTCGTCCGAGGTGTGGTTCACCACCACGTCCAGCACCAGCAACATATCGCGCTTCTTCAGCGTGGCTGCCAGCGCTTCCAGATCCACGTTGCTGCCGAAGCGCGCATCCACTTTGTGAAAATCCCGCACTGCATAGCCGCCATCACTGGCACCTTCCGGGCAGTCGAGGATAGGCATCACATGCACCATATTCACGCCCAATTCCTGCAGGTACGGCAATTTCGCGCGCAGGCCTTTCAGGTCCCCTGCAAAGCGGTCGCAATAAAGCGCCATGCCCACCCATTTCTGACTGAGGAACCAGTTGTAGTCGCGTTCGCGCGCCAGGTCGGATTTGCGCAAGTTCGGGGTACGTTCGATATATCGCTGTGCCAGCGTCTCGACCAGACTAACCATCTGCGCTTTGAAATCAGGACGGTCTCCATACAGATGATGGAACAGGGTGTGTATGTTGTAGAAGTTCGCGCCGAGGCGCGTGTAGAAATGACGCAAGCGTGACTTACCGATCTCCGGATTCAGCTCGATCAGGATCTCGTTCAACATCGCATGTGAGGCTTGTTCGTACATCTGATTCCTAATTTAGTTGGTTTCCAGCAGCCAGGCTTCGATCTCCGGCCAATGATACGCCGCACCTTCCAGGATGCCCGCGCTGTAATTGCCGTTCATGCCGAGGAAGCCGCCGCGCGCGGTGCAAAGTGATGCTTTGTGGATATGCGCGACTTGTTGTTTCAATTCGGGCGATGCATTCGCTACCAGCACCGCGGGCACATCGCTTTTCAATACATCGAGATCGTTGCCGCTGTCGCCCGCGAACACGGTATCCAGTCTGCCGTATCCCTGCTGTTGCATCAGGAATTCGATGGCATGCAGCTTGTTGGCGGATGCGGGCAACACATCCAGCAGGCCGACATGCGCGGCCTCGTCGATACTCCAGATGAGATTCGCTTTGATGCCATGTTCGCCCAGCAAGCGGCGCATCCGCGCTTGCAATGCAGCGGCATCCACCGACAGGTCGACATAGAAACTCAACTTGTGCCGGTTCTGCTTGGCAGGCTCCTGCAAACGCAGATCACTGAAGACCTGCAGCAACTGCGCCAATTCTTCTCGCGACAGATCGCCCCAGTCGGGTGCGATCTGTTCATCCCATTCCTCTCGCCGCTGCCAGCCACTTTGCTCGACCTGGTATAGCGTCGAACCCACATCGGCGATGACGAAATCCGGTTGCGGCAGATCGTATTCGGCTATGGCATGTTCAATCAGCTGCCGATCGCGTCCGCTCACATAGGCCAGTTGCACGTCATCGCGCTCGACCAGACGCTGAAAGGCTGCGCGGGCACCCGTCGATTCGGGTTGCTCGCCGTTCGGGATCAATGTGCGATCCAGGTCGGTGCACAACAGATGTCGGCTCATGAGGCGCCCCCCACCTTGGCAAAGAAGTCATAGTGGGCGATCGCTTCCAGTACGCCGGCTGCATTTTGTTGCTTCGTTTGATAGATGCTGTCGATGGCCGCAACATCGGCCAGTTCATCCAGATGGCGATTGCTCACTACCGCCCCCAGCGTATTGCCCATCAGCATGTCGATATCGGCACCGGTCGCGCCGCACACCAATGTGTTCTCCAGCGCGAAACCCAGCTGTTCCGCACACCAGCGCATGGCCAGCCCTTTGGAGGCGCGCACCGGCACCACATCGAGGAACTGGCCGAATGAGAACACGGCATTCACGGCCTGCTCGTGACGCAGCAGCGTCTGGCGGACGTCGTGCACATTCACCAACGAATGGTCCACGTAGTAGCTGATCTTGAACGGGTTCTGATGCATCTTCGGCTGCAGGGTCAGACCCGGCACCTCGGCCAGCACATCCCGCACTTCCTGCGGGCTCCAACGGTGATTGATGTGGCGTGCCCAACTCTCGGAACGGGTCAAAGCCGGTGCGTAATGGATCTCCGTGCCCTGTCCGGTGATCAGCACATCCGGCTTGGGAATGTTGTAGTCGCGCAATCTGGCCAACGCGTCATCCAGTCGGCGGCCGGTGGCAATGGCGAACAGGGTGGTTTTGCGATTGTCCTGCATAAGCTGCAGGAATTCTCTCAATGCGCCATCGTCGCCGATCAGATTCAGATCGATACTGGTGAAGATCGCACGATTGCGAAACACCCTCTGCCGGCGACTGCTGGTGATGGGTGCCACCGACTCGGAGCGCTCGACCAGAGGTCGTATCACCTTCAGATATTTCTCGACATGCGCTTGCCATGAATAATGGCGATTCACGCCTTCGATCCCGTTCTTCGCCAATCGGCGCCATGCCGGCTTGTCGGTGAGCGTATCGAGCAACGTCTGGGCCATCGCGGCCCTGTCCAGCGGATTGATCAGATGACCGTTGTTGCAATTGCCGATGATATCGATGGGGCCGCCGTCCTCGGTCGCCACGATGGGCAAGCCGCAGGCCGCAGCCTCGATCAGGGTCAGGCCGAACGGCTCGGTCAGTGCAGGATTGACGAACACGCCGCGCGTCGCGGCTGCCAGACGGTACAGCACGGCCACTTCTTCCTGGGCGTGATGTTTGGGGTAAGCGACCTTGCCGTACAGGTCGTATTTATCGATGGCGAGCAGGATGCTGTTGAGCACGCCCGCTGAGGTATCTTCCATCTCATGGATATCATCTCGGTTACCGGCCACGATCACCAGATTGGCGATCGCCTGTAATTCCGGAGACTGTCCATATGCCTCGATCAGGGCCACGATGTTCTTGCGCGGGTCCGGTCTCGACAAGGCGAGGATGATGGGTTTTTTTGGCTCTTTCAGGAAACGCTTGAGCTGTTGCGCAATGGCGCTTTGCTTCTCATCGCCATGCGGCGGATAGAACTGCTTCAGATCGGTGCCGGGCGGCACCACGCGCATACGCGCCGGCTGGTAGAAGTCGTATAAGCCATATTGCTGCTCGACTTCCTGTTTGGTGCTGGTGATCACGCGCTCGGCTACGCCCAGCGTGTCCTCCTCCGCTTCGATGCGGCGGGAGATGTGATAGGTATCCTCGATCTCGCTGCGTTTGACACCGCTGGCCAGCAGTTGCTTGCGTTTGCTGCGCCCCAGCGAATGGCCGGTGAACACCAGCGGGATGCCGAGCTGGTGCGACAGACGCGAGCCGACGTAACCGGCATCGGCATAATGACCGTGGATCACATCCGGCAAGCGCGGCTGGGCTTTGAGGTACGCCAGGGCATTGTCGGAAAAACATTCCAGGCTATCCCATAACATCTCTTTGCGCAGATACACCGGCTCGCCGCAATCGATACGCACGATCTCTGCTTTATCCGAGAGCGCCTCCACCGGCTCCGCATAATTCGCGCTCACGTTTTCGTCCGGCACACGGCGCGTCATCAGGATCACACGCTCCACATCCTTGCGTTCGCCCAGCGCGCGCGCCAGCTCGACCACATATTTGGTCTGCCCGCCGGTATCAGCGTCGCGTCCCAATTCCAGATCGTGGCCGCGGATCAAACCGTGCACACTGATCAGCACGATATAGAGTGGTGGTTTGTTCATGACTGCCACGCCCTCAAGAATGGTTCGTAAAAATCAGCCTGCTCTGGGGCGGCTCCCCGTATGGTGCATATCGCCGCCGCAAATCCATGCGCCCGGGCAAGAATCTGCCCGACCGGCCAGCCCTGCAACTTGCCCAGCATGAACACTGCAGAAAAGCCGTCGCCGGCACCGACCGTGTCAGCCACGGTTATCGGTGCCCCCTCAGGCATCATGCTCGCTTCGCTGCCGTCCCGCTGCACCAGCCAGGCACCTTCGGCACCGCAGGTCACCAACACTTGCCCGATATCGAACATCTGCATGAAAGAACGCGCACGCTCGGCCAGCGACTCACCGGGCAAATTGAACAGCTCGGCCATGATGGCCATCTCGTCGTCGTTCAGCTTGACCGTATCGGCCTGCCGCAAAGAATCGCTCAATATTGTTGCGTCATACCATGGTGCACGCAGGTTCACATCGAAGAAGGTCGGCACGCGGGTGTATTTCAACAATGTCTTCAATGCGTTTCTGGACGCTGCAT
The DNA here is from genome assembly GCA_043826585.1 of Pseudomonadota bacterium. GTDB lineage: Bacteria > Pseudomonadota > Gammaproteobacteria > Burkholderiales > Gallionellaceae > Sideroxyarcus. The sequence goes on from JBDRPZ010000010.1 coordinate 18,601, forward strand.
GACGTTGCGCCAAGGTGCCGAAATAGACCAGCTCGGGATGGATGGACATGGCCACTTTATGCGCGACCGAGGCATGGATGTGGTCGTAGGCTTGGTCCGGCAATATCTCGAAGCGATGTGTATCGTCTTCAAAATGCACTTTTACTTGACCCGTAGGGTAGCTCTGGTCGCACTGCACCCCTATCGTCTCCATGCCGCAGGCAGCCATCGCGTCCAGCAGTTCGTCGCGCAGCGCATCGTTGCCGGTACGGGTGATCAGGACGGGATTGAGGCCGAAAGCCTTGAGGTGTCTGGCGACATTGAAGGGGGCGCCGCCGAGGACGGTACGATCCGGAAACACGTCGGCGAGAACCTCGCCGAATAGCGCAACGGTAGCTCCACTGCGCCGAGAAGATAAGGAGTAATCAAGGATAGAAGGTGTCTTGTCTTCTGTTTCTTTCATTGGCTTGTTGATACAGGCCGCCACATTGGTTCCGCGACGAACTAAATGATGAGCGATGCGGACATTTTACAGCTTATTGCCCATCCATTGCCGCAAATGCGACCTATTCCGCGAATCAATAGCCCAATCTCTTACATCTTCTGCCATCCTGCCGAGGTTTGGAGGGGAAGGGTGCTCTGTGATATAAACCCGCCCCCACCCTAATTCGAGAAACACGATGCCTCGCGCATCGATGCTTCCATCTGATTGCACAGGAGCAGCCACCTTGACCGACACACGACAGACCCATATCCCCATCTATTCGGTGAGCAAGCCGCAGTTCAGGTCTTACAACCTGAACAATTTCCGCGACATCCCGCAGGTCGCCAGGCTCTCCGAACAACAACAACTGGATATTGAGATCGTCGGCAATGTGCTGCCGTTCAAAGTGAACAACTATGTGGTCGACCAACTGATCGACTGGGACAAGGTGCCCAACGATCCGATCTTCGCGCTCACTTTCCCGCAGCGCGACATGCTGAGCACGGAGCACTACGACGAGATGGCCGCGCTGCTCGCGCGCGGCGCGGACAAGGCAGAGGTCAAGGAAGTCGCCAACCGCATCCGCATGCAACTCAACCCGCATCCGGCCGGACAGGCCGACCACAACGTGCCCGAGATGGACGGTGAACGCCTGCACGGCATGCAGCACAAATACCGCCAGACCATTCTGTTCTTCCCCAGCCAGGGCCAGACCTGCCACGCCTATTGCACCTTCTGCTTCCGCTGGCCGCAGTTCGTCGGCATGACCGACATCAAGTTCGCCAGCCGCGAAGTGGAAAAACTTGTGGAATATGTGAAACGCAATCCACAGATCACCGACATCCTGTTCACCGGCGGCGACCCGATGATCATGAGCGCGAAGAACCTCGCCGCCTATATCGAACCGCTGCTGTCCGCCGACCTGCCCAATCTGGTCAACATCCGTATCGGCACCAAGGTGCTGGGTTACTGGCCGCACAAGTTCGTGGACGACGACGACACGCCGGAGATGCTGGCACTGTTCCGCAAGGTGACCGACAGCGGCAAGCAGCTGGCGCTGATGGCGCACTTCAACCATCCGCGCGAACTGGAGAATGACACCGTACGCAAAGCCATCCGCAACCTGCGCGAGGCGAACGTGATGATCCGCAGCCAGTCGCCGGTGATGCGCCACATCAACGACGACCCGGCGCTGTGGGCGCGCATGTGGGAAGAACAGGTCAAACAGGGTTGTGTGCCGTATTACATGTTCCTCGCGCGCGACACCGGCGCCCAGCATTATTTCTCGGTACCGCTGGTGCGCGCCTGGCAGATCTTCCGCGAGGCTTACCAGCAAGTATCGGGACTGGCGCGCACCGTGCGCGGCCCCAGCATGTCGGCCAACCCCGGCAAGGTTCAGGTACTGGGCGTCAGTGATGTAGCCGGCGAAAAGGTGATGGTGATGCGCTTCCTGCAAGGTCGCGATCCGGACTGGGTGCAACGCCCGTTCTTCGCGAAATACGACGAGAACGCCACGTGGCTCGACGAGCTGAAGCCCGCCTTCGGCGAAGAGAAGTTCTTCTTCGAAGAAGAGCTGGAGCAGCTGTTCCACGAACGCAACGACACCAGCACAGCGGACGATTTCGAATAAGGCGGGACTATGCCGCGAGCCTATTGCGGCTCACAGTCCTGCTTGAATATTTCCAGATTGGAGACGTTAGAGACGCCATGCGGGGTGGGCGTCCAGAATCTTGCGCCGCAACGGATCGTCTCGATGCAGCGGGTCTTGGGGATGGCATCGTCCCGGACAAAGGGGTGCGCCAGACAAGCCAGATATTGCGCATGACAGGCTAGCCCCTCGGCCAGCCCGTGTTCCATCAGGACGATTTGCTCAAGGAATCTGCAGCGATCCGCTTGCGCTTGGGCCGAACCCGCCAGCAACAGCCCCAGAAGGATGGATACGACGCGCATTGAGCATGTCCTGTTACTTGTCTGACTGCTGCTGGATGCGCAGCGCGGGCGCATTGCCCTGTTTGTCCTGCCCCGCATAGAGGGTGAGATGGGGATAAGGGATCTCGATGCCGTGTGCGTCGAAGGCCTTCTTCAACCAAACCAGGAATTTGCGCCTGACATCCCACTGCTCCAGCGCCTCGGTCTTGAACCTGCAACGAATGACCACGGCGGAATCGCCCCAGTTCTGTACACCCTGGATCTCCAGATCCTCAAGGATCTTGGGGCCCATCTCCGGATCGGCGCGCATGGCAGCAGCTGTCTCATGTGCAACACGGTAGACCTCGTCCAGATCCTCCCGATAGGCAACGCCGAATTCGATGAGCGCATAAGCATAGCCGCGCGATTTGTTGGTCAGTATGGTTATCTGTCCGTTCGGGATGTAATGCACATTGCCTTCAATGTCACGCAAGGCGACGTAGCGCAGGGTGATGTCCTCCACCACCCCCGATTTTCCGGAGATCTCGACCGCATCCCCTTGACGGATCTGGTTCTCCAGGAGCATGAAGATGCCATTGAAATAGTCTTGAATCAGACTTTTGGCGGCAAATCCCACCGCGATACCCACCACACCGGCTGCACCCAGTATGGGCGTGACAGAGACGCCCAACTCGCTCAACAGCAAGACCGATGCGACGATCAGAATGACGACGTTGAATATGTAGCGCAGCATTCTGTCCAGGGTCTCGACGCGACGCCCTTCCTCGGCAGACTGGATACCCTGCCGCGCATAGTCGCTGAACACCCGGATCAGCTTGCGACTGACGATGATGATCGCCCAGGCAGCCAACAGTATCAGCATCACGCGCAACAGATCCTTCGGCACATACAGATGATCGATGAAGGATAGGTGTTCCATGACTGGCTCCGGCTCTTTATGGGTGATCGATTCTAACGCATGGCGCACGAATGGCTGTCATGATGACTCGGGTATAATCCCGCTCCGTCCTTTGCGGGATCTCCCATGCCACGCTAGCACCCATCATGGGCCCGGGAGTTTTCATTGCGGACTTCTTGCCGCTGCAATTCGGCCGCACCAACTTCCCGGACGTTTGCTCCAGATCTTGATGTGACCGTTGCTGAGCGTCCTCTGGAGGCGCCATGAAAGTCCCGCATATATTTCGCAGTCGGAATCCTGAGTATCACTGAGATACTGACGCTCACCCGGCTTGCGCTGCTTTGAATTGATTTACAGGGAAGACGCATGATCACAACACTTTTGACGATAGCCACCATCCTCTTCCTCGCACTGCAGCTGGAGGAAAAACTGCGCGTGCCATCGCCCCTCGGATTGATCCTGCTGTCCTTCATCGCGCACTATGTGTTCAAACAGGTGCCGGTACTCACCGGCGACACGGAACACTTCGCCCTGCTGGTCATCTTCCTGCTGCCTGTGTTGCTGATCTCCGATTCGCTGGAACTCAAGGTCGCCGACCTGAAGGAACATGCCTGGAGCCTGCTGCATCTGGCAGTGGTTTCCATCATCCTGTCGGTACTGACCGCACTGGCCATCTCGGACTGGCTGTTCGGTGAATACCAACTGTCGACAGCAGCAGTGATCGTGTTGTTCGCCATGGTGCTGGCGACCGATCCGGTGTCGGTGGTGAGCATCTTTTCCAAGTTCGAACTGCCGCATCGCCTGAAGATATTGGCTGAAGGCGAGAGCCTGTTGAACGATGCCACCGCGCTGATCGCCTTCGTGTTCGTCGGGCTGTATGCACTGGGCGGCAACGAGATCACCGCAGGCTATGTGCTGGGCATCAGTGCGGAAGTGATCCTCGGCTCGGTCGCGGTCGGCATGCTGGTCGGCTTCCTCGGCCTGATGCTGATGAAATCCACACACAACCGCTTCGCCGAGATGATGGTGTTGATCATCGCCGGTTACGGCGCCTTCGAGATCGCCGAACATTTCTATGTGTTCCTCAATCTGCTGGGCGGGCATTCGCATCTGCACCTGTCCGGCATCCTCGCCGTGATATTTGCCGTGATCACGGTCAACCACGTGATGATGCAGGCGGTAGAAAAAGAGGAGCAGCGCATCCATGATGACGAAGCGGCGCTGCAATCGATGAACCAGAGCACGCCGGCCGGCTTGTTAGGCAGTACGCTAGGGCGCTTGCGCGCCACACTTGCCGAGCGCGATCGCCATCTGCGCACCAAGGAAGACATCCAGTTGCTGGCGCTGGTCGCCAACACCATCCTGTTCATCGCCATGGCAGAGATGATCGATCTCAAATTGATGTGGCAATACAAGAACGAGATTGTGGTGATGTTCCTCGCCACGACGGTGATACGGGGCGCGATGATGGGACTGTTCGCCGCCGTCGCCAATCGCACCAAGAAGATGGTCGACATCAGCCTGCGCTGGTGGAGTGTGCTGACCTTCGCCGGCATCAAGGGCGGCCTGTCCATCGTGATGATCACCATGATCCCGGCCGACTTCCCGCATCTGGAAATGTTCAAGGCGGTGGTCATCGGCGTTATCATGCTGTCCACCTTCCTCTACTCCGGCGCGCTGCTGTTCATCATCGGACGCAATCGCGAAGTTTTTCGTAGTGAGAAACTGGCCGAGGGGACACACCACTGACATTCGACAATATTGATATGACAGACCTGATCAAGGAACTCATCTCGTACCCGATGTTCACCAAGCTTGCCGAGCTCGGGCTCAGCCTGTTCTTCATCTTCCTGCTGGTGCGCTTCGCCAAACTGATCGCCACCAACAACATCGACAACAAGGATCTGCGCTACAAGACGCGCAAAGCCTTTGGATTGGCCGGGTATGTACTCTCGCTGATCATTGCCATCGTTATCTTCAGCAACCAGCTGGCCAATCTGCCGGTGTTGATCGGTTTGCTCGGCGTCGGTCTGGGTTTTGCGCTGCGCGAGATGATCCAGAGCCTGATCGGCTGGGCCGTGATCACTTTTGGCAACCTGTACAAGCCGGGCGACCGCATCAGGTTCGGTGGCATCATGGGCGATGTGATGGATATCGGCCCGCTCTCCACCACGCTGATGGAATGCGGCGACTGGGTGAAGTCCGATCTGTACAACGGCCGTGTGGTGTATCTGCCCAACAACATCGTGCTGCGCGAGCAGGTACAGAACTACAGCGTGGATTTCCCCTTCCTGTGGGACGAGATCGTGGTGCCGGTTCGCACCGATAGTGACCATCGTTTGGCACGCAGCATCCTGCTCGATGTCACCAAACATGAACAGGCAAGCACCATGTCCGACGCACAACAGTACTGGTCGAATTTCATGCTGCACCACCGCGCCGAGGACGCACGCCTGGATGTGGTGGTCACCATGAGCTTCGATGCCAACTGGATTGAGTTCACCGTTCGCTATCTGGTGGATTACAGCCGCCGCCGCACGACCAAGGACAAACTGTTTACAGCCATCCTGGACGAATTCGAAAAGACCGAAGGCCGTGTGAAGATCGCCGCCCCATCGGTGCAAGTCACCGAATTTCCCTCGGCAGTCGCCCCATAGCCATAAGGTATAATCCGCCGCACGATTCGATCAGCTGGCAGTCTTTGATGTAGCGTACTTTCCATCGCCAGCCTCAGGACAATCACCACATTCTTTTCCGAGCACACATCTATCCCGTCCAGTTGATGGACGATGCGATCTTTTGGAGCAACACATGATGGACATCAAGAATTTTCCCGAAGCCAAGACCAATGTCTTGAGCGGTCTTACTGTCGCATTGGCGCTGGTGCCGGAGGCCATCGCTTTCGCTTTCGTGGCGCAAGTGCATCCGCTGGTCGGGCTGTATGCCGCCTTCATGGTGGGCCTGATCACCTCGCTGATCGGCGGCCGTCCCGGCATGATCTCCGGCGCGACCGGTGCCCTGGCGGTGGTGATGGTGGCGCTGGTGGTGCAGCACGGCGTGGAGTATCTGTTCGCCACGGTGGTGTTGATGGGGGTGTTGCAGATCGGCTTCGGCCTGGCCAAGCTGGGCAAGTTCATCCGCATGGTGCCGCATCCGGTGATGCTGGGCTTCGTCAACGGACTCGCCATCGTGATCTTCCTCGCGCAGATGAACCACTTTAAAACACCCGACGGCGCATGGATGCAGGGGGCGGCTTTGTACACCATGCTGGGACTGATCGCGCTGACCATGCTCATCATCTACCTGCTACCCCGACTGACCAACGCCATCCCTTCCACGCTGGCCGCCATCGTCGCCACCTCGGCACTGGTGATCTTCGCGGGCATCGACACCAAGACCGTGGGCGACATGGCTTCCATCGCCGGCGGCCTGCCGACATTCCACCTGCCAGAAGTGCCGCTGAACTGGGAGACACTGAAGATCATCTTCCCCTACAGCGTGATCCTCGCCGCCATCGGCCTGATCGAATCGCTGCTGACGCTTAACCTGATCGACACCATGACCGACACGCGCGGCAAGCCCAACCGCGCCAGCATCGGCCAGGGCGTGGCCAATGTGGTCACCGGCTTCTTCGGCGGCATGGGCGGTTGCGCCATGATCGGCCAGAGCATGATCAACGTCACCAACGGTGCAGTGAAGAACCTGTCCGGCATCGCTGCCGCGCTGTTCTTGCTGACCTTCATTTTGTTCGCGTCCGAGTGGATCGAGATGATCCCGCTGGCCGCCTTGATCGGCCTGATGTTCGTGGTGTCGGAGAAGACCTTCGAGTGGGGCAGCTTCAACCTGTTCGGCAAAGTGCCGCGCACCGACATCGTGGTCGGCATCACCGTCGCCGTGGTCACCGTGCTGACCGATCTCGCCATCGCGGTCATCGTCGGCATCATCATCTCCGCGCTGGCCTTCGCCTGGGAGCACGCCAAGAGCATGGAAGTAAACGTGACCACCGAAGAACACGGCTGGAAGGTGTACGACCTGCATGGCTCGCTGTTCTTCGCTTCTTCACAGAGCTTTCTCAACCTGTTCACCCCGAAGACCGACCCTGAAGAGGTGGTGATCGACTTCAAGCACGCGCGCGTGAAAGACCATTCCGGTCTGGAGGCCATCGACCAGCTGGCCGAACGCTACACCCAGCTCGGCAAAAAACTGCACCTGCGCCATTTGAGTCCGGACTGCCTGGAACTGCTCGGCAAGGCGCGCGGCATGGTGGAAGTGAATGTGCTGGAAGACCCGCATTACCACCCGGCGGATAACCGCCTCGGCTAAGAAGATGCGCGGCGCTCGAAAGCGCGCCCTGCGCGTAACATATCCGCCGCCTCGATTCCATGCACATGTTGCGCCAGCTTGGCTAACATAGTCGCATGGACCCGACCTTTTCCCTGATTGCGATCCTCGCCATCGCGCTCACTGCCAGTCCGCTGCCGCTGCTGATGCAGCGTTTCGGGCGCGGCCATGCTGCACTGGCCACGGTGCTGGTGATGGCAGCTTGCCTGGCGCTGCTGTTTCCGCTGGTGCCTGCCGTCATGAATGGCACAACCTTGCTGGCGAGTCTCGCCTGGCTGCCGGACTGGGGCCTGGCGCTTGCTTTCCGCCTCGACGGGCTGAGCCTGATGTTCTCGTTGCTGATCCTGGGCATCGGCCTGCTGGTCACGCTCTATGCCTACTACTATCTGCCGCACCACGACCGGCTCGGCCGCTTCTATACCCTGCTGCTGCTGTTCATGGCATCCATGCTGGGCGTGGTGCTGTCGGAGAATCTGCTACTGCTGGTGGTGTTCTGGGAGCTGACCAGTTTGTCGTCTTTTCTGCTCATCTCCCACAAGCGTGAGAGTTATGAATCTCGTCTGGCCGCGCGCATCGCGCTGGCGGTGACCGGTGGTGGCGGGCTGGCGCTGTTCGCCGGGGTATTGCTGCTCGGCCATATCGTCGGCAGTTTCGAGCTGACGCAAGTACTGGCGGCGGGCGAACAGATCCGCGCTCACGCGCTGTACGAGATCATGCTGGTCCTGGTGCTGCTCGGTGTGTTCACCAAGTCTGCGCAGTTCCCCTTCCACTTCTGGTTGCCGCAGGCGATGGCAGCCCCCACACCGGTGTCCGCCTATCTGCACTCGGCTACCATGGTGAAGGCGGGTGTGTTCCTGCTTGCGCGCCTGTATCCGGCATTGGCCGGCAGCGATCTGTGGTTCTGGCTGGTCAGCGGCACCGGCGCGGTGACACTGCTGTATGCCGCCTACCTCGCCTTCTACCGCTACGACTTCAAAGGCCTGCTGGCCTATTCCACCATCAGCCACCTCGGTCTGATCACGCTGCTGTTCGGTCTGGACACACCGCTGTCGGTGGTGGCGGGCGTGTTCCACATCATCAATCATGCGATCTTCAAGGCGTCGCTGTTCATGGCAGCCGGTATCGTCGACCATGAGTGCGGCACGCGCGATATGCGCCGCGTCAACGGCCTGTTCAAGTTCATGCCCATCACTGCCACACTGGCCATCGTCGCCGCCGGTTCCATGGCGGGTGTGCCGCTGCTCAACGGCTTCCTCAGCAAAGAGATGTTCTTCGCCGAAACAGTCGGTCATCCGGTGTTCGACGAGATGAGCTGGTTGCTGCCCGCCTTCGCCACGCTGGCCGGCATCCTCGCCGTGGCCTACTCGTCGCGTTTCATCCATGATGTGTTCTTCAATGGCGACCCTGTCAATCTGCCGCGCAAACCGCACGAGCCGCCACGCTGGATGCGTGCGCCGGTCGAGGTGCTGGTGGCGATGTGTCTGCTGGTCGGCATCTTCCCGCAGTGGAGCATCGCGCCGATTCTCAACGTCGCGGCCGGCGCGGTGTTGCAACAACCGCTGCCGCCATTCCATCTGGCGATCTGGCACGGCTTCAACGCGCCGTTCATGATGAGTCTGCTCGCGCTGGCGGGCGGTATCGGTTTGTATGTCATGCGCAAACCGCTGTACGCCTTCTACGACCGATTGCCGACCATCCATGCCAGCATCGTGTTCGAGCGCACCTATGAGAATCTGGTGGTGATCGCACGCGTTCTGGTTGCGCGGCTGGACAACGGTTCGCTGCAACGCAGCCTCGCACTGTTCTTCGCCTTCGTGCTGGCACTCGGCGGCTGGGCGTGGTGGTCTGCCCCATCAACAGCTCCAACTGTCGTGATGCAAACCGCCGATGCTGCCAGCCTGATCGCGCTGGGCATACTGATGCTGGCTGCCTTTGGCGTGGTGTCGCAGCACAGCAAGCGTCTCACCGCCATCGTGTTCACCAGCGTGATCGGTCTGATCGTGGCGCTCGTCTTCGTGCGTTTCTCCGCGCCCGATCTTGCACTCACGCAACTGGTGGTCGAAGTGGTCAGCATCGTACTGCTGCTGCTGGCACTGTATTACCTGCCGCCGACCCCGCCCGCCGAAGAAAGCATCCCGCGCATCGTGCGTGATGCTTTGCTGGCACTCGCCGCCGGAGTCGGACTCGGCGCGGCCAGTTATGTCCTGCTGACTTCGCCGTTCGATACGATCTCCGGCTTCTATCTTGCGCAGGCCGTGCCGGGTGGCGGTGGCAGCAATGTGGTGAACGTGATCCTGGTGGACTTCCGTGGCTTCGACACGCTGGGCGAGATCACCGTGCTGGCGATGGTGGGGCTGGCGGCACACACGCTGCTCGACCAGCTGATCCTCAAGGCACCGACGCATGACGGCGAAGGTCGTCGCTGGGCGCGCGAGCGCCACCCGCTGTTCCTTGAGATGCTGATGCGCCCGCTGCTGCCGCTGGCACTGATGGTGTCGGCCTATATCTTCTTGCGCGGACATAACCTGCCGGGCGGCGGCTTCGTCGCCGGGCTGGTGACCGGCGTGGCACTGATCCTGCAATATCTCGCCAGCGGCATAGCCTTCGCCAGCGCGCGTCTGCCGCAACGTCTGCCCCTGTTCCTCGCTGCAGGACTCGCCTGTGCGAGCGGTATCGGCGCGGCGGCGTGGGCTTTCGGCTCTCCTTTCCTCACCACTGCACACGGTCACCTCACGTTGCCTTTGCTGGGTGACATCGAGCTAGCCAGCGCGCTGATCTTCGACCTTGGCGTGTATCTGGTGGTGGTCAGCGTGGTGCTGATGGTGCTGGCCGAACTTGGCAAGCTGTCTGCGCATGCAGGAGAGAAAGTCTGATGGAAGCCTTGCTCGCCATCGCCATCGGCCTGCTCACCGCCTGCGGTGTCTTTCTGATGCTGCGTCCGCGCACTTTCTCGCTGGTGCTGGGGCTGACATTGCTGTCCTACGCGGTGAACCTGTTCCTGTTCGCCAGCGGTCGCCTGCAAATGGATGCGCCGCCGCTGATCCGTGACGGCGCGAGCTACACCGACCCGTTGCCGCAGGCGCTGGTGCTGACCGCCATCGTCATCGGTTTCGGCATGACCGCCTATCTGGTGATGCTGGCGCTGCGCGCACTGGCGGAATCCGGCGACGACCATGTGGATGCTAAGGAAAGACCTTGACCCAGCACGCCGCCATCCTGCCCATCCTGATCCCCTTCGCCGCCGCCCTGTTGCAATTGGCGGTGAAAGGTTTCGGTATCACCACCCAGCGCGGCATCGGACTGGTCGCGGCACTGCTCGGCGTGTGTGCAGCGACCTGGCTGGTGTGGCTGGCCGATACGGGCGGCGTGCTGGTGTATGCCTTGGGCAACTGGGCGGCACCGTTCGGTATCGTGCTGGTGGTGGACCGGCTGGCCGCGATGATGGTGCTGCTGACCGCCATACTGGCCGCTGCCGCCTTGCTGTATGCCAGCGCAGGGTTCGACCAACGCGGCCGCCATTTCCACCCGCTGTTCCAGTTGCAGGCGGTGGGCTTGCAGGGCGCGTTCCTCACCGGCGATCTGTTCAACCTGTTCGTGTTCTTCGAGGTGATGCTGCTCGCTTCCTATGTGCTGCTGGCACATGGTGGCGGACTGGCACGCACCCGCGCCGGGCTCACATACGTGGTGCTGAACCTTGCCGGATCGGCGCTGTTCCTGATCGCGCTGGGCATGTTGTATGGCACCTTGGGCACCTTGAATCTGGCCGATGTCGCACTGCGCTTGCAAACGCTGGAAGACAACCACGCACTGGCGCGCTTGGCCTGCATATTACTGATCGCGGTGTTCGCATTGAAGGCGGCACTGCTGCCGCTGTCGTTCTGGCTGCCGCAGGCTTATGCCGCCGCAGGTGCACCGGTCGCCGCATTGTTCGTCATCATGACCAAGGTCGGCATCGTCAGCATCATGCGTGTGCAGGCCATCGCCTTCGCACCGGCCGCTGCCACGGCCGATCTGCTCGAAGGCTGGTTATTGCCGCTGGCACTGGCGACTGTGTTGTTCGCCGCACTGGGCGCACTCGCTGCCCCGCGTCTGCGCGATCTGACAGCCTGGCTGGTGCTGATGTCCGCCGGTACGCTGCTCATCACACCAGTTTTCCCGCAGGCACAGGTTTCGGCGGCGGCACTGTTTTACCTGCTGCAATCCACCTTGGTCGCCGCCGCGCTGTTCCTGGTCGCGGCGCTGGTCGCCGAACGGCGCGGCGAGTTATCCGATCTGTTCCAGAGCGGACCGCGCCTGCATGCGCCCTGGCTGGCGCTGGCCTTCCTGTTGGCAGCTGCCAGTGCGGTCGGACTGCCGCCGTTCGCCGGTTTCCTCGGCAAACTGATGCTGCTGAGCGCACTGCGTGACAGTGGCGAGGCGACAGCGATCTGGTTCGTGCTGCTGTTCGTCGGCCTGTTACTGATGCTGGCACTCGCCAAGAACGGTGGCAGACTGTTCTGGGAACGCAGCCCGAACCATCCTCACGCCATCGCTGTCCCTGTCGGCTGGCGTCGTGCCGTCGCCGTCACACTACTGGTGTCACCCGCGCTGTTGCTGGCACTGTTCGCGCGCCCGGTGGCAGATTACGCCGCGCGCGCCGCTATACAGTTGCATCAGCCGCAAGCCTATATCGCGGCCGTGCTCGGTGAGGAGCGCGCAACCATTCCCCGGGAGACCAGACCATGATGCGCCGCCTGCTGCCGCGTCCCGCTTTGTCGCTCAGCCTGTTCCTGCTGTGGGCAGTGCTGAGCAACGCCGCCTCCTTCGCCAGCCTGCTGCTGGGCGCGCTGTTGGCACTGCTATTGCCGTTCATCGTGTCGCCGTTCTGGCCGGATGCGCTGCACATCCAACACCCAGTGCTTGCGTTGAGGTTCGCCGCACGCATCGGCTGGGACATCCTGCTCGCCAACTGGGCGGTAGCACGACGCGTGCTGGGGCCGGTGGCCGCACTGCATCCGGCCTTCGTCGAAGTGCCGCTGGACCTGCGCGATCCGTTCGCCGCCACGCTACTGGGCAGCGTCGTGTCGCTGACCCCGGGCACGGTGTCCATCGATGTGGACCGCGAACGCTGGGTGCTGCAGGTCCACGCGCTGGATGCGCCCGACCCGCAGGCACTAGTGCGCGAGATCAAGCAACGCTATGAAGCACCCATACGGGAGATATTCGCATGCTGAACTTCGCCATCGAGATCGGTTTCGTGCTGATCGGCCTCGCCATGCTGCTCAATCTGTGGCGATTGTTGCGCGGGCCGGACATCACCGACCGCATCCTCGCCCTCGACACGCTCAACATCAATGCCATCGCTTTGCTGGTACTGTACGGCATCCGCGAGTCGAGCGGCGCCTACTTCGAGGGCGCGCTGATCCTGGCGGCGATGGGCTTCGTTGCCACCATCGCTTTGTGCAAATACTTGTTGCGCGGAGACATCATCGAATGAGCCCGGCCGTCGAAATCCTTGTCTCTTCGTTGATCCTGCTCGGCGCCCTGTTCGCGCTGCTGGGCTCGGTGGGCTTGGCGCGCTTGCCGGATTTTTTCACCCGCCTGCACGGCCCGACCAAGGCCACCACGCTGGGCGTGGGCGCGATGTCCCTGGCCTCTGCCATATATTTCACCACCACGCAGCCAGGGTTGAGCCTGCACGAGATCGCGGTGATGATGTTCCTGTTCATCACCGCGCCGGTGTCGGCACATCTGCTGGCCAAGGCGGCGCTGCATCGCGGCAATAAAGATGCAGACCAATAAACCGGAGGCAGGCATGACCCAGCAACCCTGGCATCAACTATCCGCCGATGTAGCACTCGACGGACAACACGCCACCCGCAGCGGTTTGTCGGTTGATGAAGCCGCACGCCGCCTGGCCGAGCACGGCCCCAATCGCCTGACCCCGCCCGCACGGCGCGGACCGCTGATGCGCTTCCTGCTGCAATTCCACAACGTGCTGATCTATGTGTTGCTGGCCGCCGCAGTGGTCACTGCGCTGCTCGCGCACTGGGTGGACACGGCGGTGATCGTCGGCGTGGTGGTGATCAATTCCATCATCGGTTTCATCCAGGAAGGCAAGGCTGAGCAGGCGATGGAAGCGATCCGCCGCATGCTGTCGCCCGAGGCCACCGTGCTGCGCGACGGCAAACGCGTGGTGGTGGCTGCCGATACGCTGGTGCCCGGCGACATCGTATTGCTGCAATCCGGCGACAAGGTGCCGGCCGACCTGCGCCTGCTGCACACCAAGAACCTGCGCATCGAGGAAGCGGCGCTGACCGGCGAATCGACCGCTGTCGAAAAAGACAGCACAGCGGTGGATGCCCATGCCGCACTGGGCGACCGCTTCTGCATGGCCTATTCCAGCACGCTGGTGGTGTACGGGCAGGGCACGGGCGTGGTGGTGGCGACCGCGGACGATACCGAGATCGGACGTATCAGCGCGATGTTGCAAGAAGTGGAAACGCTGACCACACCGCTGCTGCGGCAGATGGAGAACTTCGGGCGCTGGCTGACGGTGGCCATCATGGTTCTGGCCACCCTGACTTTCCTGTTCGGCTGGCTGGTGCACAGCTTCGGGCTGGGTGACATGTTCCTCGCGGCCGTGAGCATGGCGGTGGCGGCGATCCCGGAAGGGTTGCCCGCCGTGATGACCATCACGCTGGCACTGGGTGTGCAACGCATGGCCAGGCGCAACGCCATCGTGCGCCGCCTGCCCGCGGTCGAATCACTGGGCTCTGTCACCACCATCTGTTCCGACAAGACCGGCACACTGACCAAGAACGAGATGACGGTGCAACGCGTCATCACGGCCATGCAGGTGTTCGAGGTGAGCGGCAGCGGCTATGCGCCGCACGGCGGGTTCGAGATCGATGGCAGGGAAACGGATCTGGTGGACCACACGGATGCGCTGGACCTGCTGCGCGCCGGTCTGCTGTGCAATGATGCTGCGCTGAACGAAACTGAAGGTGCCTGGCACATCGCCGGGGACCCGACCGAAGGTGCACTGATCCCGCTGTCCTTGAAGGCCGGCATGGATGCGCAGTTCGAACATGGCGAACTGCCGCGCACCGACCACATCCCCTTCGAATCCGAGCACCGTTTCATGGCCACGCTGCACCATGACCATGCCGGCCACGCCTTCATCTTCGTCAAGGGTGCGGTGGAATCCGTGCTGAGCATGTGCAATCAGCAACGCGGCGCGGGTGATGATTTGCCGTTGGACCTGCCTTACTGGCACGCGCAGATGGCCGCCACCGGCGCGCTCGGTCAACGTGTGCTGGCATTGGCGATGAAAACCATAGACAAGGACCAGCGCGATTTGAGATTCGCCGATATGGAAGGCGGCTACACGCTGCTGGGCATGGTCGGCATCAGCGACCCGCCGCGCGAGGAAGCCATCGCGGCCGTGCGCGACTGCCGCGCGGCGGGCATACGCGTCAAGATGATCACCGGCGACCATGCCGACACCGCCAGCGCTATCGCCCTGCAGCTGGGCATCGGTGACGGCCGCGCGCTGACCGGCAGCGAGCTGGACGCGATGGACGACGATGCGCTGCGCAAAGCAGTGCGCGAAATCGATGTGTACGCACGCGCCAGCCCGGAACACAAATTGCGGCTGGTCACGGCCATGCAGGCCAACGGCGAGATCGTCGCCATGACCGGCGACGGCGTGAACGATGCGCCGGCCCTGAAACGTGCCGACATCGGCGTGGCGATGGGCAGGAAAGGCACGGAGGTCGCCAAGGAAGCGGCCGAGATGGTGCTGGCCGACGACAACTTCGCCACCATCGCCCATGCGGTGGAAGAAGGCCGCACCATCTACGACAACATCAAAAAAGCCATCGTGTTCATCATGCCGACCAACGGCGGCGAGGCCGGCATCGTGCTGATCGCCATCCTGTTCGGCATGGCGCTGCCACTGACGCCGGTGCAGATCCTGTGGGTGAACATGGTGACCGCGGTCACACTGGCGCTGGCACTGTCGTTCGAGCAAGCCGAGCCGGACGTGATGCGACGCGTGCCGCGTGCCGCCGCCGAACCACTTTTGACCCGCTTCATGATCTGGCGCATCAGTTTCGTTTCGGTGCTGCTGGCTGCAGGCGTGGTCGCCCTGTTCCTGTGGGTGCTGGCGCGCGGCGACAGTCTGGAGACCGCCCGCACCGTGGCGGTCAACGCGCTGGTGGTGGGTGAGATCTTCTATCTGTTCAACTGTCGCTACCTGTTGGCTCCGGTACGCAATTGGCAGGATCTCACCGGCAATCCTTATGTGCTGCTCAGCATCGGTGTGCTGGTCGTCATTCAGGCATTGTTCACCTATCTGCCTTTCATGCAGGATATGTTCGGCGTGGTCGCGCTGGATGCGGCGGCATGGGGCTTGATTTTGATCTTCGGCGTGTTGTTATTCATCGCCATCGAACTGGAGAAATGGGTGTTCCGTAACCTATACACACACGAGCAGGAGGCCCGATGAACGACTGGTCGGCGATCGGCGGTTTGCTGGGCGGCATCGGGCTGTTCCTGCTCGGCATGAGCCTGATGACGGACGGGCTCAAACTCGCCGCAGGTCCTGCACTCGGGCGCATCCTCACCTATTCCACCAAAACGCGGATACGCGGACTGGCATCGGGTGCATTGCTGACGGCACTGGTGCAATCCTCCAGTGCGGTGACCGTCGCCGCCATCGGCTTCGTCAATGCGGGGCTGCTTACACTGGGGCAGTCGCTGTGGGTGCTGTTCGGTTCCAACGTCGGCACCACCATGACCGGCTGGCTGGTGGCGCTGGTCGGGCTCAAGTTCAAGATCGACCTGCTGGCACTGCCGCTGATCGGCATCGGCATGGCGCTACGCCTGACCGGCGAGCACAGCCGGCGCGGTGCAACAGGTCTGGCACTGGCCGGTTTCGGTGTGCTGTTCCTCGGCATCGATATGTTGCAGGTGGGATTTTCGGGATTCACCTCCGATTTCTCCCTGAAGGAATTCGACGGCATGACCGGTCTGGTGCTGATGGTACTGTCCGGCTTGCTGATGACCGTGCTGATGCAATCTTCCAGTGCATCGCTGACCATCGTGCTGACTGCCACCCAAGGTGGCTTGCTGGGTATCGAAAGTGCGGCCGCTGCGGTGATCGGCGCCAACATCGGCACTACGGTCACCGCGCTGATCGCGGCCATCGGTGCCACACCGAATGCCAAGCGTGCCGCCAGTGCACATGTGCTGTTCAACGCGCTGACCGGCATCGTCGCCCTGCTGTTGTTGCCGCTGCTGATCGCCCTGATTGCCGAGTTGCGCGATCTGCTGCAACTGGATACGGCCCCTGCCGCCTTTCTGGCTTTGTTCCACACCGTGTTCAATCTGCTGGGCGTGGTGTTGATGTGGCCGCTGGTGAATCGTTTGACGCATTTCCTGGAACGTCGCTTCCGCACGGCGGAAGAGGACGAAGCCAGGCCGCATCATCTGGACGCGAACGTGCTGGGTGTGCCCACTCTGGCATTGGATGCCCTGCATCAGGAAGTACGGCGCATGGGCGCTATTGCCATGCGCATGTTGCGCGATGCGGCAAGCGGAGAATCCCATGACAAGCTGGCGCGTGAGCAACGATCTGTGGTCGGGCTGAACCATGCCATCGCCGATTTCGTCATGCGCTTGAGCCGCACCGAGATGTCGACTGCAAGTGCACAGCGATTGCCGGAAATCCTGCGCATCGCGCGCTATTACGAGACACTTTCCGAACTGGCAGTGGAACTGGCGACGGCACTGCGCGAGAACACCACCCCGGTCCCCGTCGAAGCCGGAAAGTTCAACGCGCAGGCCGAGGCATTGCTGGAAGAGGTCGAGCCGGACACCGCCATACCGGACAGGCTTGTCATCAACCAAGCCCTCGACTCGCTGGAAGCACACTATCAGTCGCTGAAATCCCACCTGCTCGCGGCGGGCGTTCGCGGCGAACTGCCGGTGATGGAGATGGAATCAAGATTGCGCGCGGCCAGCATGATGCGCCGCGCGATCGAGCAAGCGGTCAAAGCGGCGCTCATGCTCAATGATGAGAAGACGGCTGTGCCGCATGAGACTGAAAGCACCACTGTATGAAACAAAGATTGAAGCACCTATTGCCGAATGCCGACTACGTGCGCGGCAATCGTTGGTTACGCTGGCTCGGGCCGACACTGTTTCGTCCACAACTGTGGCACATCACCCGGCGCGGTGTGGCACTCGGCGTGGCGCTCGGTATCTTTTTCGGCTTGCTGGTCCCGGTTGCGCAGATCCCGCTGTCCGCCGCAGCGGCAGTGATATTGCGCGCCAACCTTCCGTCTGCCATCGCCAGCACGCTGGTCACCAACCCTGTCACCTTTGCGCCGATCTATTACGGTGCTTATCGCATCGGCACGGCCTTGATCGGCAATGGTTCCCCTCCGCCTGATTTCGATACCTCGCATAGGCAAGAGAAGAATAGCGAGGCAACCGGAAGCTGGCTTGTGCGTATCACGGCACTGGGCAAGCCCTTGCTGCTGGGTTTGCTCATCGTGGCGTGTTCGGCGGGCGTGCTGACCTACCTGTTGATCATGGGGCTGTGGCGTCTGAAGATAATTTTGGCATGGCGGCGCCGACAACGACGACAGGCCGACTGACGGACATGGCAAGTGTGCCGTCGCTGCTATAATCGACACACTTCTCAATCACTATTTCGCGGAAAAACATGAAGACTCTCATTTGCGGTTCTATGGCTTTCGACACCATCATGGTGTTCAAGGACCACTTCAAGAAGCACATCTTGCCCGAACAGATCCACATCCTGAACGTCGCCTTCCTGGTGCCCGAGATGCGCCGCGAATACGGCGGCTGCGCGGGCAACATCGCCTACAACATGCAGATGCTGGGTGGCGATCCGCTGATCATGGCGACCGTGGGTGACGACTTCGGCCCTTATGCGACTCGCCTGACGAATCTGGGTTTGTCGCAGGCGCATATCAAACATGTCGAAGGTAACTTCACCGGTCAGGCATTCATCACCACCGACCTGGATGACAACCAGATCACCGCCTTTCACCCCGGCGCGATGAGCATGTCGCATCTGAACCATATCCGCGATGCGAAGGAAGCCTCGCTGGCCATCGTGTCGCCGGATGGCCGTGACGGCATGCTCAAGCATTCTCGCGAGCTGAACGAGGCGGGCATTCCCTTTGTGTTCGATCCGGGCCAGGGCATGCCGATGTTCTCCGGCGAGGAGTTGCTGGAGATGGTCGAGCTTTCCAACTATGTCACGCTGAACGATTACGAAGCCAAGATGCTGCAGGAGAAGACCGGCCTGTCACTGGCCGATATCGCCAATCGCGTCTCGGCCCTCATCGTCACCATGGGCGGCGACGGTTCCATCATCCATGCGGACGGCAAACATATCGCCATCCCCACGCCCAAGCCCAAGGCCATCGTCGATCCGACCGGTTGCGGCGATGCCTATCGTGCGGGTCTCTTGTACGGCATCCAGTCCGGCTGGGATTGGGAGACCACGGGCCGCCTCGCCTCACTGATGGGCTCGCTCAAGATCTCCAGCCGCGGCGGCCAGAACCACAAGCACTCGCGCGCCGAGATCATGGAGTTGTTCGAAAAGAACTTCGGCTTCAGCATCAAGCTGTAAGACATGAAGATACCGGGCGCTGTCGCATCTGCCATCGGCGATGCCACACAGCGCCCGTTTCATTTGTTGCGCGCCACGCCGGTAGGTGGTGGCGATATCAATCAGGCTTTCCGTCTGGAAGGCGCCGACGGTTCGTTCTATTTCCTCAAGCTCAACGCTGCCCGGCAGCATGCGATGTTCATCGCAGAAGCCGCAGGGCTTCAAGCCATCGCTGCAAACAATTCCATACGCGTACCGCGCCCGATCACACATGGCACAGCGGAGGGACTCAGCTTTCTGGTACTGGAGCATCTGCCGCTTGGCGGGCGGAACAATGCAAAACTGCTAGGCGAGCAACTCGCCGCGCTGCACCGCAACACCGCAGATCGATACGGCTTTGCGCAGGACAACTTCATCGGCACCACGCCGCAACCCAATGCCTGGACAGATGACTGGCTGGATTTCTGGCGCGAGCAGCGTTTGGGCTTTCAGCTTCGCCTAGCCGCAAAGAACGGCTATGACGGTGAACTGCAAAGACTGGGGAAGAAGCTGATGGATGCACTACCTGTTTTCTTTGACGGCTACACGCCGCAACCTTCTTTGCTGCACGGCGACCTGTGGGGTGGCAATCATGGCTTTCTTGCAGATGGCACACCGGTCATCTTCGACCCCGCAAGCTATTTCGGCGACCGAGAATGCGACCTTGCGATGACCGAACTTTTCGGCGGTTATCCGGCTGAGTTCTATGCCGGCTACCAAGCTGCTTGGCCGCTGGATGCGGGCTATGCGCAACGGCGCGAGTTGTACAACCTCTACCACATCCTCAATCATGCCAATCTGTTCGGCGGCGCATATTTCAGGCAGGCCGAACATCTGAGCAGGAAGTTGCTCGACGCTGCATGGCCGAGAAGGCCACTCGGTTAATCCGCGATTCTACCGGTTCCAGCGCAGGCTAAACCTATACAATCCTGTACCGGGGTTGCGCCATTCCACAGCCCCGATTCTGAGAGAGCATTCGAATGCTCCCGGTCAACAAGAGGAGGTGTTATGCGCATAGCTTCGATATTCCTGTCCTGTTTCCTGTTAGTGGGTCACTACGGCCTTGCCGTAGCGCAGCCCCCCGCCATGAGTCGACTCGACCGTGTACTTGCCAACAAGGAGTTGCGCGTCTGCATCTGGCCGGATTACTACAGCATCACTTTTCGCAATCCCAAGACCCAGCAACTCAGCGGCATCGATATCGACCTCGCCCAGGCACTCGGCCGGGATCTGGGCGTCGCCGTTCGTTTCGTCGACAGTTCTTTCGCCAGACTGATCGACGATGTGACCCAGGATCGCTGTGATGTCGCCATGTTCGCTATCGGCGTCACACCGATCCGGACGAAGAGCTTGGCCTTCACCCAGCCGCATCTTGCCAGTGACATCTACGCCATCACCAGCAAAGCCAATCGTCGCATCAAAACCTGGGCAGATATCGACAAGGCGGGAACAGTGGTGGCCGTGGCCAAGGGCACGCTGCATGAACCGGTAATGAAAGCCAAGCTCACAGCCGCGAAGCTGCTCGTACTGGACACGCCGTTTGCCCGTGAACAGGAAGTCGCTTCGGGTCGTGCCGATGTGTTCATGACCGACTTCCCCTACAGCCAGCGTTTCCTTGCCAACAACGATTGGGCGAAGCTCGTTTCGCCGTCTGAGACCTACCACATCACGCCCTATGCCTACGCCATGCAACAGGGCGATGAGGCCTGGCGCGCCAGAGTCGACCGCTTCGTCGGAGAGATCAAACACGATGGTCGACTGATGGCCGCCGCCAAACGACACAAGCTGGAAACGATCGTTTCCCAATGAGCTCACGCGAACAGCAATTGCGGCAGGGCTTCTTCGCCGCCCTGCTGCTGTTGGTCGTCAGCCTTAGCGGCGTGACGGCCTTCACCATGTGGCAGCTGCGCGTCGATGCCATCAAGGGCGGCTTGCAGATGTCCGCCATGCACACCCGCAGTTTCGAGGACTTCCTGACCCAGAACCTGCATGTCACCGAACTGGTCGGAGACAACTTTGATATCCAGGCTGTCGCGGCTTCGCAAAACCATCCCGCCAATGCGCACTTCGTCGATTTTCTGCGGCATGCCCCGTTCCTGCGTTCGATGTCGTTGCTTGACGAGCGGGGGCGTATCTTTGCCAGCTCCAACCCTGCCAACATCGGGCTCGGTATCTCTATTCAGGATTTTCTTCCACCCGCTCCGATCCGGTCGGAGATCTTGCGCATCGGCAGACCATGGGAAGGCAGGGATTTTTCGGACGGCAGGGAAACGACACCCCAGACTGCCGCCGATCCGAACGAGCACAGTTTCATCCCCGCCGCGCGCGACCTGTTGATAGGCAAACACCATGTCACATTGCTGTTCGCCATCAATCCGGATTATTTCTCCAATCACGTCATGCAGAAACTCGGACCCGAGGAAGGCTCGGTCCAAGTGCTCAGATATGACGGCACCGTACTGATCGATTCCGCACTCACCACCCGCGCAGGGATGCAGCTCAACCATCTGCTGCAGGCATTCCGCTTGCCGGAGCGTGAGCATGGGGAATATGCGTCGTCGGATCGCGACCAGCAGGCTATCCTGACTTCGTTCCGCGCATCCAGCCTTTATCCCGTCGTGGTGGTCACACACCTCCAGCAAGCCAGGGTGCTGCTACCCTGGTGGACCAGCGCCAAGACCTTGCTGGCTGTGGCGGGGAGTTCGCTGCTGCTGATCATCGCTTTGTCTATCGCCTACTACCGGCGTCAGATGCAGATCGCGGAACAACGCTCGGAGGTTGAGCGCCAGCAAGGCATCAATGCCAAAGTCTTTGAGACGAGCAGCGACGCGATCGTCATCACCGATGCCGATTCCCGCATCATCTCCTGCAATCCCTCCTTCACAAGGATCACCGGCTACAGCAAGCTGGACGCTTTAGGGCAGAACCCGGTGGACCTGCTCTCTTCCCAACATCAGGATGCTGCCTTCTACGCGCAAATGTGGACAGAGGTGCTGGGCAAGGGATTTTGGCATGGCGAAGTGGTCAATCGCCATAAGGATGGCAGCCTGTACGACCTGTCCCTCTCCGTGGCGGTCTCGCGTAACCGCAATGGAGAGCCCGAGCATTTCATCGCCGTCGGTAACGACATCACTGAACGCAAGCGTGCCGAACAGGCGCTGAAACATGAAAGCGAGAAGAATCGCGCGCTGCTGCACAACGGCAGTGACGGGATACACATCCTGGATGAGCATGGCAACATCATGGAAGCCAGTGAAGCCTTCTGTTCGATGCTCGGCTATACGCGCGATGAGGTCATCGGAATGAATGTCTCGCAGTGGGATGCCAGCATGGACAGCGCAGAGATCAGGATGGCCCTGCGACGCCAGTTCGAGCACAAAGGGCGCTCGGAATTCGAATCCAGCCATCGGCGCAAGGATGGCTCTGTCTTCGATGTGGAGATCAGCGGCGTCCCGCTGCTACTGGATGGCAAGCCGGTACTCTTCAATTCCTCGCGCGACATCTCCGCGCGCAAGCAGGCGGAAGCCGAACTGCACATCGCTGCCACGGCCTTCGAGACACAGGACGGCATCATGGTCACCGATGCCGAGGGCAACATCCTGCGCGTCAATAAGGCGTTCTCCGAGATCACCGGATATGATCCGGAGCAAGTCATCGGGCAGAATCCGCGCGTCCTGAAATCAGGCAGACACGATGCGGTGTTCTATTCAGCCATGTGGCATTCGATCAACACCTATGGCAGCTGGAGCGGGGAGATCTGGAACCGGCGCAAGTCGGGTGATATTTATCCGGAGCGCCTGACCATCACCGCACTGAAGGACGAGCACGGCAAGCTCGTCAACTATGTGGCTTCTGTCGCAGACATCACCTTGCACAAAGCGGCGGAGAACGAGATCCGCAGCCTCGCGTTCTATGACCCCTTGACCGGCCTGCCCAACCGCCGGCTGATGCTGGATCGTCTGCAGCAGGCGTTGTCCTCCTGCGGTCGCAGCAAGAAGTTCGGCGCCGTGCTGTTCCTGGATCTGGATAACTTCAAGTCGCTCAACGACACGCTGGGACATGACAAAGGTGACCTGCTGTTGCAGGAGGTCGCCCGCCGGCTCGAGCTGTGCATACGCAAAGGCGACACGGTCGCCCGTCTCGGCGGCGACGAGTTCGTGGTGATGCTTGAGGACCTCAGCCCCCACGCGCTGGAAGCCGCCTCCCAGACCGAAGGGGTGGGAGAAAATATCCTGGAGATGCTGAACAAACCATACCAACTCGGCCGCCACGAATATCACAATTCGCCCAGCATCGGCGCCACCTTGTTCAGCGAGGGGCGAGACAACATAGACGAGCTCATCAAGCAGGCCGACATCGCGATGTATCAGGCGAAAAAGGCCGGGCGCAACACACTGCGCTTCTTCGATCCCCAGATGCAGGAAAGCCTGAACGCCAAAGCCTCCCTTGAGGACGACCTGCGGAAATCACTGACCCGTGCCCAGTTCAGCCTGTATTACCAGGTGCAAGTCGACGAGAACTATCGCCCCTTCGGTGCCGAGGCCCTCATACGCTGGATCCATCCCGAGCGCGGACTCGTTTCGCCGGACCAGTTCATCCCGCTGGCAGAAGAGACCGGATTGATCCTGCCGATCGGTGAATGGGTGCTTGAGAATGCTTGTGCCCAGCTCAAGGCCTGGGAGGACACCCCGCTGACCAGCGGGTTGTGCCTCTCGATCAATGTGAGCGCGAAACAATTCCACCAAGCCGGTTTCGTCACCCAGGTCAGCGATGCGATACGCCACCATGCCGTCGATCCGGGCAAGCTCGAACTCGAGCTGACCGAGAGCATGCT
>JBDRPZ010000011.1:0-12836 GCA_043826585.1 Pseudomonadota bacterium
TTCCAAACTACCGCTTACTCCATGTACATGCCGCCATTGACATGCACTGTTGTACCCGTGATATAGGCTGCGCCGGGCCCAGCCAAAAAGGCCACAGCGGCCGCGATATCCTCCGGTTTTCCCAGACGTTTCAGCGGCACATGCTCGACCAGCTTGGCGCGTTGTTCTTCGCCCAGCGCCTGAGTCATATCCGTGTCGATGAAACCCGGCGCAACGCAGTTCACTGTGATGTTGCGGCTGCCGATCTCTTGTGCCAGCGACTTGCTGAAACCGACCATGCCGGCCTTGGAAGCCGAATAGTTGGTCTGGCCTGGATTGCCGCTGCTCCCCACCACCGATGAGATGTTGATGATGCGGCCTGTACGCGCCTTCATCATCGCGCGCAGCACCGCGCGGGACAGACGGAACACGGATTTGAGGTTGGTCGTTAACACATCATCCCACTCTTCTTCGCTCATGCGCGCCAACAGGTTGTCCTTGGTGATGCCTGCGTTGTTGACCAGGATGGAGACTTCGCCGAACTGCTTGCGCAGGGTATCCAGCACCAGATCGATCTGGGCTGCGTCATTCACGTTCAGCGCCAATCCGGTTCCCGTTACGCCTGCGGCAGCCAGATATTCGCTGATCGCCTGCGCGCCCTTGTCACTGGTGGCCGTGCCGATCACGGTCGCACCTTGCTTGCCCAATTCCAGCGCGATGGCTTGCCCGATGCCGCGTGAAGCGCCGGTCACCAGCGCGATTTGTCCTTGCAATGTCATAACTCCCCCCCTTTATGCGAGTGCGGCCAAAGCTGCCTTCAGCGCTTCGCCGTCGTTGATGGCCATGACCTGCTGATTGGTGTCGATGCGCTTGTTCAGACCAGCCAATACCTTGCCCGGCGCGCATTCCACGTTATGTGTGATGCCCTGCTTGCCGAAATCAAGCACCGTCTCGACCCAACGCACTGGAGAATACAGCTGGCGTACCAGTGCATCCTTGATCTTGGCTGCATCGCTATAGGCAGCGACATCGGCATTATGCAAGACTGGAACGAACGGCACGTTAACTGCCACGTTTTCCAGATAGGCGCGCAGTTTGTCTGCCGCACCGGTCAACAGACTGCAATGGGAAGGAACGCTCATCGGCAGCATCAGTGCACGCTTGGCACCCTTGGCCTTGGCCAGTTCCATACCACGCTCGACAGCCGAGCGGTTACCGGCGATCACAACCTGACCTGGAGAATTGTAGTTCACGGCTTCCAACACTTCGCCCTGCGCGCCTTCGGTACAGACTGCACGCACAGCCTCATCATCCAGCCCGAGAATAGCGGCGATACCACCCACACCTTCAGGCACGGCTTCCTGCATGCACTGCGCACGGTAGCGCACCAGCGGCAAGGCATCTGCAAAACTCAAAGCGCCTGAAGCGACCAGTGCGGTGTATTCACCCAGACTGTGACCGGCCATCATTGCCGGCATCGCGCCGTTCTGCGACTGCCAAGCACGATAGACGGCCACACCGGCAGTCAACATGATGGGTTGCGTATTCACAGTTGCATTCAGGTCCGCGTCTTCGCCTTCGGAGACCAGCTGCCACAGATCCTGCTTCAGCACATCCGAGGCTTCAGTGAAAGTATCGCGGACAGCTGCGAAATCGGCATAGCCGTTCATCATGCCGCGAGATTGGGAGCCCTGACCGGGAAATACGAATGCGAATTGAGTCATTTATATACGTCCTACCACTTGATGAGCACTGCACCCCAGGTGAATCCACCACCTACGGCTTCGATGAGTATGTTCTGGCCTGACTTGATGCTTCCTGCTCGCACAGCCGTATCCAGCGCCAAAGGAATGGAAGCCGCAGAAGTGTTGCCATGCAAAGCGACGGTCTGCACTACTTTATCCATGGGCAAGCCTAATTTTCTGGCTGTTGCCTCGATGATGCGGATGTTGGCTTGGTGCGGCACCAGCCAGTCGATGTCGCTGCCTGCGAGCTTTTGCTCCTCAAGAAGCTCTTCAACAACTTCACTCAATACCTTAACTGCAAACTTAAATACCGCCTGACCATCCATTGCAATATTCGGATCAGCCTTAAGCATTTCGCGATGACGACCATCGGCATGTAACTTGGCACCGATGATGCCGGGCTCCTCGGAGGCACGCAAAATGACGGCCCCTGCACCATCTCCAAACAAGACACAGGTGGTGCGATCATTCCAGTCCAGCATACGCGACAGGACCTCAGCCCCGACGACCAACACCGTCTTTGCCTGACCGCCGCGGATATACATATCGGCAGTATTCAATGCGTAGACGAAACCGCCACAGACTGCCTGCATATCGAATGCGGGCGAGCCGTTACGAATACCAAGTTTGTCTTGCAGTATGCAGGCCGTGCTCGGAAATGGCATGTCTGGCGAAGTCGTGGCAACGATGATCAGATCGATCTCGTCGGCTTTGATGCCTGCCGCCTCAATAGCCTTCAGGCTGGCTTGGCAAGCCAGATCACTACATAACTCACCCTCAGCAGCCACATGGCGCTCAGATATTCCGCTACGTGAGAATATCCAGTCGTGTGTCGTATC
The DNA here is from genome assembly GCA_043826585.1 of Pseudomonadota bacterium. Classification (GTDB taxonomy): domain Bacteria; phylum Pseudomonadota; class Gammaproteobacteria; order Burkholderiales; family Gallionellaceae; genus Sideroxyarcus. Next base: position 2,564 of record JBDRPZ010000011.1, read on the forward strand.
GACCCTTTTCTCCAAGTCGTAATTGGTCACCGTATTGGCTGGTAGATAACTACCAGTACCGATGATTCTGGAATAAGTCTTCAAGCAGCCTCCCCTCCGTTGGCCTGGCGCGCGTTGTGCCATTTTTCTATGTGCTCGCTTATGTGCTCCAGCATACCACCTCGCGCTTCCTCTGCTGCACGCTCGATCGCACACTCAAAGGCAAAGGCATCGGCAGAGCCATGGCTCTTGACGACGATACCCTTCAAACCCAGAAAGCTGGCACCGTTATATCGGCGGTGATCGAGGCGATGTTTGAATGCCTTCAGCACCGGCAAAGAGACCAGCGCCGCGATCTTGGTCAGCGCATTGCGTCCAAAACCCTCTTTCAGAAAACCGCCCATCATCTTGGCTACACCTTCTGCGGTCTTCAACGCGACATTGCCGACGAATCCATCACACACCACGACATCCGTGACGCCCTTGAAGATATCGTCGCCTTCGACATTACCGTAGAAGTTCAAATCGCTGGCCTGCAGCAACTCACCCGCTTTTTTCACGGTCTCATTGCCTTTGATGTCCTCACTGCCGATATTGAGCAGGCCGACAGTCGGGTTTTCTTTGTGCTCAAGGGCGGTAACCAGCGTGCTGCCCATCAATGCGAACTGCAGCAGATGCTCAGCCGTGCAATCGACGTTGGCACCCAGATCAAGCATACAGACCTGGCCGGTGTGGGTTGGCAAGTATGAAGCGATGGCTGGACGATCGATACCTGGGAGGGTCTTCAGAACGTAACGGGCAGTTGCCATCAGCGCACCCGTATTGCCGGCGCTGATACAAGCGGAAGCCTCTCCACTTTTTACAAGATTAATGGCAACGCGCATGGACGAGTCCTTTTTGCCGCGCAGAGCGGATTGAGGCTGCTCATCCATACCGACCACTTCAGTGCTGTGATGGATACGAAGATTCTGGCGATCATGTGCAACGCCAAGCGCATCCAGCTCGGATTTGATCGCATCAGTCAAACCGACCAATACGACGATATCTTCCGCATGCTTGTCGAGGTAGGACATCGCAGCCGGTACCGTAACGGATACCCCATGGTCACCGCCCATGGCGTCAATAGCTATCGTGACACCCATCAGTCATCCCCAAATACGAAAAAAAGTCGAACGCAAGCCATCCCCGCGCTTGAGGGATGGCTTGTAAGCTTGAACAAAAAGAACTTATTCGGATTTGGTGTTGACGACCTTCTTGCCACGATAGTAGCCGCTTGGGCTGATATGGTGACGCAGATGCGGTTCGCCGGTAGAAGGCTCGATAGCCAGTGCCGGTGCTGTCAGGAAGTCGTGAGAACGATGCATCCCGCGCTTGGACGGGGTCTTTTTGTTTTGTTGAACTGCCATGGTAACTACTCCTCGAAAAAACCTACTTAAAATTTATTCTTCAACTGGGCCAACATACCGAATCGGTCATCAGCCTTCCCAAAACTGTTGCTTGCCAGCTCGCAGACACCTTCATCATGTCTGGGCGCAAAGGGCAAAGAGAGGAGAAGCTCCTCCTCTACCAGACCGAGAACATCCAGCTCTTTGCTGGCCTCGATCCCGTCGATCTCATCTGAAGCATCATCCTGCATCAGTTCGTCACCTTCAAGCAGCTGCAACCTTGAGGCGATATCCACCGGATGTAGCAAATCCCCCAAGCAACGCTGACAGCGCAAATGACAGATTCCGCTCATATCCACCAGCAGAAACAACCTGCCATCCGCTTGCTTCCCTTGCACGGTATACCGGATAGAACCTTCGGAACTGGTCAGCAACTCAGCCAGTCTCGGCAGTTCCTTCACAGCGATTTCCCCGTTTAAAGTCCTGCCGTTACGGGCAAATTCGGTGCTGTCGATTAAAGGCCGTGCAAACATGAGGCGCGCATGATATATATTCCCCCCTCCCCTGTCAAAGACACCGTACAAGGAACACCTTGAATTCCCAGTCACTTGTTTTGGCTTCGACTTCTATATATAGGAGTCAGCTACTGTCAGTTCTGCAAATACCTTTCCTGACCGACTCTCCCAATGTCGATGAAACGCCGCTTCCCGGTGAAGATGCAAGGCAAACTTCATATCGCCTATCCCGCCTGAAAGCGGAAGCTGTCACCAAGCGCCACCCGGATGCCCTGATCATCGGTTCCGATCAGGTCGCTTTGCTGGAGGGCGAGCAACTCGGCAAACCCATGACACACGACAATGCCGTACGCCAGCTTCGTTCCATGCGCGGCAAAACGGTTACTTTCTTCACCGCCCTGAGCCTGCTCAATACCCGTACTGGCGATATGCAGACCGAAGTGGTCGAAACCCACGTCACCTTTCGCAATGTCGATGACCAGCAGATCGAAAACTACCTGCTTAAAGAGCAACCTTATCACTGTGCTGGCAGCGCAAAATCCGAGGGGCTGGGTATCGCCCTGATCCAGCGCATCGAAGGAAACGACCCAAATGCCCTGATCGGCCTCCCTCTGATCGCATTGATAGACATGCTTGAAAAACAAGGTATTAAGACAATTTAAGGCAACCAGACCAAATTTTTTCATTGCGAGCCCATACGCTTTCTGATATTAAAGCGCGCTTGAAAAATTCAGCCCAACTTGGAGATACACGCAATGCCAGTGCAAGCGAATAAGAACACCGCCCCATACAAACCCAAAAAGGGCGAGGCATACATGAGCGCCAAACAGCTTGAGCATTTCCGCTCCGTGCTGATGGGATTGAAACTCGAACTGAGCCAGGACATCGACCGCACCGTGCATACCATGCAGGACGAAGCGACTGTTTTCGCCGACCCAAATGACCGCGCGACACAGGAATCCGACATGAGCCTGGAACTGCGCAACCGTGACCGCGAACGCAAACTGATCAAAAACATCGACAAGATGCTGGCGCGTATCGACTCAGGTGACTATGGTTTTTGCGATAACTGCGGCATCGAGATCGGCCTGAACCGCCTAGAGGCGCGTCCAACGGCGACCTTGTGCATCGACTGCAAGACGCTGGACGAGATTCGTGAAAGACAGGTAGCCAAGTAAATCGGCTACACCTTAAAGACCGGCTCTATAGCCGGTCTTTTTGTTTATAGGCCGCTCAACACCTTGATGTGCGCCGCTGCACTGCGGCCTAGCGCATGCAACTCATACCCGCCTTCAAGCACCGACACAATACGCGCCTGCGCATGACGTTCAGCGATTCGCTTGATCTGTTCAGTCACCCAAATATAGTCGGCCTCCAACAAACGCAAAGAAGACATATCGTCTTCACGGTGTGCATCAAAACCGGCAGATATAAAGATGAATTCGGGTTGAAAGTCGTCCAAAGCAGGTATCCATCTCCCACCTACCGCATCACGGAAAGCCTCCCCGTCCGACCCCGCAGCCAACGGCACATTGATAATGTGCGGCTTATCAGTCTCAACGCCTTTGTATGGGTAGAACGGATGCTGAAAAGTCGAACACAGCATGACACGTTGCTCATCCATAAAGATATGCTCAGTACCGTTGCCATGATGGACATCGAAATCGACGACGGCGACACGAGACAAGCCGTGTGCAGCCAGCGCATGGGCGGCTCCCACAGCGACGTTATTAAAGATACAGAACCCCATGGCCTCACCCCGTTCGGCATGGTGGCCGGGAGGGCGCACATTGCAGAATGCATTCTCGACCTTGCCTGCCATCACCAGATCGACAGCCATCACGGCAGCCCCTGCTGCGCGCAAAGCCGCGGGACAGGTATAGGGATTCATCAAGGTGTCACCATCGAGTGAGATGATGCCCTCGAATGGCGCTGCAGCTTCGATTGCATCGATGTAAATCTCATCATGCACACGCAGCAATTGTTCTCGCGTGACATCAGGTGCATCGTGGTGCTGCAGATAACTATACAAACCGGAGGCGATCAATTGATCCTCGATAGCATGAAGGCGCGCTGGGCACTCAGGGTGATGCGCCCCCATGTCGTGTTTGAGGCATAAAGGGTGGCTGATGAATGCGGTCTGCACAGCGATCTCCGGTCATTTTTACGATAGTGTCAGTGCTATCATAGCTCCCTCAGGATTTACCTCCAAACTACCTCACGCCCATCATGAGCCAGCATTATCTAAATCCTCTGTTCGCCCCCAAATCAGTTGCTGTGATCGGTGCCAGTGAGCGCCCCGACTCAGTCGGCCAGATCGTATTCCAGAATATGTTGGAGGGTGGATTCAAGGGAGAGCTTTACCCTATCAACGCCAAGAGCGAACAAATTCAGGGCCAGCGCGCCTACCCGTCCATCGCCAGCATCGGCAAACCGGTGGATCTGGTGGTGATCGCCACCCCGCCCCAGACCGTGCCAGCCATCATCGAAGAATGCGGCATACACGGCGTCAAGGCTGCCGTCATCATCACTGCTGGCTTCGGTGAGACCGGCCATGAAGGAGCCGCTCTGGAAAAACAACTGCTGGAGAATGCCCGTCGCTACGACATCCGTCTGATCGGACCGAACTGTCTGGGCATCATGCGCCCCTCTCTCGGATTGAATGCCACTTTCAACAAGGGCGCAGCCAACACCGGCAACATCGCTTTCGTCTCCCAGTCCGGCGCACTGTGCACCGCCATTCTGGACTGGGCGCAAAGCAACGATGTGGGCTTTTCCAGCGTCGTCTCCATGGGTTCATCGACCGATGTGGATTTCGGCGAGATCCTTGATTTCCTGGTGTCGGATGGCAAGACCCAAAGCATCCTGATGTACATCGAGGGTATCCGTGATGCACGCACCTTCATGAGCGCACTGCGTGCCGCCGCGCGCATCAAGCCGGTGATCCTGGTCAAGGTCGGTCGCCACGCCGCAGGCTCCAAGGCGGCGATGTCGCATACCGCTTCACTGGTCGGCGCGGACGATGTGTTCGACGCGGCCGTGAGCCGCGTCGGCGTGGTGCGCGTGCAGACCGTCACCCAGTTATTCACGGCCGCTCGCGCACTTTCCTGCGGCTTCAAGCCGGTGGGCAACCGGCTGGCTATCGTCACCAATGGCGGCGGTCCCGGCGTGATGGCGACCGACCGCGCAGTCGACCTTGGCCTCAATATCGCAGAACTGTCCGACGGCACCATCGAATATCTCAACCAGCATCTACCATCCAACTGGCCGCACAGCAACCCGGTGGACATCATCGGCGATGCCCAGGCCGACCGCTATCACCATGCAGTAAAAGCCTGCCTGGAAGACGAAAATGTGGACGGCGTACTGGCCATCCTCACCCCGCAGGCGATGACCAAACCGCTGGAATCTGCCGAAGCACTGATCGAACTGGGCAATACCCACAGTAAACCGCTGCTGACCTGCTGGATGGGGGAAGTACAAGTCGCCGAGTCACGCCAGGCGTTCACCAAGGCGCATCGCCCGCACTTCCGCACACCGGAACCGGCGGTAGAAGTGTTCTCGCACCTGTCCGCCTACTACCGCAACCAGAAACTGTTGATGCAGATGCCCGGCCCGTTCTCGCACCATATCGAACCGGATGTGGAAAGTGCGCGCCTGATCATCGAAGGCGCGATGCAGGAACGCCGCAAGGTATTGAGCGAAATGGAATCCAAGGCATTGCTGTCCGCCTTCCATATCCCGGTCGCGCGTACCATGGTCGCCCACAGCGGAACTGAAGCCCTGCTCATCGCACAACAATTAGGCTATCCGGTAGCGATGAAGATCAACTCTCCCGATATCTCGCACAAGAGCGATGCGGGCGGTGTGATGCTCAATCTGCGCAATGCACACGAAGTACGTGCGGCCTACCAGCACATCATCGACAACGTAAAACTGAACCGTCCGAACGCCACAGTTGACGGCATTTCCATCGAACCGATGATCGTCAAACCCAATGGTCGTGAGCTGATGATCGGCGTGACCAGCGATCCCGTGTTCGGACCTGTCATCACCTTCGGCGCGGGTGGCACCACGGTCGAGATCATGGGTGACCGTGCAGTTGCCTTGCCGCCGCTCAATCGATTCCTAGTCAAAGAATTGATCCAGGAGACGCGTATCTCGAAGATGCTGGGCGCCTTCCGCAACATGCAACCAGCCAACATCGAAGCGCTGGAAGATTTACTACTGCGCGTCTCCGAGATGGTGTGCGAACTGCCGCTACTCAAAGAGATGGACATCAATCCGCTGATCCTGGACGAGAACGGCGCACTGGCTGCCGATGCCCGCGTGGTCGTGGAATATCGCCAGCCCAGTTCGGACCGCTATTCGCACATGGCGATCTACCCCTATCCCACCCATCTGGTGAAGCAGTGGCAATTGGCTGACGGAACAGACATCGTGATCCGTCCAATTCGCCCCGAAGATGCCGAGCTGGTAAAACGATTCGTGCACGATCTCTCTGAAGAGTCGAAATACTTCCGCTTCATGAACAGCGTTCAGGAACTGACCGAAGAGATGCTCGCGCGATTGACTCAGCTCGATTACAGCCGCGAGATGGCACTGGTGGCAGTCACTGGCGATGACGAAGAGACCGAACTGGGCGTTGCACGCTACTCCATCAACCCGGATGGCGAGACATGCGAATTCGCACTGGTCGTTGCGGACAAGGTAACGGGCAAGGGGCTGGGACAGAAACTGATGGTGTCATTGATGGAAGCAGCCCGCTCAATCGGCTTGGCGACCATCGAAGGTGAAGTGCTGAGCCACAACCACAACATGCTCAAACTGATGGCACGACTGGGTTTCTCCAGCAAGCCGAGCAGCGAAGATCCCGGCATCATGAAGGTCAGCAAACGTCTATAAGGCTATTCAGCTCGCGTTCGGTCGCTGCGCTTCCAACCATGACAACCACTCATCCATCCCCTCTCCGCTAACTGCGGAGAGACGGATGATACGTATGTCCGGATTAACACGGCGCGCATAGGATTCTGCAAGTGCCACATCGATAGTATGATAAGGCATCTGGTCACACTTGTTGAGCAGCATCAACCCGGCAGCACGGAACATGTCGGGGTACTTGAGCGGCTTGTCCTCGCCTTCGGTCACAGACAGCACGACCACCTTGGCGAACTCCCCAAGATCGAAACCCGCCGGACACACCAGATTGCCGACATTCTCGATGAACAGCATGCCTCCTTCAGACAAAGGCATTTCAGGCAAAGCACGTTCTATCATCTGCGCATCCAGATGGCAGCCTTTCCCGGTGTTGATCTGCACGGCAGGCACGCCGGTCGCGCGGATACGGTCTGCATCCTGCTCGGTCTGCTGGTCGCCCTCGATCACCGCCAGCGGATATCTACCCTGCAGCCCCTGTAATGTGCGCACCAGCAAAGTCGTCTTGCCCGAGCCCGGACTGGACACCAGATTCAACACAAGGATGCCTCGCTGTGCAAACAGTTCGCGATTAGCCCGTGCGTGGCTATCATTCTTATGCAGGATGTCCTGCTCCAGCTTCACGATGCGTTGGCTATCCTCAGCGACCGTCTCTTCGACCCGATGCAACTTGAAACTGACCGGTGCCTTCGGCTTGTTCAAGGGCTTTCTGCCGCGTATCAGCACTTCATCCGAACCACATCCGCATGTCAGACACATCACTCCACCTCCAATTCTTTTACGCGCATCGCATCGCCGGCGACCAGTTGCAAACCGTAACTGCCGCATTGCGGACACGCGTCATACACATTCTCGATCTCGGCCTCATGGCCGCATTTCGTGCAAAGTCCCCTGCCCGGCGTATCGATGATCTCCAATTTCGCATCTTCAGCAACGCTGTCTTGCATCGCGGCATTGAAACAAAAACGCATCGCCTCCTGCTCCACACAGGACAGTCGCCCGATCTCCAGCCACACCGTTTTCACTTGGGAGAAGCCTTGCTCTATCGCTGCCTGCTCGATGATCTCGCGCACACTCTGCGCCAATGACATCTCATGCATCAACCCACCTCGACAATGCTGCGCAGCCACGCTTGTAGAAACGCGCTGGCCTGCTCCAGATTCTCAGCGGCTTCGGGGCTCAATGCCTCACCCAGTTCGAAACCATAGCCTCTGATGCCCAGCACATGACATTGTGGCGGCGTGTCTTCATATACTTGCCTATAGGTATGTAATAAAGCCGCTGGTGACTGCGCATGACTGGAGTAACTATGATCGTGTGCCGCCCGTAACTCGGAAAATAGAAATGGTGCTTCGCACGAAACATCGGCATCGATGAATACCACTTGCTGGCGCTCACGCAGATCGGCGGCATGCTCGATCTGCAACTGAAAGTCTTCGAGACATTCGACCGCGTCGGGAGCGCTTCCCTGAATGCGCCTCAGCAACAAAGGCCCTAGCGCATCATCCCCGCGCGATTCATTGCCGACAGCAAAGAGCAGGATAGGTGCAACCATCAATCCAGCGTCTGACAAACGCCATTCGAACCGCGCGACAGCGCATCCACCTGCTTCCCTTCGGCATCCAGCAACTCCACCTCCAGCGGCATCTTGCCCAGAGCATGGGTCGCACAGGAGAGACAGGGATCGAAAGCGCGGATGGCGACCTCGATGTGATTGAGCAAGCCCTCGGTCAGTTTCTTGCCATCGATATATTGGCGTGCAACCTGACGGATAGCCTCGTTCATCGCCTGATTATTATGTGTCGTGGAAACGATCAGATTACAGCGCACGATCTGGTCGTTCTCATCTACACGGTAATGATGGATCAAGGTGCCGCGGGGTGCTTCGATCACGCCTACGCCGCGCTCTTGGCGCTGACCGACGTTGACCATATCTGCCCCCTGCAGATCGGGATCATGCAGGATGTCGCGGATCAACTCAGCCGCATGCAGCATCTCGATCATGCGCGCCCAGTGGAAACCCAGTGTCGCCTTGGCTGCCTTGCCATTCTCGAAGGACATGAATGCCTTGCGCTGCGCTTCGGCCAGCGGCGTGGAGATGAAGTCGCACTGCGTCACGCGCGACAGCGGCCCCACCCGGTACCAACCTTCCTCGGGCCCAAAACGGCGCAGGAACGGAAATTTCATGTACGACCATGACTTCACATCTTCAAGGATCTCGTCCCAGTAATGGCTGGTATCGAAATGATCGAATATCGTCTCGCCATTCATGGATCGTGCACGCAGACCACCGTCATATAATTCCAGGGCACCATCCGCACGCACCGTGTTGAGCGTGTGCGACTCGAAACTGCCGAAGCTGCTGTACATCGCCAGATCCTGCTCGAACAGATTGCGCACGATGCCGACTGCCGCCTCACTCCAGGCCACCATCTGATCGACATCCTTTAACAGATAGTCACGCTCCTCGATGCTCACGTTCTTGTTCACCCCGCCGGGGATAGAACCCGTGCCATGGATACGTTTGCCCGCCGTGATACGGATCACCTCCTGGCCAAACTTGCGCAACAGCACGCCCTGCTTGGCGATCTCGGGATAGGCGGCAGCGATGCCGACGATGTTGCGCTTGGCTACATCGGAACCGAAACCAAACAATAGATCGGGCGAACACAGATGGAAGAAATGCAAAGCGTGGGACTGCAGGATCTGGCCGTAATGCATCAAGCGCCGCACCTTCTCCGCCGTCGGCGTCAGCGTCGCCCCCACCACCATGTCCATGGCCTTGCTTGCAGCCAGATGGTGGCTGACCGGACAGATGCCGCACAGGCGCTGCACCATGACAGAGGCCTCCCAGTATGGGCGGCCCTGGATGAATTTTTCAAAACCACGGAATTCGACAATATGCAGGCGCACCTGATGGACGCGATCATTCTCATCCAGCAACAACGTCACCTTGCCATGCCCCTCGACACGGGACACCGGATCGATCGCCACGCGACGGAGTTTTTCGGGTGAAACAGCAGTTTCCAGCTTATCTGTCATATAGACCCAGAAGGACAGTTCATCGGTAGCGCAATGATGGCGCAGAGCGGCCTGACAAGCAAACGTGATGAGCATGCCGCCGCTTTATTACAATTGATACGAAGAATGAGTGCTCGAAGAAAGAAAAAGGCTTCCATTTCTGGAAGCCTTTGTATTGGTGCGCCCGAAGAGATTCGAACTCCTGACCCCTTGGTTCGTAGCCAAGTACTCTATCCAGCTGAGCTACGGGCGCGTTGTGTTGCTTGGTGTTGCCAATTGCCAGTCTGAAACCGTTTTGTTGGTGCGCCCGAAGAGATTCGAACTCCTGACCCCTTGGTTCGTAGCCAAGTACTCTATCCAGCTGAGCTACGGGCGCCTCAAAACGACTACAGTTACCTTGGCGGAGAAGGAGGGATTCGAACCCTCGATCCAGGTTTT
>JBDRPZ010000012.1:0-24465 GCA_043826585.1 Pseudomonadota bacterium
CAGCTTGGCAGTCTTGAACTCGGCCAGCGCACGGGTACGTGCGGCCTGGCTCGTGTTGCCGTGGATCGCCATGGCGGGGATGCCGTCCTTGTCGAGCTGTTCGGCCAGACGGTTGGCCCCGTGTGTGGTGCGCGTGAACACCAGCACCTGGAACCAGTTGTGTTCCTTGATGAGGTGGGTGAGCAGTTCGCGTTTGCGTTCGCGGTCCACCGGATACACGCGCTGTTCGATCAGCTCGTTGGCCTGGTTGCGGCGCGCGACTTCGATCAGCGCCGGGTTGGTCAGCAGGCCATCTGCCAGTATCTTGATCTCGTCGGAGAAGGTGGCTGAGAACAGCAGGTTCTGGCGCTGCTTGGGCAACACGGCGAGGATCTTCTTGATGTCGCGGATGAAGCCCATGTCCAGCATGCGGTCGGCTTCGTCCAGCACCAGTATCTCGACTTGAGACAGGTTCACGGTCTTCTGTTGCAGGTGATCGAGCAGGCGGCCCGGTGTCGCCACCAGGATGTCGACGCGGCCGTGCAATTGCTTGATCTGCGGATTGATGTTGACGCCGCCGAACATCATCATGGATTTGAGCGGCAGGTGTTTGCCGTACAGGCGCACGCTCTCTTCCACCTGGGCGGCGAGTTCGCGCGTCGGGGTCAGCACCAGCGCACGGATGGGCGCTTTGCCGGCGACGTTCTTTTCCATCAGCCGCTGCAGCAACGGCAGCGTGAAGCCGGCGGTCTTGCCGGTGCCGGTCTGCGCGCCGCCCATGAGGTCGCCGCCTTTAAGGATGACGGGGATGGCTTGCGCTTGAATGGGGGTTGGTTCGGTGTAACCACGCTCGGTAACGGCGCGAACGAGTTCTTCGGACAAGCCGAGGGATGCGAATGTCATTTATTTTCTTTCTTATTGGTACAAACGGCCTGTCGCCCTGATGGGGCGCCAGTCTGAGGCTGAATGAGGTGGGTGTTGCGTACCGGAATCGGCGGCAATAACTAGACTGAAACGATATTGCGGCGCGAAGTGTAACAGAAGCCGACTATTCTCCATGAGTCAATTTCCGGCGCCACCTGCATACACAGGCCTATATATTTTTTGATATGGATAAGTGACGAGATTTTATGCATTATCCGTACCGCGCTTATCGCTCACTTAAACACAGGAAACACAGATGAATTCAGAATTGTCGCTCTCCGCTACCGAACAAACACTGAACGGCATCTTCATTCCGCCTTGCCCTGCGATGCTGAACGATCTCATGCGCGAGATCAAACATCCGGAAGCCAGCATGGAAAAGATCGCGAATCTGATCAGCAAGGATGCGGGCATGCTCGCACCATTGCTGAAGTTGGCGAACTCTCCTTTCATCGGTTTGAGAACTAAAGTCACTTCGGTGTTTCATGCCGCCAGCGTGCTGGGCATCAAGAACGTCGCGAATCTGGTGCACAACATCGCATTGCGTCAAAGCCTGGGCGATGACGGCCCGAAATTCGAAAAATTCTGGGAGCGATCCAGCATCGCGGCCAGCGTCGCCGAAAAAATGGCCGCCAGATTCCCCACGCTTTCGCGCGAAGAAAGTTACCTCGCTGCACTGTTCCATGACTGCGGCATTCCGGTGCTGATGCAGAAGTTCCCCGACTATCGCGAAACGCTCATGGCACAGAGTAATAATGGTATTCCGCTCTGCCAGATCGAAGACACCCACTTCTCCACCAACCATGCCGTGGTCGGCAACATGCTGACGCGCTCATGGGCGTTGCCTGTGCGGGTCTGCACCGCCATACGCTACCACCATGACGAGTCCATATTCACCTCGCCCGGCGACCATGCCGCCGAAGATGTGCGCGATCTGATCGGCTTGATACACATGGCTGTGTGTGTCACTGACGAACATCTGCATGTGCGTGACAAGGAATGGGATATTCATGGCGAACATGTGCTGGCGCATTTCGAGATGACGGAGCAGGAGTTCAACGAACTGAAATGGGACATGCTGGCTTTCCTGAACGGCGAGTGACCGCGACGGGCAAGCCCTGAATGCACAAAGGCCAAGCCGGATTCCGGCTTGGCCTTTGTGTTTTTAACGAAGCGCTGACGTTAAACGTTGAACAGGAAGTTCATCACGTCGCCGTCCTGCACGACGTAGTCTTTTCCTTCCACGCGCATCTTGCCCTTCTCCTTGGCTCCGGCTTCACCGCCGCAGGCGATGAAGTCTTCATAGGAGATGGTCTGGGCGCGGATGAAGCCCTTCTCGAAGTCGGTATGGATGACGCCGGCTGCCTGCGGGGCGGTATCGCCCTTGTGGATGGTCCATGCGCGCACTTCCTTCACACCGGCGGTGAAGTAAGTCTGCAGGCCGAGCAAGTCGTAGCCGACACGGATCAGTCGGTTCAGACCGGGCTCTTCCAGACCGAGGTCGGCCAGAAATTCCTTTTTGTCCGCATCGTCCAGATCTGCCAGTTCCTGTTCGATCTTGGCGCACAGTGCCACTACCGGTGCGCCCTCTTTCGAGGCATGTTCGCGCAAACGATCCAGTTAGGGATTGTTCTCAAAACCGTCTTCCAGCACGTTGCCGACCTCCATCGCCGGTTTGATGGTGAGCAGACACAACGGTTTAATGAGCTCGATCTCTTCATCGCTCAGGCCGAAGGTCCGCGCCGGTTTGCCTTCGTTCAAATGCGGCAGCAGCTTTTCCAGCAGCGCAACCAGCTTCTGCGCGTCCTTGTCGCCGGATTTGGCTTTCTTGCCTTCACGCTGGATGGTGCGCTCCACGACAGACATGTCCGCCAGCGCCAGCTCGGTGAGGATGACCTCGATGTCGGAGATGGGATCGACTTTGCCCGCCACGTGCACCACGTTCTCGTCTTCGAAACAGCGCACAACGTTGACGATGGCGTCTGTCTCGCGGATGTTGGCGAGGAACTGGTTGCCCAGACCTTCACCCTTGGACGCACCGGCCACCAGACCCGCGATGTCCACGAACTCGACGATGGCGTATTGCATGCGTTGCGGGTTGACGATCTTGGCCAGTCCGTCCATGCGCGGATCGGGTACTTCGACGATGCCGACGTTGGGTTCGATGGTGCAGAAGGGATAGTTCTCCGCCGCGATGCCCGCCTTGGTCAGGGCATTGAACATGGTGGATTTACCCACGTTGGGGAGACCGACGATACCGCACTTGAGACTCATGGCTGTTTCCTTTTAGTTGCTATGCAGCTTCAACATCGCTGCTTCGAGTTTGCCTTCGATGATCAGCGGCGCGACTTCCTGTGCGCGTTGCGATGCTTCATCGATCAATACTTGCTCTTCCTTGCGCGGTGCATTGAGCACGAAATTGACCACTTCCGCGCGATCACCCGGATGACCGACACCGATGCGCAAACGCCAGAAATCCTTGCTGCCCAGATGCGCGATGATGTCCTTCAAACCGTTATGTCCGCCGTGACCACCGCCCAGCTTGAGCTTGGCACTGCCCGGCGGCAGATCGAGTTCATCATGCACCACCAGTATTTGCGCAGCTTCGATCTTGAAGAACTTGGCCAGAGCACCGACCGCTCGGCCACTCACGTTCATGAAGGTCTGCGGCTTGAGCAGATGCACCTCATGCCCGTGCAGATTCGCTTTGGCGACCAGCCCGTGAAACTTGCTGTCTGCCTTGAAGTTTGCGTGTTGCATACGCGCGAGTTCATCCACCCACCAGAAACCTGCATTGTGGCGCGTGGCTTCGTATTCTTTGCCGGGGTTACCCAGTCCGACGATGAGTTTTATTTGCTCGCTCATAATGAAAAAACCCGCCATGCACCGTTAGATGGCATGGCGGGTTAATCAAGAAGTGATTACTTCTTTTCTTCAGCAGCAGCTTCACCTTCGGCTGCAACAGCTGCGGCTGCTTCAACTGCACCGCGCGGCACTTGCACTGTCGCCACTGCATCGGCAGCGTGATGATGGTTTGCCACTTCAACGCCCTTGGGCAGCTTGATGTCGGCGATGTGCACAGAGTGTCCCAGTTCCAATGCGGCCAGATCGATCTCGATCGAAGTCGGCAGGTCTTTAGCCAGACAGACGACATCGAGTTCGTTCAGCACGTGAGTGATCTTGCCACCGCCCAGCTTCACGCCGGGAGCGATCTCGTCATTCACGAAGTGCAGAGGCACCTTCTTGTGCACTTTCTTCTTCGGGTCAACGCGCTGGAAGTCAACGTGTTGCACCTGCTGACGGAAAGGGTGCATCTGGAAGTCGCGCAGCAGCACGGATTCCTTTTTGCCATCCAGATCCAGAGAAAGAACGGATGCGTGGAACTCTTCATTCTTCAGTGCAAAATAGACTGAGTTGTGATCCATTTCGATCATGACTGCGTCGCCAGAGCCGTATACGACGCCGGGTACGCGATTCGCTTTGCGCAGACGGCGGCTCGCACCCGTTCCTTGCACTTGGCGTTTTGTTGCTGCGATTTCGATTGACATTTTACTTCTCCACTTCAAATTGGAACGCTCCGCGACCAGAGCATTCCGGGTTGTGTGATGACCGACACGGTCACCACTAAAACTTAATCTACAAACAGCGAGCTGACGGACTCTTCCGCGTTGATGCGGCGCAGGGTCTCGGCCATCAGCTCGGCGACGCTGAGCTGGCGGATGCGCTTGCAGTTACGTGCATTCTCGTTGAGCGGGATGGTGTCGGTCACGACCAACTCGTCGATGGCAGACTTCTCGATGCGTTCGATGGCCGGGCCGGACAGCACGCCGTGCGTACAGTAGGCCAGCACACGGGTGGCACCCTTCTCTTTCAGCGCATTGGCGGCTTCGCACAGGGTGTTGGCGGTGTCGACCATGTCGTCCATGATCAGACAGGTACGGCCTGCCACGTCACCGATGATGTTCATCACCTTGGCCACGTTCGGCTTGGGGCGACGCTTGTCGATGATGGCCAGATCGGCATCCAGCTGTTTGGCCAGTGCACGTGCACGCACCACACCGCCCACGTCGGGCGAAACCACGATCAGGTTGGGATAATCACAACGCCACACATCGGACAGCAGGATGGGGCTGGCGTAGATGTTGTCCACCGGAATATCGAAGAAGCCCTGGATCTGGTCGGAGTGAAGATCCATGGTCAGCACGCGGTCAACACCGGCGCTGCTCAGCATGTTCGCCACTACTTTGGCGGTGATCGCCACACGTGCGGAACGCGGACGGCGATCCTGGCGGGCATAACCGAAATACGGGATGGCAGCGGTGATGCGGGCAGCCGACGCACGGCGCAAAGCATCGACCATCACCATGACTTCCATTAGATTATCGTTGGTGGGTGCGCAGGTGGATTGCAGGATGAAGACATCCTTGCCGCGAACATGCTCAAGGATCTCCACCATCACTTCGCCGTCGGAGAAACGGCTGACGGTTGCGCGACCGAGATGGATTCCTAGATGCCTAGCTACGCTTTCAGCCAGCTTGGGATTGGCATTGCCGGTGAAAACCATCATGTCGCCGGACATCGGGAGCACCTCTTTGAGAAAAATGAAAAAGGGCGCGAACGCCCATCGATACTTCTGTTAACTGGCTGGGGAGGTAGGGATCGAACCTACGAATGCCGGAATCAAAATCCGGTGCCTTACCACTTGGCGACTCCCCAAAAACCTTATGCAGCGAATTCCCTGAGAGGGTGCTGTTGCAGGCCGTGCGCGACGTATCCGCGCATATTCGGCGGCAACTGCTGCAATACCGCTTTTGCTTCCGCTTCCGTTGCGAACTCGGCAAATACACATGCGCCAGAGCCTGTCATCATTGCCGGGGCATACTGCGCCAACCAGGCAAGATATTCCGCAACTTCGGGGTACAACTTGCAGGCTACAGCCTGCAGATCGTTGTTCAAACCGGCTTGTCGACCGGCCCGAAATGTTTCCCCCTTCGGAAGGGCGCGCATTGTCATCGAAATCGTATTTCGTGTCAATTCTGAATGCGTAAAAATCTTTGCAGTCGGTACATGCACCGGCGTGCACAGCACGACATACCAGGCTTCCGGCAGCTCATACGCCTGCAACTGCTCCCCTACCCCCTCGGCAAAAGCGTTTTCGCCGAACACGAATACCGGCACATCCGCCCCCAGCGTCAGGCCCAGCGCCATCAGGCGTTCGCGACTCAAGCCCAACTGCCATAGCTTATTCAACGCCAATAGTGTGGTCGCTGCATCCGAGCTGCCGCCGCCCAGACCGCCCCCCATGGGGATGCGCTTTTCGACCTCGATATCCACCCCCAGCATGCAGCCGGTTTCCTGCTGCAACAAGCGCGCCGCGCGCACGCACAGATCCTGCTCGGGCGGCACGCCGTCCAGCGCGTTGAGCCGGCGCACGTCGCCATCTTCGCGCAGCGTGAAATGCAGGGTGTCGTTCAGGTCGATGAAACGGAACAATGTCTGCAGCAAGTGATAGCCGTCGTCGCGACGGCCGACCACATGCAGGAACAGGTTCAGTTTGGCAGGCGCGGCACAGGTCAGGGTATTCATTGCGCCTCCCATTCGTCGATCAGCATACGCACTTCCATACCCGCGCGCTGCAGACTCAGGCGCAGTGGCAATGCGTCGCGCGCTTCGCCCGCATAGCGCGTGTAACGGATGGTCCAGCCCTGCTGGTACAACACCGACATCCTGCCTTGCGCATCCTGTTCGCTGCGGAATTCACCGCCCGGGGCAGGCAATGCCGCGACCCAGTAACGCAAGCCCGAAAGCGGCAGCTGCCAGCCCAGCAACTCCCCCGTGAGTGTCTCGGCATTGGGCGCTGTATGTGTCTCGCCTTCCGCTTCCAGCGTCACACTTTGAGCATTGGAGGTGATACGTGCCACGGCCTGCCCCAGCGGGGACAGCAACAGCAACTCATCAGACGCAGCGTCATGTGTCCAGCGCAGGCCGGCACTGTCGCGCCGATCCGGCTGGATGATCGCGATACGGCCATTGATGACGAACGGCGCATCGGCTGAGGCGGGACGTTGCACGGCTGTGGGCGTGGTTGCGCATGCGGACAGCAACAAGAACAACAGGACTATGCGGTGCATCGGCTTAAGGCAGGAACTTATGGATCACATCCCGCAACATCGTGTTGTCGGGATGCGCTTGCTCGCTGGCGCGCCAGACTTTCTGTGCGGCTTCGCGCTCGCCCTTGACCCATAGCACTTCACCCAGATGGGCGGCGATCTCGGGATCCGGATTGGCCGCATAGGAACGGCGCAGGAATGCCAGACTCTTGTCCAGCTGCCCCAGACGGTAATAAGCCCAGCCCATGCTGTCGATGATGGCCGCATCGTCCGGCGCCAGCCGGTAGGCTTTTTCAACCAGTTCCATGGCTTCAGGGATACGGATATTGCGCACCAGCCAGCCATAACCCAGGGCGTTGTAGGCATGCGCATTTTCAGGCTCGATCCTGATCAGTTTGCGGATCAGTTTCTCAAAGGTCTCAAGCTTGTTGAGCTTGTCTGCCTGCAAAGCGGCCTGATACAGCAACTCGGGTTGATCCGGAAATACTTTCAACCCCTGCATCAGCACTTTGAAGCCTTCTGCATGCTGACCGGCTTCGCGCAGGAACTGCGCATCCACCATCACCAGTTGCACGCGCTGTGCATCATCTGTCGCCGATGTCTCAGCCAGCGTCTTGCGTGCTGCGGCCAATTCGCCCTGCTTGTTCAGCAGATAGGCGATACGCAAGCGCGAGGGATACTGTCTGTCGCCGCCCTTGATCTGGCGGTAATGTTGCAGGGCGGCAGGAAAGTCCTGCCTGGCCTCATACAGCTGACCAAGATAGAAGCGCAGCGTGTCGTTGTCGCTGCCCTTGGTAGACAAAGCCTGGCGCAGCTCCTGTTCGGCACGATCCAACTCGCCCATTTGCAGCGAGATCATGGCAATGGCAAATGCCAGTTCGGCGCTACCCGGGCGTTGCTCCAGCAGTTCGGAGAATTGTCCGTGCGCCAACTCATACTGCTTCTGTTCCAGCAACATGCGCGCATAGAACAGGCGAACCTCATGACGCTCCGGGTGTGCTTTCAGATAGCGGGACAGCATCGTGACGGCACGCTGCGGCTCATTATGTTTGGTCTGCTGCGCGACCAGCATCACCGCCAGATCCCAATCCGGTTTCAGTTCGAGCGACTTGTTCGCTTCTTCCAACGCCAGTTCCGGCTTGCCGGCGGTGATGGCTGTCTGCGCCAGCGCCCAATGTGCCTCGGCGATCTCAGGATAGGGTTGCGCCACTTCGATCAGCCAGTTGAGCGCGGCTGCTTTATCCGGCACACGCGCCAGCAAGCCATACAGACTCATGAAAGCCCGCCCCTTTTGCGGCTCGGCAGCCAGCATCTCGATCACATGGGGACGTGCTTCTTCCAGCTTGCCGCCGGAGAGCAGCAAAGAGACCAACATCTGCTTCGCCAGCGGCGAGGAAGGTTCCAGCTCCTGCCACAGCCTGAACGCCTCCAGCGACTGGTCATATTGATGTGCTTCGAACGTCAGTTGCGCGGCGCGGCGCGCCACACGGGGATCGCGGGTGGTCTGCGCCAGATCGAGATAGGCTTGAGCAGCCAATTCGGGACGACCACGCTGCGCCGCGATGTCGCCCAGCAAGAATTCATACAACATGCGATCCGTCAACGCGACGTCGGGCAGATCCGGCTTGGGCTCCGGGGCGATCTGCTCCAGATTTCCATGATGCGACGCATCAGAGGAAGACGCTTCGGCAGAAGGTCTCTGTGGCGTGTTCGCACAGGCTGCCAGCAGCAAGATCAGTGGCAGAACAAGGATTCGTGTCGGAGAGATCATCTATGGTCCGGGTGTTTTGATACGAGCCGACATATTAGGTTATATTCGTCGCAACTCAAAACCGCGCAGCACCTGATGCCCATGCTTGCTCCAACCACGCTTTCCGCCCGCAATCTGGTGCGCTTTCACGGCAAGCGCCGGGTAGTGGACGATGTCACGTTTGAACTGCGCCGCGGCCAGGTGCTGGGATTGCTGGGCCACAACGGCGCAGGCAAGAGCACCACGCTGATGATGCTATCCGGCGCGCTGCAACCTAACAGCGGCAGTGTCGAGGTGTGCGATTTCAATCTCGGCAAGCGTCCCGATCTGGGCAAGGCCTGTCTGGGCTTTCTACCGGAACATCCACCGTTATATCGCGACATGCGCGTGAATGACCAGCTGCTGTTCGCCGCCCGCCTGCACAAGGTGAGCAAGGCACTGCTACCGGAATATCTGGAACTGGCGAAACGGCGTTGCGGCCTGCTGGACTGGGGACAGCGCCTGATAGGGGAGCTTTCCAAAGGTTATCAGCAGCGCGTCGGCATCGCTCAGGCGATCATCCACCAGCCCGCCGTGGTCATTCTGGACGAACCCACGGTCGGACTCGACCCTTCGCAGATCCGCGACATCCGCGAACTGATCAGCGAACTGGGCGACAGCAGTAGCGTGATCCTGTCCACACACTTGCTGCACGAGGTCGAACAGGTTTGCGATCACGCGGTGATCCTGCGCGAGGGACGCGCGATCTTCAACGGCACACTCGACGAATTGCGCGCACACAGCGACATCGAATCCAGCTTCATGCGCCTGAACGCCGATGCGCAAGGGGAACACGCATGATCCGCACCCTCGCACGCAAAGACTTGCACACGCTGTTCTCCGCCCCTTCCACCTGGATGATGCTGGCACTGTTGCAGTTCATCCTCGGCTGGTTCTTCCTTGCGCGTCTGGACGACTATCTGCAAGTACAGACCCAACTGGCACAGATGGACGACGCGCCGGGGGCGACCATTTCCATCGCCGCACCGCTGGCCAATCTGCTCGCCCTGCTGTTGCTGATGCTGACCCCTTTGTTCAGCATGCGTTTGATCGCGGAAGAACGGCGCAACCAGACCTGGTTGCTGCTTTCGACTTCCCCGCTATCTTCCGCCCAGATCGTGCTCGGCAAATTCGCCGGTCTGCTGGCCCTGCTCTCACTCGTCATTGTGGCCAGCGTGGCGATGATGTCGCTGCTGGCACTGGGTACGCGGGCCGATATCGGCCTGATCCTGAGCAACCTGCTCGGCCTGTGGCTGCTGGCTGCGGCCTATGCCGCACTCGGCCTGTATTTCTCCGCACTCAGTCGCCAGCCGGTGGTCGCCGCTTTCACGGCACTGGCGGTCTCGGTAGCACTGTGGCTGCTCGACATGGCGGGCGGAATGTTGCGCGCGCTATCACCCAACACACACTTTCAGAATCTGAACTCGGGTCTGCTCAGCAGTGCGGATATCGTTTATTTCGTTCTGTTCTGTATCTTTTTTCTGGTGCTGACCATCCATCATCTGCGCCGCGAACGGGGAGGCCATTGATGAGCCGCCCGCTGATCTATCGCAGCCTGTTCTACATCGGCTTGATCGTGACCTGTGTCGCGCTGTACCAACTCGCGGCACGTTTTCCCTTGCAGCGCGACTTCACACAGAACGAGTTGAATAGTCTGGAAGAAGGCAGCGTGCATGTCCTTGCCCAGCTCGACCAACCGTTGGAGATCATCGTCTATGCCACCGAGCTGGATGCGAAGCAAGGTGATGTACGCAAACTGGTGAGCGAGTTCGTCGCTCTGTACCAGCGCTACAAATCCGACATCCGGCTCACTTTCGTCGATCCTTTGAAAGAGTCGGAGGCCGTGCGCAAATCCGGCATACGCAGCAATGGCGAGATGGTGGTGAGCTACGCCGGCCGCCGCGAACATCTGACCACACTGAACGAACAGACGCTGACCAGTGCCTTGATGCGCCTTGCGCACAAGCGCGAACAATTGGTGATGTATATGACCGGCCATGGCGAACGCAAACTGGACGGCAACGCGAACCACGATCTGGGCGAGTTCGGACGCAGGCTGACTCAGAACGGTTACCGTATCTCCCCGCTCAATCTTACCGTCGCACAGGAAGTGCCGGACAACATCAGCCTGCTGGTGATCACCCAGCCGCAGCACAAGCTGCTCAAGGGCGAGAGTGCAAAACTGGTGCGCTTCGTGGAACGCGGCGGCAACCTGCTGTGGCTGCTGGATGCGGAACCGATGCGCGGCCTGGAGAGGCTGTCCGAACAACTGCATATCGACCCGCTGCCGGGCATCATCATCGATCCTGCTGCACAGCAATTGAACGCACCCAAAGACTGGGCGCTGGGCGGCGGCTATCCACCGCACCCTGTCACCCGCAATTTCGACCTGATCACGGTCTTTCCTTACGCCACCGCATTGAGCACCGACAATAGTGACGACTGGACACGCCACACCTTGGCGGAAGGTGCCGCCAGCGGATGGGTAAGCCAGCGTCGCGACATGCGCTTTGATGCCGCGCGTGATGTGCCCGGTCCGTTCAGTCTGGCCATCGCCCTGCAACGCAACGGGCCGGAGCGCGAACAGCGCATCGTGGCGGTCGGCAGCGGGGCTTTTCTGTCCAACGCATACTCGGGAAACGGCGGCAATCTGGACCTGGGCATGAACATGGTGAACTGGCTGGCCGGTGACGAACAGTTCATCACCCTCGCCCCGCACACCACCAAGGACGGCAGCCTCGCCTTCAGCAAGCATCAGCTGACCGCATTCACCTATGGCCTGCTGCTGGTACTGCCGCTGCTGATGATAGCCATCGGCGGCTGGCTGTGGTGGCGCAGTCATCACGCCGACTGATGCCCGAGTTACCCGAAGTCGAGACCACGCTGCGCGGCATCGCGCCGCATCTACGAAGCGCGCATGTCGACGGAATAGTCGTGCGCAACGCGCAACTGCGCTGGCCGATACCCTCCTCATTGCCCGGCTTGTTACGGGGGCGCGAGATCCTCGACTTGCAGCGCCGCGCAAAATATCTGCTGATCGCGTTCGAGCACGGCACGCTCATTCTGCACTTGGGCATGAGCGGCAGTCTGCGCATCCTGCCGCACGGCACCCCGCCGGAGAAACACGACCACTTCGACCTCGTGCTAAACAACGGCAAACTGATGCGCCTGCGCGACCCGCGCCGCTTCGGTGCCGTGTTGTGGCACGAAGGGGACATCCGCGAACATCCCTTGCTGGCGACGCTCGGGCCGGAGCCGCTAAGCGAGGCTTTCGATGCGGATTATCTTTATCGCGCCACCCGCACACGCGGCATCGCGATCAAACTGGCGCTGATGGACAATCACCTGGTGGTCGGCGTGGGGAACATCTACGCCAACGAGGCACTGTTCCGCGCGGGCATACGACCGCAACTGCCGGCGAAACGATTGTCGCGTGCACGATGCGCGGCACTGACGCAGACCGTTCAGGAAGTGTTGCGCGCCGCAATCGAGAAAGGCGGCAGCACGCTGCGCGACTTCATCCACAGCGACGGTTCCAGCGGCTATTTCCAACAGCACTACTTCGTCTACGGACGCGCCGATGAAGCATGTCTCCAATGCGGAACACCTGTCCGCATCATCAAACAAGGGCAGCGTTCGACCTTCTATTGCCCACACTGTCAGCGTTGATTCTCAAGGGGCTAGCCCGTTCGGGCCAACACGCCGCCGGACAAATCCAGTATCTTTCGCAGAATAACAATACGTTGCACTCCATCACCGAAACGCTGACCAACAAGGGAGGGGGATCATGGCACTCATGTCATGGACGCAGGATCTGGAAACGGGCATCACTGTCATCGACGAGCAGCACAAGCGCATCGTCGATTTCATCAACGAATTGGATGACGCTTGCCGCACCGGCAACGCGGATGAAACCGGCCATGTGATGGAAGGTTTGCTGAATTACACGGTGACCCATTTCGAGTTCGAAGAAAGCTTGCAGGAGAAAGCTGGCTATCCTTTCCTCAAGGCGCATCAACGTATCCACGAGTTGTTCATGAAAAAGGTGGCTGCATTCAGGGAGCGTGCCGGAAAAGGCGAGGACGTTGCACCTGAATTGCTGAACCTGCTTAAAGGCTGGCTAATCAGCCATATCAAGGGCGAAGATCGAGATTATGTCGAATCGGTCAGCGCCCTGCTCGACAACGCCGATCAGGAAACATCCGGCTGGTTGAACACCACAATGAAGAAGTTCTTCGGTTGAAGGACTGCCACTGCGGTGCACGCCACCCGCCCCATGCGGCAAACGTAACACTTTCTTGTTAAGATGCGCGGCATGAGATCAGCCACGCCCAAGCGGCGCATCATCCTCGGCATCACCGGCGGCATCGCGGCCTACAAGGCTGCTGAACTCTCGCGTCTGCTGATCAAGCAGGGCATCGAGGTACAGGTGGCGATGACCGAAGCTGCCACGCACTTCATCACCCCCGCCACCCTGCAGGCACTCACCGGCTCCCCGGTGCTGCTCGACCAATGGCAGGACGACAAGGGCATGTCGCACATCCACAACCGCCGCGTGGCCGATGCCATCGTGATCGCACCGGCCACAGCGGATTTCATCGCCAAGCTGGCGCATGGACTGGCCGACGATCTGCTGTCCACACTCTGTCTGGCACGCGATTGCCCGTTGCTGGTCGCCCCGGCCATGAACAAACAGATGTGGTCGAATGCCGCGACGCAGCGCACTGTGCAACAGCTGGCTGCAGACGGCGTGACGCTGCTCGGCCCGGTCAGCGGTGTGCAAGCGTGCGGCGAGGAAGGCATGGGGCGTATGCTGGAAGCCGAGGCACTGGCACAGGACATACTCACTGCCTTGTCCGAACACTCCGATGAACTGGCTGGCGTGCGCCTGCTCATCACTGCCGGCCCGACCTATGAAGCCATCGACGCGGTGCGCGGCATCACCAATCGCAGCAGCGGAAAGATGGGTTACGCCATCGCTCGGGCTGCGTTAGACATGGGCGCGCAAGTCACATTGATCTCCGGCCCGGTCTCGCTTGCGCCGCCAGCCGGCGCGCAAGTGGTGAATGTCACTTCCGCGGCTCAGATGTTCGAAGCAGTGCAACAATCTGTGGCACAGAGTGACATGTTCGTCGGCGTCGCTGCGGTGGCGGATTACCGAGTGGCGCAGCCGAGCGAACAAAAGATCAAGAAAAGCGATGCCAGTTTGACGCTTGAACTGCTGCCCAATCCGGACATCCTGGGCTGGGTCGCCAGTCAGCCGGACGCGCCCTTCTGCGTGGGCTTCGCCGCGGAGAGCGAGAAGCTGCGCGAACACGCCACAGCCAAGCGCAAGAAGAAGAACATCCCGCTACTGGCTGCCAATCTGGCGCAGAGCGCCATCGGTGCCGAGGACAACGAACTCGTATTATTCGATGATGCGGGCGAGCATGTCTTGCCGCGCACCGACAAATCAACGCTGGCACGCGCGCTGTTGCGTCATGCCGCCATGCTTTACAAGAAAGGGAGCAATTCATGAAAAAAGTGGACGTCAAGATTCTGGACCCGCGCCTGCACGACCATCCGCCGTTGTATGCCACACCAGGCTCTGCCGGCATCGACCTGCGCGCCTGCATAGACAGTGCGATCACCATCCGTCCCGGCCAGTGCGAGCTGATCCCCAGCGGCGTCGCGCTGCATCTGAACGATCCGCACTATGCGGCGATGATCCTGCCCCGCTCCGGACTCGGCCACAAGCACGGCATCGTGCTCGGCAATCTGGTCGGCCTGATCGATTCTGACTATCAGGGACAGATCTTCATCTCGGTTTGGAACCGTGGCTCGCATCCTTTCGAACTGATGCCGATGGAACGCATCGCGCAGATGGTCATCGTGCCGGTGGCACAGGTGCAGTTCAATATCGTGGAAGAGTTTCCGATCAGCCACCGCGGCGCGGGCGGATTTGGCAGCACCGGCAAACACTGACCATCGCATTCACTCCAATAAAAAAGCCCGCACTGCGGGCTTTTTTAGTTTGCTGCTCATTCGATTCAGCGCTGCAACTTCACTTTCAGTTCGGTACGATCACCCTGACGCACCGAAACCTTCTCACTGCTCTTGGTATATCCATCCAGCTCGAATCGCAACTGATAGATGCCCACAGGCATCTCGGCTTCCAGCGGCGTCAGACCATAATAGACATCGTCGACGTAGACCTTGACGCTATCAGGCACCGAACTCAGTGCCAGCTTCCCCGTCCCGGCGACCGGTTTGGCAATCGCTGCGGGCGAAACCACCGGTACCGGCGTATTTGCATAGACCGTCACGCCGGGGGCCGCCTTGGCCACACCCGCCACACCGAACAGCTCCGGGCGAGTCGCCATCAACACCGACAAGATCGACTCACTGGTCTTGTGGCTGATCTTGGCTAAGCCATACTTCAGGAAGTCTGCCACATCACCCTTACTATCACCCATGACTCCGGCATAGCGCTCTTTCTTCTCGGCAACCACGCCGGACCAGATGACGCGCCCGCTGGCTGTCTCTGTCAGGGTCGATTCGATCGCGATGTTCAGGTAGTCACGTTCCTTGATATCGACTGACAAGGACTTTACCACCCCGCTCAACTGGAACTGCGCCTTGTCGTCCTCGACGAATTGCAAACCGTCGTCGCTCAGACGCTTCTTCATGCTGGCAGCAACCACTGTTGCCACCTCGCTATCGAGCATGACCTCTTTGCCCGTCATGCCCAACACGCGTGTGGTCGCCACACCGACCAGTCTTGGATCAGACACATCACGTGCATCTTCATAGGCTGCCAGTCGTACCAGAATGGGATACTTCTGCAGCCGGGCACTTGGCGAAGGTTTCTCGTCCATATGCATGTAGATTGCATTACCGGGCTCATGAACTCCCGCGCACCCTGACAGCATCCCAACCAGCAAAACACTTGAAAACAGCCACTGCGATTTCGACATCGATCGTTCCTTGTACTGTGGTGGCGATAAACAGGTTATCGAAATTAATGTTGCGCGATGACTGCTTCTATCTCGCTGAATGTGCTTGCCAGTTCAAAGCTCTGCACCTGCGCACCGAGCTGACGAGCGATCTGGGTGATTGAGAACAGGCCGCATATGGACTGTTTTCCATCCGGCCCGGTCGAAGCCACCATCGAGTGTTGGCGATGAGCCGCCTTCAGCGTCATCACCACGTCTCCGACCTTGGCCTTTTTGACGTCTTCGATGTCCAGCACTTCCATCTCGCGTTGCGTGGTCATGATGTCGCGCACCATGATGTCGGCATGCGTCCCCCCCATGTTCTGCAGGAAACGCATCGGCTTCTCGCCCAACACATCGGTAGCGGTGATCAGACCGGCGATCTGTTCGTTGTCATCCAGTACCAGCAGCATACGCACGCCATACTTGATCATCTTGGCGTTGGCCTTGTCCATCGAGGTCTTGGCACGCACGCTGACCACAGACACCTTGGTCAAGTCGGTCATGACATCGGTGGCCGGATTGCTGAGTTTGACGACCTCAGGTAGTGCCTGAGTGGGACGAACGAAGGAAGAGCCGGCCTTCAATGGTGCGGATGCCAATGGATTGTACTGGGTGATCATGCTTCCTCCTGATTGAAATGAATAACAACTATTTTTGAGTCGCCACATGCTCCTGACCACGCAACGCCGGCAGATAACGCACCAGTTCGTTGAGCGCCAAACGATACACATCCCGCTTGAAATCGATCACGGTGTCCAGTTCTATCCAGTATTCAGTCCAGCGCCAGGCGTCGAACTCCGGATGACCGGATGCGCGCAAGGAGACATCGCAATCCCGCCCTGTCAGACGCAATAGGAACCAGATCTGCTTTTGCCCCTTGTAATGCGAGCGTGACTTGCCCCAACTTTGCGGCACATCGTAACGCATCCAATCCCGGGTCCGGCCCAATATCTTCACATGGCAGGCATGCAAGCCTACTTCTTCGTGCAGTTCACGGTACATCGCCTGTTCCGGCGTCTCACCGTGTTGAATGCCCCCTTGTGGGAACTGCCATGCATCCTGCCGGATGCGTTTGCCCCAGAACACCTGATTCTTTGCGTTGGTCAGAATGATGCCGACGTTCGGGCGATAACCTTCACGGTCTATCATGATTCGCCCCATACATTTTTCGATGACCGGATTGTTCCACATTTCAGCCCGTCAGGAAAGACGAGACTGGCTGCTTGCAGTAGAATCGCGCCTTCACAAATTCTGCCTCACGAGTCAATAACATGCGTGTTTCAAATTTCTTCATCTCCACCCTCAAAGAAGCCCCTGCCGAGGCCGAACTCCCCAGCCACCGCCTGATGCTGCGCGCGGGCTATATCCGCAAGCTCGCCAGCGGCCTGTATACCTGGATGCCTTTGGGTTTGCGCGCATTACGCAAAGTCGAAAAAGTGGTGCGTGAAGAGATGGACAAGAGTGGCGGCATCGAGCTGCTGATGCCTGCGGTGCAACCCGCCGAGCTGTGGCAGGAAACCGGCCGCTGGGATGTATTCGGCCCGCAGATGCTGAAGATCAATGACAGGCACGACCACAAGTTCTGCTTCGGCCCCACGCACGAGGAAGTCATCACCGACATCGCGCGCCGCGAAGTGAAGAGCTATCGCCAGCTGCCGTTGAACTTCTACCAGATCCAGACCAAGTTCCGCGACGAGGTTCGTCCACGTTTCGGCGTGATGCGCGCGCGCGAGTTCATGATGAAGGATGCCTATTCCTTCCACGCCAGCTTCGAGAGTCTGGAGCAGACCTATCAGGTGATGTACGAGACCTACTCGCGCATCTTCACGCGACTGGGTTTACAGTTCCGTGCTGTGGCAGCGGATACCGGTGCCATTGGCGGTTCCGGCTCGCATGAATTCCACGTGCTGGCCGATTCCGGCGAAGACGGCCTCGCCTTCTGTCCCGATTCTGAATACGCCGCCAACGTGGAGTTGGCCGAAGCGCTGGCACCTGCGACCGCACGCGCCGCAGCTAGCGAAACCATGCGCGAAGTGGACACGCCCAAGCAGACCACCTGTGAAGATGTGGCTGCGCTGCTGGGCATCACACTGCAACGTACGGTGAAACTGCTGGCCGTGGTCGCGGAAGAGAAGCTGGTCATCCTGCTGCTGCGCGGCGACCACAGCCTGAACGAGATCAAGGTCAACAAACTGCCCGGACTGTCCGAGTTCCGCTTCGCACGCGAAGACGAGATCCGCGCCTTCTTCAATTGCCCGCCCGGTTTCCTCGGCCCGGTCGGCATAGACCGCAGCCAGGTACGCGTGATCGCGGACCGTGCGGTGGCCGTGATGAGCGACTTCGTGGCGGGCAGCAACAAACCCAAGTTCCACACTGCGGGCATCAACTGGGGACGCGACCTGCCCGAGCCGGATCTGGTCGCCGACATCCGCAACGTGGTCGCGGGCGATCCTTCACCGGATGGCAAGGGAACTTTGGAATTGTGTCGCGGCATCGAAGTCGGCCACATCTTCCAGTTGCGCACCAAATATTCAGAAGCGCTGAACGCTACTTATCTGGATGAGAACGGCAAGGCTCAAGTGATGGAGATGGGTTGCTATGGTATCGGCGTATCACGCATCGTGGCTGCCGCCATCGAACAGAACTTCGATGAACGCGGCATCGCCCTGCCGTCCGGCATGGCACCGTTCCAGGTCGCCATCGCACCCATCGGTTACAAGAAGAGTGAGGCGGTGAAGTCCGCCGCTGACAAGCTCTACGAAGAGTTGCAGGCAGCTGGTATCGAAGTATTGCTGGACGACCGTGACGAGCGTCCCGGCGTGATGTTCGCCGATCTGGAGCTGATCGGTATCCCGCACCGTATCGTAATCGGCGACCGCAGTTTGAAAGAAAGCAACGTCGAGTATCAGGGGCGCAAGGACGAAGCTGCGCAGGTCGTCGCCTTGCAAGATGTGCTCAAGCTCGTACAATCCAAGCTATGAGATTGAAAGTCCTCGGCAAATCCGCATTTTTACTGTCGCTTGCGACGGCGGGTTTGTGTCTGTCGCTCACGGTCCAAGCCGGCGCACAGAAACAGGAAAAACTTTCCGCCAGCGTGCGCGCCCTACTGCAACGTGCCGTATCCGATCAGGCCGCACCCAAACTGGCCTTCGCATCACAACAGGAAGCGCAAGCCTGGCTTGACGAGATGTCGCGACGACTGGAGAAGCGCATACCCGATGCGAACTTCCGTTTTGATTTCCTGAGCACCGTGCATTACGAAGCGACGCGTGCGGGACTGGATCCGCATTTGGTACTGGGATTGATAGAGGTTGAGAGCGGCTTCAAAAAATATGCGGTCTCAAAGGTCGGTGCACGCGGTTATATGCAGGTGATGCCGTTCTGGACCAAAGCCATTGGTACCGACGACCATAACCTGTTCCACCTGCGCACCAACCTGCGCTACGGTTGCACCATCCTGCGCCACTATCTGGATATCGAGAAAGGCAATCTGTACCGTGCGCTGGGACGCTACAACGGCAGCTTGGGAAAATCCAAATATCCCAATCTGGTCAAATCCGCCTGGCAGAAGCACTGGAAATCGCCGTTCGGCACCCCGCGCAAGAACGGCTGATCACTGCTTGCTCTTGATGTAGGACTCGACGCTGCTGCGCGTCAACATGCCTTCCTGATAGCTGACCAACTCGCCTTTGGGATCGTAGAGATACGAGGTGGGCAATACGTTCACTTCGCCCACCTGCGCCGCCTGGTCATAGTCGCTGACTGCCACCGGATAACTGATGGCGAAACGCGTCACGAATTCGCGCACCGATTTCTCGGTGGAGTCCAGCGCTACGCCGATCACCACCAGATCCTTGCGCTTGTGTGACTCGTGCAAGTCGACCAGATCTGGGATCTCTTCCAGACAGGGCGGGCACCAGGTCGCCCAGAAGTTCACCAGTACCCACTTCCCCTTGTAATCAGACAGACGCTGAACCTTACCCTTCAGATCAGTGAAAGCGAAGGCCTGGGCCATCGCGGGCAGCGCCAAAGAAAGTGACAGCGCTGCCGCGATCAGTCTGATTCGCATCAGTGGCCCGCCTTGTCCTTGCCACCACCTGTAGTGTGACCACCTTCAGATGCATGCGTCCAGTACAAAGCCAGAGCCACCAGCGCGATACCGCCTCCGAGGTACAACAGATCCAGCGGCGAGGCGATATCCATGGTCATCGCCTCCTTGAACAAGGTCACGATCAGGATCATCAGGATCACTTTTGCCAATTTCGACTTCAGATCGTCCAGTGTATTGATCACCAAGATCTTGCTGGCGGAACGGCTGCCCTGTGCCTGATCGATATCGCTGATGAACAGTTCATACAGACCCAGCGAGAAGATCAACATGACCGTCGCCAGCAAGTAACCATCCACCACTTCGACCACGTGCGTGATCGTGCTGTCATGCAGCACCTTGCGCGCCTCGGAAGTCAGCGAGGAGTCAGCGTAGTGCAGCGCATGCTGGAACAAATAGATCACATCGACAGTAGCCATGAAAAAGATCGCGATCCCGGCCAACAGGCTGCCGACGACCGCCGTCAACACCACAAAACGACTGTTCCACAGCACACCTTCAAAAAGTCTTTCCAGCAATTTCATTTTTGCACTCCAAAGTTATTCAATTGCAAATTTCAAACGGCGCGCATTAGAACCGAAATGATTCAGCGCGGCAACCATCAGGCATGCGTTGCCCAAATATCGCGCAAAGTCTGTTGCTCCGGCTTGTGCATCCGCAGCTCCAGCGCAGTGAACCATGCCTCTATATGCGGGTCGGCCGATTGCTTGGGCAAGAGCGAGGTATCCAGCAGGAACATACGTATCAACTCGGATACCGTGACATATTCAGGTGCGCGCACCATGCCCCATCCCTGATCTGACAGTTTGCTCACGATCTTGGCATCACTCAGTTTTTGCAGAATGCGCTCGACCTCTTCATAACCTATCCGAAGCTGGCGCGACAGCGTATGCAGAACCTGCACTTCACCCGTCTTGAGCCCCTCGTCCATGAACTTGAGCATATGCAGCGCGAAATACAACTGTGTCGCCTGATCTTTCTTTATCGCATGCTCGCTGCGCCAGTGAGGCAACGCGGCAACGATGATGGCCCCGAACAACAGCATCAGCCAGGACAGGTAGATCCACAGCAGGAAGATAGGTAGGCTCGCGAAAGCACCGTAGACCAGCGTGTAAGTCGGGAAGTTCTTGATGTAATAAGCAAACGCCAGATTCATGGATTCAAAGGCCACGGCAGCGATCACGCCGCCTATCAGCGCATGGCGGATCGGCACATAACGGTTGGGCACCACGCTGAACAACAAAGTGAAAGCTGCCCCGGTCAGAACCACCGGAAACAGCTTGAGTACCGCGATCCCGCCAAACGGCACATGTTGCGCATAACCTGCCGACAGGCTGGTTAGCCATGAGGTCATGGACAAGCTTGCACCGACCAGCAAAGGCGCGAGCGTGATGACTGCCCAGTACACCAGAATACGTTGCAGCAATTTGCGCTGGCGGGATACCCGATAGATACGATGGAAGGCGTTATCTATCGTCATCATCATCATCATCGCGGCGATGCCCAGAAAGGTGATGCCCACCGCCGTCAATCTGGAGGCACTTTGCGCGAATTGCTCCACATAACGCGTGATCATCTTGCCACCGGTCTCAGGCAGCATATTGGACAAGACATATGACTTGATCTCGTTCGACATGTCCGAAAAAACCGGGAAAGCGGCGAATACCGTCAACATGATGGTGATCAACGGCACCAGTGACAACAGCGTCGTGAATGTCAGGCTGGCGGCCATCTCGATACAGCGATCATCGCGCAGGCGCAGGCCAACAAACCGCAGAAAACGCAGCGCATCCAGCGCATCCTGTTTTAGACGTTCCATATTCATGCCCGACTCAATACAATGCGCGCATGATAACCGACAAAACCGAGATACAAGACCATGGTCGCACGGCACGCCAATTACTGCGCGCACACCGCTATGGCGCGCTGGGCACGCTATCCAAAAAATTCGACGGCCACCCTTTCACTTCCATCACCCCCTACATGGTTGATCACGATGGCAGCCTGCTGATCCTGATCAGTGGACTGGCGGAACACACCAGGAACATCCTCAATGATTCACGCGTCAGTCTGATCACCCACAATCAGGATGATCCCCACATCCAGACGCAGGGGCGCGTCACCGTCGTCGGCCACGCCGTTCTCCAGCAGGATCGAGAAGGCTGCGGCAAGCGCTACCTGCGCTACTTCCCTGAAGCGCAGACTTACTTCGACATGGCGGACTTCAACTTCTACCGCATCACGCCGCTGGCGATCCGCTACATCGGCGGTTTCGGCGACATACACTGGGTCAAGACCGAGAAATATCTGGTGCCGCGCTATGCACTGATGGGTGAGGAAGATGCCTTGCTGGCGGAGTTGAACGCCCAAACTGCAAACAAGACCAAACAATGGCTGGGCGTGGACTGTGATGGCTACGATTTGAAGGTCAACGGCAAAACCGAGCGCCACACATTCGAGGAAATCGTTCTGAATGCCGCTGAGGCCAAGGCTGCGCTTGCAGGTAGCGCAACCTAGCCGCGCACACCCTTCAATTCCAGAGGCTGAGGTTCACTGGTTGGCAGCTTTTCCTGGCCCAGCAAAGGAAGCTCGACTTCCTTGATCTCCTCAAGTGCTTTGCCATTCGTTTCGGGACGGTTCTCGATATAGTGCACCGCCTTACTCTTGGCGACCTTCTCTGACTTTGATTGAGAGACTTTCTCGGCGAGCGGCACAGCCACTGCAGCTGCGGCAGCAACAACCATCATCCCCCCAAACATCCGGGTCAGGCGACAGCATTGCTTGCTCGCCTTAGACATACATTTCAGACCTGAGGGTGCGCACGCTCGGTACCGGCGTGTAATTTGTTCAGCGCGTTCAGATAGGCCTTGGCAGAAGCAGTCACAATGTCGGTATCCGCACCCTGCCCGTTCACCACGCGACCGCCCTTGGCCAAGCGCACAGTCACTTCACCCTGCGCATCGGTGCCGCTGGTGATGTTATTCACCGAATACAGCAGCAGTTCGGTCTCGCTTTTGACGATCTGTTCGATAGCCTTGAAGATCGCGTCCACCGGGCCGCCGCCTTGTGCATCGGCATGAGTTTCCTTACCGCCCACGCTCAACACCACGCGCGCCACCGGCAGCGCGCCGGTCTCTGAATGCGCCCCCATGGCCACCAGACGGTAATGCTCGCTTACCTGCGCAGCTTCTTCATCGCTCACCAACGCCTGCAAGTCTTCGTCGAATATCTCGTGCTTCTTGTCGGCCAGATCCTTGAAGCGGGCAAAGGCGGCGTTCACAGCATCTTCACCATCCAGCACGATGCCCAGTTCCTGCAAGCGCGCACGGAACGCGGCGCGGCCGGAATGCTTGCCCATCACCATCTTGTTCGCGCCCCAGCCCACATCTTCGGCACGCATGATCTCGTAGGTCTCGCGATGCTTGAGCACGCCGTCCTGATGGATGCCGGATTCGTGCGCGAAAGCGTTGGCGCCGACAATGGCCTTGTTCGGCTGAATCGGATAACCGGTGATGCTGGAGACCAGCTTGGAGGTCGGCACGATCTGCGTGGTGTCTATGCCGGTGTCGCAGGTGAATACATCGCGGCGGGTCTTGATCGCCATCACCACTTCTTCCAGAGACGCATTGCCGGCGCGTTCGCCCAGGCCGTTGATGGTGCACTCCACCTGACGCGCGCCGTTCATCACCGCGGCCAGCGAGTTGGCGGATGCCATGCCCAGATCGTTATGACAGTGGGTGGACCAGATCACTTTATCGCTATTCGGTACGCGCGCTATCAGTTCCTTGAAACGCTCGCCCCACAACAAAGGGATGCTATAGCCCACTGTGTCCGGCACGTTCAAAGTCGTGGCACCGGCCTGGATGACCGCATCGAAGATGCGCACCAGGAAATCCATCTCGGAACGCACTGCGTCTTCGGCGGAGAACTCGACATCGTCTGTGTATTCCAGCGCCCACTTCACTGCCTGTACCGCGCGCTCGACCACCTGATCTTCGCTCATGCGCAGCTTGTGCTGCATGTGGATGGGGGAAGTGGCGATGAAAGTATGGATACGTCCGTGCTTGGCCGGCTTGATCGCCTCGCCCGCCGCGCGCACGTCCTTCTCGCTGGCACGTGCCAGAGAACAGACGGTGGAACGTTCGATGATCCTGGCGATGCTGTGGATCGCATCGGCATCGCCGGGGCTGGCGGCAGCAAAACCCGCTTCGATCACGTCCACGCCCAGCTTGTCCAGCTGGCGCGCGATGCGCAACTTCTCTTCTTTGGTCATGGATGCGCCGGGGCTTTGCTCGCCGTCGCGCAAGGTGGTGTCAAATATGATTATCTTGTCAGTCATTTATTGCTCCGTCGCAATCATTCATCCACGGCTGTTATCAACCGAGCCGCCTACTTCTGGTAGGGAAAGCTTCAGTACGCGCGCGAGTGCGAGTGCGAGATTTGGCGTGAGAGGTGCTTTCGCAGGAATATAGCGGCTTTCACCAGGTGCCGCAACCAAGCCTATTGGAACTGCAGCCTCAATATCGCCCACTGTTGCGGCCACTGCTCCATCGGCAGGCGCTTGTAGCCGCTCTTGCC
>JBDRPZ010000013.1:0-27081 GCA_043826585.1 Pseudomonadota bacterium
CCACGGTGGCGGTGACGACCTGAAGTTCCCACACCATGAGAATGAGATCGCACAGAGCGAAGGCGCGCATGGCTGCCAGTACGTGAACTACTGGATGCACAACGGTTTCGTGCGCGTAGACAACGAAAAGATGTCCAAAAGCCTGGGTAACTTCTTCACTATCCGCGAAGTGCTGAAGAAGTACGATGCCGAAGTCGTGCGTTTCTTCATCCTGCGCGCGCATTACCGCAGCCCACTGAACTATTCCGACCATCATCTGGATGATGCCAAGGGCGCGCTGACACGGCTCTATACGGCATTGAAGTCAGTCCCCACTGATGCGAGCGAAGTGTATTGGAACGAACCTCATGCCCAGCGTTTCAAGGCTGCCATGGATGATGACTTCAACACGCCAGAAGCAGTGGCGGTGCTGTTTGATCTGGCTAATGAAGTGAACCGTAGCCAATCTGCAGAAGTGGCGATACAACTCAAAGCACTGGCAGGCGTCCTAGGTTTGCTGCAAAGAGACGCGCAAGAATTCTTGCAAGGCGGCACATCTGCCGGCGGATTGGATGATGCAGCGATCAACGCTCAGATCGAAGCCCGCATCACCGCTAAGCAAGAAAAGAACTTCGCCGAAGCGGACCGTATCCGAAAAGAATTGTTGGATGCAGGTGTGGTCTTGGAAGACTCCGCGCAGGGAACGAGCTGGCGTAGAGCCTAAGGCAGTTTGCCTGCAGTCACCATTCGGTTCAGTAGTACCTGATTAGATATCCAGACCATCAGGTCATCGAACTCCCCATTGGTAACTGTGGAGGCCGTGGGAGCGTGGCTGACGAAGAATCTGTCGTTATCCAAGTTCTCTGCTTCATCGGCTCCAGTGCCGCCGCTAGCGCCATTCTTCCCTGTAGAGAATATGACGACAGGCACGCCGGGATCCGCAGTCAGCGCTTCACCTGAGGCACACGCGGAGCCGGTTATGCCTGTGGAGGTGGTACAAACCAGCAGGTTCGGGTTGAGGGAAGAGAGGCCCACCGTGACCATGCCATCTGCGGTGGTATAAACATCAGTAACTGATGGTGAGGAGCTATCCCAAGCCGTGACGATATAGCGGATAGGATTGTCCCAAGCATCAAGCACCAGCCCTTGCTCGTTCAATGAATTCAATCCCAATGTTGCTCCGGGCACATATCCATCATGGAAATTGCTGCAAGCTCCTCCGGTAGATGGGTTCTCAAGTCCATTGCTGGTGGTAGTGGCCGGACAAGGCAGTCGCCCTTTGATGATAGCGAAACCGATCAAAGCCTGCTGGATCTCTTCCAGCTGTTTTTTGGTCTCTGCGGATCGGCGCTGTTCGAGCTGGCCTGAGATGGTGGGTACTAGGCCTGCCAGCAGTAGTGTGACAATGGCCAATACCATGGCCATCTCGACCAGAGTGAAACCCTTGCAAGGCGGAGAGGATGTGGAATTTAAGCTCAGTCGGATCATGGGCAGTTGTTTTTTCCGTCGATACACAGCGACAGGTCGTTGATGGTGCTGTAAGCCGTGTCGGATGGACGATAGGTTGTAAAACTGGTCGAAGTTGGAATATCAGTTTTTCCTGTCTGGTTATCACCCAACGGCGTACCAGCTGAGGAATCTTTATCCAAGTAGTTTGTGATGTTGCTAGGCAAGTTGATTCTGTCGGCAGAGCTTTGTGAAGGTAGTGTCTTGGATGCTGCGACCACTACTGCATGATAGCTGCCGGAGCCTGCGTTGGTATGCCCGGTTCCGCTGATACTCAGACAGGTTGTTCCAGTGGTGCAACTACCCGCTCCGCCTGGCTGGTAGCCATCAGCGATTTGAATGAATAGCCAGTCGCGCCATGCAGGCCATGACGCAGATGTGACAAGGTCATTGCAGGAGTTGATGCTGGTCCAGCTGCTTGGCATGGAACTATCCGTGTTACCGTTGCCAGTACAGCTATTGAACTCGCTGATCGCATCCGCCAGCCTCTGTTCGATTGTCGGGATGAGGCTATAGCAAGACGAGCTGGTGCAGTTATTTTCCAAGTAATAGCCCAGTTGTGAGCGGATCGCATCGCCGATGGGTAAGTTGTAAGGAGAGTTCTTTACCAGATCCCACAAGTTATCTCCTGCGTTTTGCAAGTTGTCGCGCGTAGTAGAAGAAGGGCTGTTCTTGTAGTTGGTCAGCGCGATACTCACTTGATTAATGTAATTGTCCAAAGTAGTGATTTGTGTTGCGCTGAGAGTAGTTAAGTTACTTCCGCTCGGTGGACAGGAAGCGCCCCCTGGGGTACTGGTGTTAGGGGTGTCTGGGAAGCGGCCGAAGCGTACGGCCATTGTTCCGGTACGGTTCGGAGAAGCAGTTGTATCGCTGAGTTGTGCGGCCCAAGGGTATTTATGATTGGTGTTAGTGGCATCGGCGGCATAATCGTCGAGGCACTTCTTCGCCTGGCGCACGATGCGTTTCTGGATGCCGTTCCAGATATCCTGGCGAGTGATGTAGAGGATCTGGTCATTGGTGCTGGATGTCACGTTGCCGTTGGCGTCACGATGCTCGTGCGGCAGGATCAGTTTTCCGGCCGCGATGTCTGCATTGTTGGCGCCATGCACGGTGTCATTCTCAAGATAAGCGGCGGAAGTGTAGTTCCCCCCGCAAGTCGGTGCGGCAGAACTGGCAGTTCTGGCACTGTTGCCACTCAACGGCGCGCCGGGCGCGATGATGGCTGCGATCACTTCACCCGCTTCAACGATATTTCCATTGTCCGCGTAGATCGTGAATTCTCCGGGGTTGTCCCAGTTCATCGTGGTGCCAGAAGCTGGCGGGTTGTTCTTGTATTTTCCGGAAACGGCATACCAGAGGCATTCGCCGGCTCCATCATAGAGTGGGGGGAGATCGAGCGTGCGCCAGGGCAGCCTGCCGATGGCGTGATTTCCGGCGCTGCCGCAGGTTTCAGAGGTGCCTTCATAGGGAGATGATCCTCCGGCTGTGCCGTCCATATCGGGGCAAGGTAGATAACCATGTGCACCGGTATGTGTGTCACCGTAAGTCAATGCGTAACCGATGAGGGCTTCCTTGGCTTTTGCCAAGGATTCTGCGCTTGAATGATTGCGGCGGTTCTGAAGGGCGGTTCCACTCAGCGAGGAGACAAAGACAGTTGTGATGCCTATCACCAGTATGACCAGCATCACCAGCAGGGCTCCGCCCTTTTGATGTTTATCGCCATAGAAAGCAGGAAGGGAAGATGGCATCGCACTCCCCTTTAATCTTTGGGTGCGGCCTCAGGTGCATCCAGCATCAGTCGCTGCCCAACCTTGACCTTCACCGGGGCTGACTTGCCGGGCAGGATGACCGGCACTGAGGCCGGTGCGCGTGAGTCGGCGGTGCCCGCTTCCTGTTGCTCACCATTGATCCATATGACGCGTTTGCCGCCGTTGCGCTGGATCATGCCGTTGACGACGAGTGAACGACTGTCATCGCCTGCTTCGTCGGCGCTGAGCACATGTTGGCGCTCCAGCTGTGCACGTTCATTTTGTGAAAAGAACAAGCGGCCCAACTCTGCCGCTTGTGCAGTTGTGCTAATTGTTATCAGAACGACGGCTATTTGAATTTTCATGGTGCGCTCCGGTTCTTCATGGTGAACCAGCCTCCCGCACATCGAGCTTTTAGCATCACGTTACCGTCTTGTGAGCCGTCAACACGGGAGAGTGCGCATGTGTCGAGCAGGAACCAGCCGGGCATCTGCCGGCTTAGCGCGCCAAAGAAATCCAGCAGCTGGCCTTCATGCAGCAGATCCAGCTCCATGGACATGGGACTGATGCTAAGTGCAAAGTTGCCAGCGTTCAGGGGGGGTATTGGGGTGAATGCGCTCTGCGGGGCGATGCTGTAATTAAAATCGGGCAACAGGTTCTGGTTGCGCAGCCTTTCGAGGCCTTCTATCCAATCCAGACGTTGTTCGTTGCCTATGACTTTTTGGGCGACCAATGCGTCATATTCCATCTGGTATGAAGCCATGTTCTCCTGATCGCTTTGTGCGGTGAGAAGCTGATCGCGAGCGGTGTTGAGCTGGCGCTGCGCCTGTTGCAGTTCTATAAGGGATTGCTGCTGGATATCGGCGCTGTAATTTATCAGGCCTGCCGCAACACCCGCGCTGAGCAGGCACGCCAGCAAGCTCCATTTGATCTCACCGAGGTCGTCTGTAGAGAAGCTCATGACGGGGTCCTCCAGATTATCTTCAGGGTGAACTGGCCTTGCGATGCATCGGCACTCTGGCCATTGATGCTGCCTTTTGATGTGATATCCAGTGGCAGGGCTGTGGCGCTGACAGCGTAGCCGTGCCGAATCAGGGCCTGTTCGAACTTTTCCAGATAAGCCAGTGCGCCACGATGGTCGTTACCGAATCCGGTAAGCGTGCCGTCGAAGGTGATGACTTGGGCCGGGTATGGTGTGGGGGCCGCATCTGCCGGGCTGGTTTGCCATGCGAGCTCATTCAAGGTGATGCGCGGGAACGATTCCAGCACTGCGCTCAATTCATAGATGATCTCTTGCGGAGGGTGCGAATACTGGTTCAGGCTGCGTGCCAGCAATACCGCGGTCTTCATGTCGGCAGCAGGTACCGAGGTATTGGCGAAGTTGCGCTGAATGCCCTGAGCTTGCTCTTGCAGGCTGGCAGTCTGTTTTAACAGAGGATCGGTTTCGGAAGAGAATTGCTCACTCTGCCAGAAGGCCATTCCGCTCCACAACAACCCAAGCAACATGATGAAGATGGCAAGCCCGAATAAGACAAAGCGCAATTGCCACAACATGAAGAAATGCGTGTGGGCCGAATTGGCGTAGTGCGCGCTTGGCGGCTTGCCGGCCAGAAGATTGAGAAACAGGGGGGTGCTGTCTGAATCCTCTATTTCCTGTTTGCATTTGTGCTGGCGGGCGAATTCGGTAATGTCCAGGTAGTTGAAATGTTGCTCCCCGTCATTGGTGAGCCGAGGGCTCAACTGCGCGATCTCGTTCGCATGACACAGGATATAAACTTCCAAAATCTCTCCCGGCGGGGGCAGGGAGAGACTCTTCAAATATTGCTGGGTACGCGGCGTCTCAGAAATGATCGCATCGATCAGTGTGCCGTTCTCGTTGATCGGGATCAGGCGAGAGAAATGCAGCCGTTTATTGTGGAAGTACGTCTGTCGCAAGCCGGCATTCCGCTCCCAGGTCAGCAGCAGGATGTGTTCGGATTGTATGTTCTTCAGTAGCGGCGCACTGATGTTGGGAATGGAGTAGATGCCTGCCAGCGGAACATGATTCTCCAGCAAGGCATCTAGCCAGGGGGTGATGCGTTGCGGATTGGTCAGGGCCGAGAACAGATAGTCGTCGTCGCGCCTGCCTTCATCCTGTCTCTTGAGCAGCGTCGCTTGGCGGAAAGGGGTGCTGCGGTAATACTGCTCGAACTTGCGGTCGATAAGCGCGGAGCGACTTGGGCCGATCAGGTGCGGGATGGTCTCAAGGTGAAAATCTTCTTCGATGATGTCGACCAGTAGATAGGTCGGGTTGTGATTCTGTTCAAGGAAGACGGAGAACTGTTCGCGGCCGTCGGCATCGTTACTGAACTCGTGAACGAAGGTCAGCCCCTTGCCATTCCAGTGATAGGCCTGGAAATTTTCTGCGCTAAGGAATAACAGGGTGCGTGCCATGGTCAGAGCTGTACCTTGCCGATAAGGTCATAGATGGGCGAGAGGACGGATAGCATCACCCAGCCGAGTAGTACGCCAAGGATCAATGTCATAGCCGGTTCGATCATGACCTGCACCTTTTTGATCGCCTC
Source organism: Pseudomonadota bacterium (assembly GCA_043826585.1). Lineage (GTDB taxonomy): Bacteria > Pseudomonadota > Gammaproteobacteria > Burkholderiales > Gallionellaceae > Sideroxyarcus. The sequence goes on from JBDRPZ010000013.1 coordinate 5,798, forward strand.
CTTCACGTCACGATCATAAAAGTAGCTGACGTTAAGCAGCGCCTGGTCAAGTTGGCCGGTGGCCTCGCCGACCTTCAGCATGCGCACCACCAGCGGCGGGAAGATGCCCGTCTTCTGGAAGCTCTGTGTCAGGTTCTTGCCGGCTTCGATCTCGCTCATGACGTTCTGCAGGCTTTGCGCGATGACCTGATTGTCCACCAAGTCGCGCGAATTTGCGAGGCAGTCCAGAATGGTGATGCCTGAACTGTACATCATGGCGAATGTGTTGGCGTAACTGGACAGGATGATCTTTCTCAGAATGGGGCCGGTGGGCCATATGTTCAGCTTGAGGTTGTCCACGTGGTATTGCAGCTTGGGATTGACCAACAGCGCCAGTTTAAAGCTGCCGTACAGTACGAACGGGGTGAGCAGGATCACATACCAGTAGTTGACGAAGATATCCGATGTGGCCAACAGGATGCGCGTCTGGATCGGGATCTCCTGTCCCATGCCCTTGATGAACCCGACCAGTTGCGGCACCAGATAGATCATCAGGAAGAAGGTGATGGCCAGCACGATGGTGCCGACGAAGGCCGGGTAGATCATCATGGTTTTGGTCTGCGAGGCCATCTCGTCCTGCCACTTCAACGATTCCATAAGGTGCTTGAACACATCCACCAGCCTGCCACTGTCCTCGCCCGCCTTGGTCAGGTTGGAGGTGATCTTGTCGAACGCGTTGGGATGTTCGGCCATCGCCTGGGACAGCTTCTTGCCGCTCTCGATGGATTCCACCATGCTGGCGATGATCTCGCGAAAAGTGGGTTCTTCCATGGTGTCGCGCAGGTCGGCCAGACATTCCAGAAGAGGAACGCCAGCGCGCGAGAGCTGCTCGAGATTGAAGAAGAAAGTGATCAGGTCGACGCGCTTGATTTTGGTGGCGCCGAAGGAGGTGGAATGATCCTCTTCCTTTGCGCTGATCAGATCCAGACCGCCACGCTTGAGGCGCATCTCCAGATCGATCAGGTTGGCGGCATCCTGTAGTCCTTTGGCGCTTTTGCCGTCGCTGTCGATCGCTTTGTATAGATAAAGGGCCATGGGACGTTAGTGCCGGTCCGTAAGGTCGACGACGCGCGAGACTTCTGCCACAGAAGTGACGCCCTGCAAGATCCGCCGGATGCCATCTTGTGCCAGCGGGCGGAAACCGGCTTCCAGCGCCGCATGCTTGATGTCGCGGATGCTGGCGCGACGGGCAACCAGATCGTCCATGTCGGAATCCATCTTGAGGATCTCCATGATGGCCTGTCGGCCCATGTAGCCCTGGTGGCGGCAGATATCGCAACCGGCGGCTCGGTAAAGGGTGACTTCTTCGTTGTGGTGCAGGCCGAGCAGTTTTCGTTCGGACAGATCGGGTTGGTAAGGATATTTGCAGTGTTTACACAGCATGCGGATCAGGCGCTGTGCAACGATGCCGATGATGTTGCCGGCCAGAATGTCGGGCAGGATGCCGATATCAAGCAAGCGCGGTATCGCACCCACGGCGGAATTGGTGTGCAGCGTCGAAGACACCTGGTGGCCGGTCATTGCGGCGCGGAACGCCATCTCTGCGGTCGGATGGTCGCGCACCTCGCCGACCAGGATGATGTCCGGGTCCTGGCGCATCAGGGAACGGATGCCGCTGACGAAATCGAGCTTGGCTGCCTCGTTCACCGAGCTCTGGCGGATCAGCGGGATCGGATATTCCACCGGGTCTTCCAGCGTCATGATGTTCACCGATTCGGTGTTCACATGATTGAGGATGGAATACAACGTTGTCGTTTTGCCGGAGCCGGTAGGGCCGGTGACCAGCACGATGCCTTCCGGTTTGGAGATGATGGAAAGCAGTGTCGAAAGCGCGCTGTCGTCCAGCCCGAGTTGGTTGATCGGTACGATGCCTTTTTGGCGGTCGAGGATACGCAGCACCAGATTCTCGCCATACGAGGTCGGGTGCGACGCAACGCGGAAATCAATAGGGCGACCGGACAGACGCAAAGAGATGCGGCCATCTTGCGGGGCGCGTGTTTCGGCGATGTTCATGCCACTCATCACCTTCATGCGCACCACCATCGCCGGCCAGAAGCTCTTGTGCAGACTGCGCACCTGGCGCAACACGCCGTCTACGCGGTAGCGGATGCGCAGGAAGCTGTTCTCGGGTTCGAAGTGGATGTCTGATGCGTTCTGCTGCACGGCTTCGGTCAGCAGTGCGTCGATCAGACGCACCACCGGCTGGCTGAACTCGTTGACGCCTTGCTGCAGGCTCTGGTGTTCCAGCTCGCCCGGCTCGATCTCGTGCAAGATACCGTCGATGGAAAGCTCGAAGCCGTAATACTGGTCGATCGCGCGCAGTATGTCAGATTCGCTGGCCAGCAGCGTGATCAGCCTGTATTCGTCTTTGAGCAACGCGCGAACTTGGTCCAGCGCGATGATGTTGTCGGGGTCGGCGATGGCAAGCGTCAGATTCTTGCTCACTGCATCCACCGATATCGGCACCAGCTGGTAGCGCCGTGCAACTTCCTTGGGGATCATCGTCACAGCCGCTGAATCGACGATCACATTGGCCAGATCGACACTCTCCTGTCCCAGGTTTTCGGACAACACATCGCGGATGGTCGCTTCGGACAGGAAGCCGAGACGAACCAGCAAACGCCCCAGCGGCTGGGGCGATTTGCTCTGTTCTTGGGTGGCGATGCGCAACTGGTCTTCGCTGATGACGCCTTTCGCGATGAGCAATTGTCCTATCGGTTGCTGGAACTGTTGTTGCGGTGCGGCCATCGTCGTTCCTAGCGGGAAGAAGTCAGTTCATTCAGACGACGCAGTGCCTGTACATGATCGAAGCCGGCGCTATTGTTGCTGTCCAGTTCCAGTGCCTGACGGTAATGATCCGCCGCCAACTTGCTTTGGCCGAGGTGATCCAGACTGACCGCCAGATTGAAGGTGAACAACGCATTGCCCGGTTCCAGCGCTCGCGCACTGAAATATGACTGCTGGGCTTCAGCCCAGCGCGACTGATCCGCATAGGTATTACCCAGTGCGTAATGCAGCGCTGCTGCCTGCGGCTGGTCGGACAACATCTGCTTCAGGCGCACTTCAGTATCGGCCTCGTTCGTGCTGTAGGAAGACATCGCCCCCAAAGCGACCGGGTCGCGAGGATCGAGCAACAGCACTTGGCGGTAGTAATGCTGGGCGGTTTGATCCTGGCCCTGCTGTTGAGCAACCGCGCCCAAGCCAAGCAAGGCATCGCGGTTGTGGGCATCCTGAGCGAGCACCGTGTGGTAACCCTGTGCCGCCGCCAGATACTCGCCGCGTTGATAGGATTGCCAGGCATCCTGCAATGTCGGCGTGATGGTATCCACCTTGGGTTGGCGTTTGATGGTCAGGCGACGGGGCGTGCGTTTGGGCGCGCGATGGGTGACTGTTTTGGCAGGAGCGGCTTTGACTGTCTCGGTCACAGGTGGCGTGACTGGCGGTGTTGGTTCCGCTGCTTGAACGGGTGTGGGCTCAGGTGCAATGGATGCAACCAAGCGCGGCGCGGCCGGGGGCGGTGTGATCGGCGCGGCCGCAACCGGGACCGGCCGCGCAACAGGACGTCTGACGGGCGGGTTGAGCTCGGTCCAGACGTAATAGCCATAGCCAGCACCTATCGTGCTGCAGATCAAAAAGGTGGTGGGGACCAGCCCCAGTTTCCAGCGACGGCGCGGTGGGGCTTTTTTCTTCTTTGCGGCAAACAATGTTTGGCCAGCAGCACGGGATGCTTCAGCCGGTGGAATTTCAGGAGTAGAACTTGCTGTCGACTGATGGGGATGGTCCTCCAGCGTCAGGCCCGTGCCCTTGTCTTTTTCACCGGACTTCTTCATCGCGTCGAGTAGCAGGCTCATCGTTATTCCTTTTCGCTTTCTGGCTTGAGGAAATCACTGGTCGGAAGACTGTCGCGGAACCCGACGAAGTCGCCATCGATGCTGCCGTCCTTGATTACGACCGGACGCAGGAAGATCACCAGTTCGGTCTTGGTCTTGGTGTCGTTGCGGTTCTTGAATGCATTGCCGGCGAAGGGGATGCTGTCGAGCAGAGGGATGCCATCAGTCAGGTTGTTGATCTCATCCTGCATCAGGCCGCCGAGGATGGCGATCTGGTTGTTCTCAATCTTCAGCATCGATTCCATCTCGCGTGTTTGCAGTTGCGGGATGCGGCTGGTGACGCCTGCAGCAGCAAGGGCCGGATTTGGATCGTTCACATAGCCCAGCAGACGGGTGATGGACGGGCGTAGGTTGAGCAATACGGTATCGCTGTCATTGATCTGCGGCGTCACGCTCATGGTGAAGCCGGTTGGGACGGTGATCGGGGTGGTCGTGTATGTTGTGATGGAGGTGGTCTGATTGGTGGTGGTGTCGGCCTTGATGGTGAAATACACCAGATTGTCGACCACGCGCAGCATTGCGGTCTGGTTGTTCATCACGCTCAGTTTCGGACTCGATAGCACTTTGACGTCGCCGAATGAATCCAGCAGCGAAACCGATGCACTGAGATTGCCCAACTTGGAAGTCGGATTGAGATAGTCGAGCACCATCATGCTGCCGGTATTGGTAGAGCCCAAACCAGGGGTGCCAACTTGCTTTAATCCGAAACCTTTCGCTCCCAAGCGCAAGCGCTGCCAGTCGATACCCTGTTGATAGTTGCTGCTCAGGCGCACTTCGGCGATGGTCGCTTCGATCAGCACCTGGCGGCGCGCACTGCGCATCACCTTGGTAATAAATTCTTGGATTTTTTGATGTTGCTTGCTGTCTGCACGGACTGTAATGAATCCAGCCTCGGGATTTGACATTACGGTTGCTGCTTGCTGTGTGTAGTAATTCGAGCAATCTGATTGTTGTTCTGATTTTTGGCCTGATGCAGTTCTTCCAGAAATTCGCTGGTTTCCTTCACCACCAGCACCTGCGCCTTCAATGACCGAAGCAGATTGAACGGCAGCTTTTCCGGAACCTGTTGCACTCGCTTCTTGTTCATTTGCAAGCGAGCTAATTGCTTTATTTCCGCAGTTAGTGCCGCCAACAAGGACATCTTTATCTGACTCTCGCAAAATATCCTTGATATTGCCTACTAAGGTTTCCCAAAAATGATTTTTTGAAGAATTCTTTATTGAAAGCTTGGAATTGTTGCCGGCTGTAGTGCCACTAGTACTACCAACTTGCGAAGTATTTGAGATGTCTCCATCGGCATCTCGTGTGATATTTACATAGTCAATTGGATAATGTTTCAAGTAAGGGGTATCTGGTGATACCAGCAAATTGCCTTTGGCGTCGTACTCAAAGCGGACTCTGGTTTGTTTGGCAAGGCGGTCAATGATTTGAGGAAAAGTTTGACCAACTACGTTTAGTGTAATGGGCTGCAACATTTCTGGTGCTTGGGGGTCTTTGAAATCGAGGTTTACTTGCGCATCACGAGAAATGGCAAATAAAGCTTCTTTAAGAGTGACGCCATCCAGAAACTGAAAATTATAAATAGGCAGCGGTGCAATAGCCTTTGGTGGCGGGAGAACAACTGCCTGTTTGCTGGGTTGGGGGATGGTGCCGCTGCTGCGGGTGATTGTGTCCGGCGTTTGCTGGATATGCATGTCGGACTGCTTGAGTGGCTTCGTACTACAGGCGGCTAGCAACACACCGGTAGCGCAAAGCAATGCGTGACTGGACCTCATTCCCTTTTCCCCCTTACGTTTAGTCGCAAGGTAACCTAAAACACTGGGTCTCGCAACAGCCCTGTGGTCTATATATTTTTTTGTTTCATCAGCTTAAGGCGTGTTCTGATAGCTTTCCAGTAAGTGCAGGGTCGGCGCAAATGCTTCCAGATAGCGTGCGGGAAGTTCAGGGATGGCTGCGCGAGCGACGCTGCTAGTGGGGAAGCTGCCATAAAGCACGCGGAATGCGTCTTGATCTTTCAGCTCGATAGGGATGACGAAGATATCTTCCAGCTTGCCTAGTTTACGTGCTCTGCGCAGGAAGCCTTCCATGCGTGCCGGCTGTACATTGGTGGTGTAGAAAAGCTGAATGCTGGTGCTTCCCGGAGACATTGCATTGAGCATGGCTTCGGTAGCATCCAGGCGCTGCTGAAGCAGGCTGTTGGGCGGAATGCTAGGTATATGTTTGAGTTTGATGGGTGGTCGTGCTTCAGCGATGCCAGCGGTTTCTGTGGAAGTACTGACGACGGCCGATACGGTTTCAATTTGCGGGGGCGCGGCTACGGCAGAAGCTGCTGGCGTGGCAGTGACCTCGGAAGCCGTGGCAATGTCGGGCTTCGATTCGGTCTGGTGTTGCAGTTTCTGTGGTTCCGGCATGCGCTCTTGATTGAAGAACCATCCGGCGCCGGCCAGAATGGCTGCGAACAGTATCAATCCACCCAGTACCGCGACATATCTTCGGCCGCTCCAGTTGCGCATCGGCGTCATTTCGCTATCGCGCAAGGCGGCCTGTACGTGACGTTCTTCGATCTGGTGCGTATTTTCCACAAACGCCGCCAGCAACGACTTGTCAGCCAGAATGTTGACTCTGCGCATCAGGCCCTGTGAGGCTTTGCCGATCTGTTTTTCCGCATTTGCGGAAAAAATATCAGGCCCTTTGTAACCCGCAGCACGCATACGGAACATCAGATAGGAATGCACGATCTTGGGTGAGAGCGGCAGGATGGTGAAGTGGTGGACGATGCGATCCTTTAGTTGGCGCATATTGGTCTGCGCCAGTTTTTCGTCCAGTTCGGGTTGGCCGAACAAGACGATCTGCAGCAGTTTGTGTTTGCCGACCTGCAGGTTGTAGAGCAGACGCAGTTCTTCCAGCGTCTCCAGCGGCATGGCATGGGCTTCGTCTACCAGTACCACCACGCGTTCGCCGCGCTCGTACATCGCTTCCAAATGGTTTTGCAGGGTCTGCAGGATGACGTTTACGCGCTTGCCTTCAAGGTCGAGTTGTAGTCGATCGGCGATGGCGTACAGCAATTCGTCGCGCGACATGCTGGGGTTGGCGAGGTATATCGCCTTGATGTTGGTGGGCAGCTTGTCCAGCAGCATGCGGCACAGCATGGTCTTGCCGCTACCGACCTCACCGCTGATCTTGATGATGCCTTCGCCGTCGGTGATGGCGTAGACCAAGGCATCGAGTATCTCGCCACGGTGCGCGCCGGAACAGAAGAAGTCGGTGCCCGGTGTGATCTTGAACGGAGGCTCATTGAGGCCGAAATGCTCCAGATACATCTTTTCCCCTTATTGATTGCGTTGCTGCGATCTGTGTTTTTGCAATGCATCCATGCGGCTGTACAGGGTGGTGCGCGCGATGCCGAGCAGTTTTGCGGCTTCGCTTACATTGCCGTGCGCCAGCTCCATGGCGGCATCGATATACGTTTGAGTATAGCCCATCAGCAGGTCGTCAAGATTGAAGTCGCCTTGTTGCAAACGTGCGTGCGCGCCGGCTTCGGGTGAGGAGGCCAGCCTGTCGGACAGCTCGGGATGCAGATCGAACTCGCTTTCAAGTTGTCTGGCCGTGAGCTGTGCGCCCGGGTGTTTGGTGGTCAGGCGGATCACGATGTTGCGCAACTCGCGGGTGTTGCCGGGGAAGCTGTAAAGCTTCCAGCTCGCCTCGGCGGACTCGTCTAGTGTGAATGGCGCGCTTTGCATCTGATGGGAATACAGGCGTCGGAAGTGATCGAGCAGCAATATCTTGTCTTCACCCAGCGTGCGGAGTGAAGGCACGTTGATGGTGAAAACACTGAGGCGGTGGAACAGGTCGCTGCGGAAGTCGTTGCTGCGTACCGCTTGTGCCAGCACCAGATTGGTCGCTGCAACGATACGCGCATTGCTTTTGCGGGTGGCGGTCTCGCCCACGCGCTGGTATTCCCCGTTCTCCAGGACGCGCAACAGTTTTGCCTGCAGTTCCTGCGGCAACTCGCCGATCTCGTCGAGGAACAGGGTGCCGTCGGCTGCTTTTTCAAAGAAGCCGGCTTGCGCGGTCGTCGCGCCCGTGAACGCTCCTTTGGCATGGCCGAACAGGGTGGATTCGAGCAGATTGGGGGCGATTGCGGCGCAGTTGATGGCGATGAAAGGAGCGTCAGGGTCGCGACTCAGGCGCTGCAGAGCGGCTGCCACCAGCTCCTTGCCGCTGCCGGATTCGCCTTGGATCAACACCGGATAAGGGGTGTTCGCGTACAGCCTGATCTGGTCGCGCATGCTGCGGATCGGCAGGCTGTCGCCGATGATGCCGAGTTGTTGCTCGTTGTAAGCGGCGCTCCGACGTTCGCTGTGTTGCGCGATGAGGGCGGCGCGCAATTCGGCGCGTAACGCTTCCGGCTTGCTGGGTTTGGCAACGAATTCAAAGGCACCCAAAGCGCGTGCATGCCGCGCGTTGCCTTCGTCACTTTGCCCGGATAGCGTGATGATCTTGATCTCGGGGGCATGGGCCAGCAGTTCCGCGATCAGGCGGAAGCCTTCCTGCGGGCGGTGCGGGGTGGGCGGCAGGCCCAGATCGATCAATGCCAGTTGCGGAGGCTGTTCCAGCTCGCGCACCAGACGCACCGCCTGCGGCCTGTCCTCGGCAAGCAAGATGTCGAATTCGTCAGAGAGCGACAGATGCAGCGAATCACGAATGAGCGGATCGTCATCGACGATGAGAAGGCTGGGGCGGACGTCTGGGTTCAATGGATGGCACAGTGTTGAGTCGGCGATGCGCGCAGGATAGCCAGTAATCGGGCCGAGCTCAAGCTGCCGCGGCGGCGGAATCGCCGGATGGTGGAGCATGACGAAACAGGAAGGGCGAGGTGATAGAATGCGCGCCTGATTATCCAGTCGAGGTGTCTTTGTGTCCGAACAAGCGTTAGTTGAAATACGGGATGTCAACTTCTCGTACGATCGACGTCCCGTGCTGAACGGCATCAATATGTCTTTCGGTAAGGGCAAGGTGATCGCCGTTATGGGCGGCAGCGGCTGTGGCAAGACCACGCTGTTCAGGCTCATCGGCGGCGCACTGCGTCCGACACGGGGGGAAGTGCGCATCGACGGCAAGGTCATTCACGATCTGGATGACAAAGGCTTGTATGAGATGCGCCGCAAGATGGGTGTGCTGTTCCAGTTTGGCGCTTTATTCACGGACATGTCGGTATTCGATAATGTGGCGTTCCAGATGCGTGAACATACCGATCTGCCGGAAGAGATCATCCACGATCTGGTAATGATGAAGTTGCACGCGGTCGGTTTGCGCGGCACGCATCAACTGATGCCGGCAGAGCTTTCTGGTGGTATGGCGCGCCGAGTCGCTCTGGCGCGCACCATTGCGCTTGACCCGATGTTGATCCTGTATGACGAGCCTTTCGCCGGACTGGATCCCATCTCGCTGTCGGTGGTGGGGCAGTTGATCCGCAAGTTGAACGACGCGTTGGGCACGACATCGGTGGTGGTGACGCATGATGTGCAGGAATCGTTGAAGATAGTGGATTACGTATATTTCATTTCGGACGGTGTGATCCGCGCGGAAGGCACGCCGGACGAGATCCGTGCCTCGAGCGATCCGTTCGTGCACCAGTTCGTGCATGGCGAGATGGATGGGCCGCTGCCTTTCCATTACCCTACGGCCACGACGTATGAGCAGGACATGGGAGTGAAAGGCTGATGCCGGTGATGAAGAGTGTTAGAGGTGTTGGGCATCGCGTCGTGGATTCGATATGGCGACTGGGTGTCGCGGCGCGCTTTCTTTCGATGACGCTGCTGCAGTCCGGCATGAGTTTCCGCCGCTTTCAGCTCATCGTGAAAGAGATGTTCTCCAGCGGTGTGATGTCGCTCATCATCATCGGCGTGGCGGGTTTGTTCGTGGGCATGGTGCTGGGTTTGCAGGGTTTCGAGACGCTGAAACGCTACGGTTCCGAATCTGCGCTGGGGTCGCTGGTCGCGCTGTCGCTGGTGCGTGAACTCGGGCCGGTGCTGGCGGCTTTGTTGTTCGCCAGCCGCGCCGGCTCGGCGATGACGGCGGAGATCGGCTTGATGAAGGCGACCGAGCAGATCTCCGCCATGGAGATGATGGCGGTCAGTCCTATCGCTCGCGTGGTGGCGCCGCGTTTCTGGGCGGGGGTGATCTCCATGCCTTTGCTGGCAGCACTGTTCTCGGCTATGGGGGTGTTCGGTGGCTATGTGGTTGGCGTGGTGATGATTGGCGTGGATGAGGGTTCGTTCTGGTCGCAGATGCAAGGATCGGTGGATTTTCGCGATGACATCATCAATGGCGTGATCAAGAGTTTTGTGTTCGGCGTGGCGGTCACTGTGATCGCCCTGTTCGAGGGTTTCGATGCGCCGCCGACGGCGGAAGGCGTATCCGGTGCCACCACACGCACGGTGGTGGAATCATCTTTGGCGATCTTGATGCTTGATTTCATCTTGACCGCGTGTATGTGCAGGGGAGTTTGACGATGCAGCGCACGACATTGGATCTGTGGGTAGGGGCTTTCGTAGTGGCGGGTATCGCCGCGCTGGTGGTGCTGGCACTGAAAGTTGGAAACTTGAGCACCTATAACGTGTCGGAGACCTATCAGTTGTCCGCGTACTTCAACAATGTCGGGGGGTTGAAGCCTACCGCTTCGGTGCGCAGTGCCGGTGTGCTGGTAGGGAGGGTGGATAGCATCGTGCTGGATACCGATCGCTATGAAGCCAAGGTGACGATCAGCGTCGACAAGCGTTACCAGTTCCCCAAGGACACATTTGCCAACATCCTGACCTCCGGTTTACTGGGTGAACAGTACATCGGACTGGTTCCGGGTGGTGATGAAGAAGTATTGAAGGATGGCGGCGTGTTCAGAAAAACACAGTCGGCCATGGTGCTGGAAGACCTGATCGGGAAATTCCTGTTCAGTCAGGCTGACAGCAAAGAATAATTTGGTAACGAAGGGCGCGACATGAAAAAGATTCTTGCAGTGATACTGCTGACGGTGATGAGTATGCCCAGCCTGGCTGAGGGCGTGAAGTCGACGCCTGATGGGCTGATCATGGCTACCGTTCGTGAAGTGCTCGAAGTCGTGAAGCAAGATAAAACCATCGTGGAAGACCAGCCACGCTTGCAGACATTGGTGGACGAGAAGATCCTGCCCCATTTTGACTTTACTCGCATGACGCAACTGGCAGTGGGGCGTCCGTGGCGCATGGCTACGAAAGAGCAAAAGGAGGCGCTGGTACGGGAGTTCCGCGCCATGTTGGTGCGCACCTATACCAAAGTTTTCAGCACCTATCCCGATCCGGAAGTTGAAGTTAAATCCGCCAGATTACTGGACGAGAACGAGGCGACGGTGCGCAGCATCATTCGCGTGTCGGATGGTCGGGTGGTGACGGTGGACTATGAGATGAGGAAGAAAGATGGCGGCTGGAAGGCTTTCGATGTGACCGTAGAGGGCATCAGTATGGTGACCAGCTACCGCGGCTCTTTTGCCGACGAGATCAAGCAGGTCGGTATCGACGGGCTGATCAAAACCTTGTCAGAAAAGAATCGTGATGCGGGCGATGTGGCCGTGGCAGGGAAAAAGGGATAACGGAATTGATACAGTTCGAAGGTGATCGCATGTTGGTATCGGGGCCGCTTACTTTGGAAACGGCACGAGCGGCGTCGCTCACTGAAATTCCAGCGGAGCTTCATGTGTCGACCATCGACCTGGATGGCGTGACCGAGGTCGATTCGTTCGCGTTGGGTGTGCTTATGCAGTGGGTACGCCAGCAGAAGGGTAAGCTTGAATTCACCAATATTCCGCAAAACTTGCGCAGCCTCGCAGATCTATATGATGTGTCCGCCATGCTTTCCATCGCGGCCCCAGAAAAATCCACTGATTGAACTAATATGCAAAAACTAGCCATTCAGGGCGGCGCGCCATTGCGCGGCGAAGTCCGTATCTCCGGTGCAAAAAACGCAGCATTACCCATCATGTGTGCCAGTCTGTTGACCGCGGAAACTTTGCATCTGACCAATCTGCCCGACCTGCACGATGTCGGCACCATGCGCAAGCTGCTGCTGCAGATGGGTGTCACGGCAGAAGTGGCGACGAACGAGATCACTTTCAACGGCGGCAAGGTCGACAATTGGGAAGCACCCTATGACATGGTGAAAACCATGCGCGCAGCCATCCTGGTACTGGGGCCGTTGGTGGCGCGCTTCGGCGATGCCAAGGTATCCCTGCCGGGAGGTTGCGCCATCGGTTCCCGTCCGGTCGATCTGCACATCAAAGGGTTGCAGGCGATGGGCGCAGAGATCGCCATCGAGCACGGTTATATCCACGCCAAGGCCAAGCGCTTGAAAGGCGCGCGCATCTTCTTTGATATCGTCAGCGTCACGGGCACCGAAAACCTGATGATGGCTGCGGCGCTGGCGGATGGGGTGACCGTGCTGGAGAACGCGGCGCGCGAGCCGGAGGTGGTCGATCTGGCTGATTGTCTGCGTGCGATGGGTGCGCAGATCAGCGGCGACGGCACCGACACGGTCACTATCACCGGCGTGGAATCGTTGCATGGTGCGACGCATCGCATCATGCCCGACCGCATCGAGAGCGGTACCTTTCTGGTGGCCGCAGCGGCGACCGGCGGCAGCATCACGCTGCGCGAGACACGCGCCGATATTCTGGAAACCGTGCTGGAGAAACTCGGCGAGGCGGGTGCGAAGATCAAGGTCGATGGTGACAGCATCCATCTCGAAATGAGCGGGCGCCCCAAGGCGGTCAATGTGCGTACCGCCCCGCACCCGGCATTCCCGACCGACATGCAGGCGCAGTTCATGGCGCTCAATTGCATCGCGGAAGGGAGTGCGATGGTGATCGAGACGATCTTCGAGAACCGTTTCATGCACGTGCAGGAATTGCGCCGCTTGGGCGCGCAGATCGAAGTGGAAGGCAATACGTCAGTCGTTAAAGGTGTGGAGAATCTGGAAGGTGCGACCGTGATGGCCACCGATCTGCGCGCCTCGGCCTGTTTGGTCATCGCCGGGCTGGTGGCACAGGGCGAGACAGTCATCGACCGTATCTATCATCTGGATCGCGGTTACGAGCACATCGAAAGCAAGCTGTCACAGCTGGGTGCTAACATTCGTCGCTTGAAATAAGTATTAACTGAGGCGCTTGCGCCGTTTGAAACAATAGAAAGTCAAACCATGATCACCATCGCCCTATCCAAAGGACGCATCTTTGAAGAGACGCTGCCGCTGCTCGAAGCTGCCGGCATCAAACCGCTGGAAGATCCGGAATCCTCGCGCAAACTCATCCTGCCCACCAATCGTGACGATGTGCAGCTCATTATCGTGCGCGCATCCGACGTGCCGACCTATGTGCAATATGGCGCAGCCGATCTGGGTGTGGCGGGCAAGGATGTGCTGAATGAGCATGGCGGAGAAGGGCTGTATCAACCACTCGATCTGAACATCGCCAAGTGTCGCATGATGGTGGCCGTTCAGAACGGCTTCGACTACGAGTCCGCAGTGAAGCAGGGTGCGCGTCTGCGCTTCGAGACCAACTCTGTGAAGACGGCGCGCGACCATTTCGCCTCCAAGGGCGTGCATGTCGACCTGATCAAACTGTACGGTTCGATGGAGTTGGCGCCGCTGGTCGGTTTGTCCGACGCTATTGTCGACCTGGTCAGCAGCGGCGCGACCCTGAAGGCCAACAACCTCGTTGCGGTGGAAGAGATCGTGCATATCTCTTCGCGTCTGGTGGTGAACCAGGCCTCGCTAAAACTCAAACGCGCGACTATCCAGCCCATGCTGGATGCTTTTGCCGGAGCTATCAAATGAACATCACACGACTATCTACCCAACAAGCTGATTTCGATGCGCGCCTGAATGCGCTGCTGGCGTTTGAAGAGACTGCTGACGAGAAGCTGGAAGCGACCGTCGCCGCCATCCTCTCCGACGTGAAGAAGCGCGGCGATGAAGCGGTACTGGAATACACACGCAAGTTCGATCGTCTGCCGCTGGCAGATGCAGCCGCGATGGAACTGCCCAAGTCAGAACTGAAGGCGGCGTTCGATGGTTTGCCTGGCGAGCAGAGAGCGGCGCTTGAACAAGCTGCGCAGCGTGTCACGTCCTATCACCAGAAGCAGGTGCAAGCTTCCTGGAGCTATGAAGACGAAGATGGCACGCTGCTCGGCCAGCAAGTCACGCCGCTGGATCGCGTCGGCCTGTATGTGCCGGGCGGCAAGGCAGCCTACCCTTCTTCCGTATTGATGAATGCCTTGCCTGCGAAAGTGGCAGGTGTGTCCGAACTCATCATGGTCGTGCCAACACCGGATGGCACAAAGAATCAGTTGGTGTTGGCTGCGGCACATCTGTGTGGTGTGGATCGCGTATTTACCATCGGCGGCGCACAAGCCGTTGCCGCGCTGGCATATGGCACAGCCAGCATCCCCAAGGTAGACAAGATCGTCGGTCCCGGTAACGCCTATGTGGCTTCTGCCAAGCGCCGTGTGTTCGGCGCTTGCGGTATCGACATGATTGCCGGGCCGTCAGAGATTCTGGTGATCTGTGATGGACAGACGAACCCCGATTGGGTAGCGATGGATCTGTTCTCGCAAGCCGAACACGACGAATTGGCGCAAGCCATCCTGCTGTCGCCGGACGCGGCCTTTATCGAAGCAGTGGCTGCCAGTGCCGACAAGCTGCTGGAACAGATGCCGCGCAAAGACATCATCAAGACCGCGCTGGAGAATCGCGGCGCATTGATCCATGTCGCGGATATGGACGAAGCCTGCGCTATCTCCAATCGCATCGCGCCCGAACACCTGGAAATGTCGGTAGCCGAGCCACAGGCATGGCTGCCCAAGCTGAAGCATGCCGGTGCGATCTTCATGGGACGTTATACCTCGGAATCGCTGGGCGACTACTGCGCCGGGCCGAATCACGTGCTGCCGACTTCCGGTACAGCGCGTTTTTCCTCGCCACTGGGTGTCTATGACTTCCAGAAACGCAGCAGTCTGATCCAGGTTTCTCAGGCTGGGGCGCAGAAATTGGGGGAGATAGCATCCACTCTCGCTTTTGGCGAGGGTTTGCAGGCGCACGCCCAGTCCGCCCTGTACCGGAAAAACGGTTAGAAACTTTCGGTTGTGTCTTCTGCTCTGTTTGGGTAGAATCCGCGCCTCATTTTTGCAATTGGTCTGGAGTCAGTCATGGCACGCGTATGTCAAGTAACGGGAAAAGCCCCAATGTCGGGCAACAATGTTTCCCACGCACACAACAAAACCAAGCGTCGTTTCTTGCCGAATCTGCAACGCCGTCGTTTGTGGGTTGAATCGGAAAACCGTTGGGTGTCTTTGCGCCTGACTAATGCTGCATTGCGCACCATCGACAAGAATGGCATCGAAGCCGTCCTGTTCGAGATGCGTGCACGCGGCGAGAAGGTATAAAGGAGAGTCACCATGGCAGCTAAAGGCGGACGCGAGAAGATCAAACTGGAATCCTCTGCTGGTACAGGGCATTTCTACACCACCAACAAAAACAAGCGCACGACTCCACAAAAGCTCGAATTCATGAAATTCGATCCGGTGGCGCGCAAGCATGTCGCATACAAAGAAACCAAGCTGAAGTAATTCGGCGCTGGTTCAACAAAAAAGCCCGCAGCGATGCGGGCTTTTTTGTTTGTGTCGCAAGCTGAGTCAGGCGGCGGTCCAGCTTTCCGCTTCGCTATAGTCGTCAAAGGCGCGGATGTCGGCATCAACGAATAGGCGTGCCAACCAGGCTTGCCAGGTCAGCCACTGGTCATCGGTGACGACGGCGATCCGGTTGAATGCATGGTTATGTTCGCTGCTGAAGAATTTGATCTCTTCCCAGGCTACGTCGGTGGTGTAGGAAAGCATGCCGCGCAGATCGAAGATCAGATTGAGGCCGCTGCCGCTTTTGAGTTTGTAAAGTGCGTGTTGTTCGAACTGCTTGAAGTCGGCCAGCGTGAATTCGCCCATGACGGCGATATTGACCAGATTGTTGCTGTCAGCGATGGTGATCATGTTTTTCCCTGGATCTTTGGAGACAGTTTCAAGCTTAACACACCGCTGGTGATGATGAGTGCCATGCCTATCCATGCTTCGATACTTAGATTTTCGTGCCAGAAAAAAAGGCCGAACAATGCGGAGAAAATGATGGTGGTGTAGGCCAAACTACCCACGACCAAGGTGTGGCCGGTGCGGTAGGCGCGCGTCATGAATAACTGGGCGAAGGTGGCGGCCGCACCGATGGCGATCAGCAGTGGCAGGTCGGAGAGTGTGGTCGCATGCAGTGTGTCGCCGAGCATCCAGATCGCACTTGCGATTGTGGCGATCAGGTTGAAATAGAATACGACGCGCATCCCGGACTCGCCCAGCATGCCAAGGTGGCGCACATTCATCAGGGCGATGCCTGCTAGTAGTCCGGAAGCGACCCCCATCAGTCCATCAGCGAATTGCTCCTGCTCCAATGTGGGTTGCAGCAGCGCCACAACGCCGGCGAACCCTATCGCCAGAGAAGCGGTCATCGGTAAATGGAACTTCTCTTTCAATACCAGCACCGTCAGCAGTGACAGGAACAACGAAGACGTGTAGTTCAGGGTGATGGCGGTCGCCAGAGGCAATACGGTGATGCAGTGGAAGAACAGCAGCATGGCGACCGTGCCGGACAGGCCGCGCCACAGATGCGGTCGCCAATGGGCGGTAGCGAGTTGCGTGCGCGATCGGTACAGCATCGCGTACACGATGATCAGGCCGAAGAAGGATCGGTAGAACACCAATTCGCCGCTGGAGAAGTGGGGCGCTCCCAGTTTGACGAGCGCACCCATGCACGCGAACAGCAGTGCAGCCACCAGCATCCATAACGATCCCACGCTGTTATTTCAGGTGCGGCTCAAGATGGCGACGCAGGAACTCGTGGTAGTGCAGCATGCCGTCTTCGGTCGGGGATTGGTAGGGGCCTTGTTCTTCGATGCCTTGTTTGTACAGTGCGCGGCGTCCCTGGTGCATGCGCAGGCAGATGAAATCGTCTTCCACTGCCGTTTCACGATAGGCCTGCTTCTCGGCTTCGATATAGTCGCGCTCGAACAGCACGATGTCTTCCGGATAGTAGAACTCGACGATGTTGGTGCATGCGTCCGTGCCGCGCGGTACGACCGTACTGACCACCAGTGTGTTCGGATACCACTCGACCGTGATGTTGGGGTAGTAGGTCAGCCAGATCGCGCCGTACTTTGGCAATTCGCCGTTGTTATAGCGCAGCACCTGCTGCGCCCACTTGGCATAGGTCGGGCTGCCGGATTTCTTCAATGCATGGTTGATGCCCACGGTCTGCACGCTGAAGTGCTCACCGAAAGTCCATTGCAGATCGTCACAGTCGACGAACTGGCCGAGGCCGGGATGGAACGGCACGACGTGGTAGTCTTCCTGATACACCTCGATGAAGGTCTTCCAGTTGAAGTTGTATTCGTCGATCTCGACACGGTCCAGCATGTAACCGGAGAAATCGATCTCTTTGAATGCCGGCATGTTGGCCAGATCTTTCGCGACGTCGCGCTTGCCGGCGAACAGCAGGCCGTTCCAGTTCTGCAGCGGCGTCTTGTTCAGGTGCAGGCAGGGGTTCTGCGGGAAGTGCGGCGCGCCTATCAGCTCGCCGGTGTTCTCATAGGTCCAGCGATGAAGCGGGCAAACGATATTCTTGGCTGTACCGCGCCCTTCCAGCATGGTGGCCTGGCGGTGGCGGCAGATATTGGAAAGTAGCTCGACGCCGTTCTCGTTGCGTACCAGCATCTTCGCTTTGTCCATCCACTCGATCACGTGATAGTCGCCGAGATTCGGCACCATCAATTCGTGGCCGACATATTGCGGGCCTGTATCGAGTAATACGCGTTGTTCCAACTCGAGTATCTTCGGATCGAAATACCAGCTCAACGGAGGTTGCGCGGAGACTGGATTGAACTGCTGCAGCTTTGCTATTTCGGACATACCCACATTCCTCTGTGAATACGGGGAATCTGACAATGCTCACATGGCATGTACTGATTGATTCCCGGACGTTGACGGGGGCGCGATTGTCCTAGAAAAACAGGGGGTGGGCAACAAAAATTGGCAGCGCTGTAGTGGCTTGGGTAAAATGCCGCCCCTACGCGAAACAATGCACACAGGAATGATGATGGCGACAAAGTCTGAAAAGAAGCCGAGTTTCGAGACGGCCATGGCCGATCTGGAGCAGCTCGTGACAGATATGGAATCAGGCAAGCTGTCTCTTGAGGACTCACTTGCCGCCTATAAGCGCGGCGCGGAACTGATGTCGTACTGCCGCACTCGACTGGAAGAAGCACAGCAGCAGGTGCGTGTGCTGGAAGATGGTGTGCTGAAGGATCTCAACGCAGGTGAATCGAACTGATGGCGGCCGATTTCACTGCATGGGTGTCCACCCGTCAATCCCAATTCGAAGAAGCTCTGAAGCGTTTGTTGCCGCAGGCCGACGTGATGCCGCAACGCTTGCACGGCGCGATGCGCTATAGCGTGCTGGACGGCGGCAAGCGTGTACGCCCTCTGCTGGCTTACGCCGCCGGTGAATTGGCGGGCGCGACAACAGAACGCGTGGAGATCGCCTCCGCCGCGGTGGAGCTCATCCATGCCTACTCACTGGTGCACGACGACATGCCCTGCATGGACGACGATGTGCTGCGTCGCGGCAAGCCGACTTGCCATGTCGAATACGACGAAGCTACGGCGCTGCTGGTGGGTGATGCACTGCAAAGCCTGTCCTTTCAGCTACTGTCCGAACATAAGCTGAGCGACGATGCGAACAGGCAGTTGCAGATGGTGAAGCTGCTGGCGGTCGCCTCCGGTTCGCGCGGCATGGCGGGCGGGCAAGCCATCGATCTGGCCAGCGTGGGCAAGCAGTTGTCGCTGCCTGAGCTGGAGCAGATGCATATCCACAAGACCGGCGCACTGATCCGGGCCGCCATCCTACTGGGGGCTTATTGCGGTAACGCACTCACAGACGCGCAACTCGAACGGCTGGATCATTTCGGCAAACTGATCGGTCTGGCCTTCCAAGTGGTGGACGATGTGCTCGACTGCGAGGCGGACACCGCAACGCTGGGTAAAACTGCAGGCAAGGATGCCGACAATGACAAACCGACCTACGTCAGCCTGCTCGGTCTGGCAGGTGCCAAAGAGATGGCCCAAGGTCTGCATCGTGAAGCACTGGGTGCGTTGGGCGAATTCGGCGAGGCTGCGTTAAGACTGCGCGAACTGGCCGACTTCATCGTGCTGAGAAAGTATTGATGACACCGCTGCTCGATACCATCAAGAGCCCAGAAGATCTGCGCAAACTGTCGCGCGACCAGTTGCCGCAACTGGCGGCTGAACTGCGCGAATTCCTGATCGAGTCGGTGAGCAAGACCGGCGGTCACCTTTCTTCCAATCTGGG
The DNA here is from genome assembly GCA_043826585.1 of Pseudomonadota bacterium. Classification (GTDB taxonomy): domain Bacteria; phylum Pseudomonadota; class Gammaproteobacteria; order Burkholderiales; family Gallionellaceae; genus Sideroxyarcus. Next base: position 25,210 of record JBDRPZ010000013.1, read on the forward strand.
TACGGTGGAACTGACCATCGCCCTGCATGCCGTGTTCAACACGCCGCAAGACAAACTGGTATGGGATGTCGGCCACCAGACCTACGCTCACAAGATACTCACCGGTCGCCGCGAAGCGATGAGCAGGTTACGCATGCATGGCGGCATCGCCGGTTTCCCCAAGCGCGACGAAAGTCCCTACGACACATTCGGTACCGGCCATTCCAGCACTTCCATCTCGGCTGCGCTGGGCATGGCGGCTGCCGCGAAGTTGCGTGGTACTGACGAACGGGCGGTCGCCATCATCGGCGACGGCGCGATGACTGGCGGCATGGCGTTCGAATCGCTGAACAACTCGGGAGCTATTGATGCCAACCTGCTGGTCATCCTCAACGACAACGACATGTCGATCTCGCGTCCGGTCGGCGCGCTCAACAACTATCTGGCCAAGCTCATGTCCGGTCGCTTCTACGCGGCGATGCGCCGCGGCAGCGAGAAGATGCTCAAAGGCATGCCGCCGGTGCTGGAATTCGCCAAGCGTACCGAGGAACACATCAAGGGCATGGTCATCCCCGGCACTCTTTTCGAAGAGTTCGGCTTCAACTACATCGGCCCCATCGACGGTCATGACATCGACGTTCTGATGGATACATTGAAGAACATCCGCAAGCTTGAAGGGCCGCAGTTCCTGCACATCGTCACGCAGAAGGGCAAGGGTTATGCCTTGGCGGAGGAGGACTGCCTGCTCTATCACGGCGTCTCCAAGTTCGATCGCACCAGTGGCATCATCCCCAAACCTGCGCCGCATCGCACCTTCACCCAGATATTCGGCGAATGGTTGTGCGACATGGCTGCGGCAGACGACAAGCTGGTCGCGATCACGCCTGCCATGTGCGAAGGCTCGGGCATGACCGAGTTCTCGGAAAAATATCCGGACAGATATTTCGATGTCGGTATCGCCGAACAGCACGCACTCACTTTCGCCGCAGGCATGGCCTGCGAGGGCAGCAAGCCGGTGGTCGCCATCTACTCCACTTTCCTGCAGCGTGCCTACGACCAGTTGATCCATGATGTCGCGATTCAGAACCTGCCGGTCATGCTGGCTGTGGATCGGGGCGGTCTGGTCGGTGCAGACGGTGCGACGCATGCGGGCAGCTTCGATCTGTCCTTCCTGCGCAGCATCCCCAACATGACCGTGATGGCACCGGCTGACGAGAACGAATGTCGGCAGATGCTGACCACGGCTTATCGTATGGATACACCGACATCTGTGCGTTATCCGCGCGGTACCGGCCCGGGCGTGGTGGTCGATAAAGAACTGACTGCGCTTGAAGTGGGCAAGGGCGAGATACGTCGTAGCGGTATCGGCGTTGCCATCCTGTCTTTCGGCACCATGCTGGCACCGGCGCTGGAAGCAGCAGAGAAGTTGAATGCCACGGTCGCCAATATGCGCTTCGTCAAACCGCTGGATGAAGAACTGGTCCTGAAACTGGCGCGCGAGCACGTACTGCTGGTGACGGTAGAAGAGAACACGGTGCAGGGCGGTGCCGGCAGCGCAGTGGCTGAATGCCTCGCGCAACATGGCGTGAAGGTCTCCATGCTGCATCTGGGCCTGCCCGACCGCTTTGTAGAACAAGGTGAGCACGCACTATTGCTGGCAGACTGCGGGCTGGATGCCGCCGGTATCGAAAGCAGCGTGCGCAAGGTGCATGTTTCCGCATAACGAGATAACCCGACAAAAACAGTCGGAGACTGTCTATAATCGGCCCCCGGCCACAACGCAAAGGTTACGACAATGAACGCACCCGCGCCCATTCCAGACGTGCAGAGCAGCGCGGATACCCGCCAGCTCGCCATCAACAAAGTCGGCATCAAGAGTATCCGCCACCCCAT
>JBDRPZ010000014.1:0-35486 GCA_043826585.1 Pseudomonadota bacterium
CTCCGTGGCGAACCATTCGCTCAGACTTTTCGAGATTACTTTAGAATTCGGCATCGAAGCTACAGACCTAATTATGTTGAAAATCTCGCCTATCCCCGCCCTCAACGACAACTACATATGGGCGATCCACGGCCAGTCAGACACAGTCGTCATCGTCGATCCTGGCGAGGCAAAGCCTGTCTTTGCGTTTCTGAAGCAGACCGGCTTGAAGTTGACCGCCATCCTCTGTACCCATCGTCATCATGATCATGTCGACGGCATCGAGGAATTGCGCGAAGTATATAACGTGCCGGTGTACGGACGAAGCCATCCGAACAATCCGCACATCACACATGCGTTAAAGGAAGGTGACAGGCTGCAGCTGGAGGAAATCCCGGTTGAGTTCGAGATATGGGAGTTGCCGGGGCATCTGGTCGATCACATCGCCTTTGTCGCACCGGGAGTCGTGTTCAGTGGAGACATCATGTTCGGCGCCGGGTGCGGCAAGAACTTCGAAGGTAGTCCGGAGCAGCTATATCAATCCTTGCAGAGATTGGCTGGACTGCCGGGCGAAACACTAGTCTATTGCGCGCACGAATACACCGAATACACGCTGCGCTTTGCCGCGCATAGCGAACCCGACAATACCGCGATCAAGCAACGAGTCGCCGCAACGCAAGAAATGCGCGCCGAAGGTCGTCCGACCGTGCCTTTCACCATCGCTTTGGAGAAAGCGACCAATCCCTTCCTGCGTGTCGACCGGCCGGGGCTGGTCGAGAGATTGGAAGCACACGGACTGGTAGATGACAGTCCGGCCAGCGTATTTGCGGCATTGCTGCGCTGGCATGATCAATTCCGTTTGCCTCGAAAGCCGTTCTAGTTTATTCTGCGCGCCCTTCCGGAGAGGTGGATGAGCGGTTTAAGTCGCACGCCTGGAAAGCGTGTGTAGGGTAATACCCTACCGAGGGTTCGAATCCCTCCCTCTCCGCCAAATGCAAATCGCCCCTCGTGGGCGATTTTTATTTGCCTAAGCTGTTTCAGCTTGTAGCAAGAGCGTATAGACTATTTCCGGCTCACATACAGAAAGCTCGCCTTCATTCCTATGTATTACATGCAGGAGATCGCTATTCGCATGTTGCACCGACTACACATTCGTATAGTCGTGTCGCATTTAGTCGCCGTATTTGCTGCCACTGCCTTATCAATCAGTTACGTTCAAGCCGAAACCAGACAGGTCCGGGTCGGTTTGTACGAGAACCCGCCCAAGATTTTCACCATGCCGGATGGCAAAGCTGCCGGCATCATGGTGGATATCCTGCATGAAATCGCCAAACAGGAAGATTGGAATATCCGTTTTGTCGCCTGTGAGTGGCAAGCCTGTTTGCAGCAACTCAAGACTGGCAAGATCGATCTGATGCCTGATGTCGCCTTCACAGAGGGGCGCAATACCGAGTTCGACTTCCACGAAGCACCTGCCCTGCATAGCTGGACCCAGGTCTTCCGCAATGAACATGCTTCTATCTCTTCCTTCCTTGAGCTGGATGGCAAGCGTATCGCGGTGCTGGATGGCGGTGTCCAGCAGGAACGCTTATCCAAAATGCTGCACGATTTCGGCATCAAGGCACAGATCATTCCAACACGTAGTTATGAAGAGGCATTCCGGCTTACCCAAACAGGGAAAGCGGATGCAGTCATCACCAACCACCATTTCGGTGAGTTCCAAGCCGGAAGATATTCACTCATCGATACCGGCATCTATTTCAATCCGGCCCGTCTGTTCTACGCAACAGCTCATGGACGGAATGCCGATCTGTTGCGTGTTATCGAACGGCATTTGAGCCGCTGGCAAGCGGAGCCGCATTCTGAATACTTCCGTATACTCAAGCACTGGGGCACGCCTGGGCCGACAACCGTTATTCCTGCTTACATGAAGCAGTTACTCTGGTTCATCATCGCCCTGCTGCTCTCAACGAGTGTCGTGTCACTCGTGTTGCGGCAACGACTTAGGGCTCGCACCCGACACTTGCGCGAGACAAGATCCCAGTTGCAGTCGACACTGGATGCGCTGCCCGACTTGTTGTTTGAAGTCGATGCCGAGGGGCGATATATCGACTACCACTCCCCGCACACCGAGCTTCAGGCGCTGCCGCCGGATTTCTTCATCGGTAAACGCTTGGCGGATGTATTGCCCCGGCAGGCCGCCGAAGCAGTGCAGAACTCGCTTATCGAGGCTGAACGCAAAGGCTATTCCCATGGTCAGCTGATCGATCTGGAACTCTCTGATGGCAAGCATTGGTTCGAGCTTTCCGTCTCGCGAAAACCGGCAGCGCCCGGAAAGCCCCCCAGTTTTATCGTGCTTTCCCGGGATATCAGCGGACGCAAGGCCACCGAAGGGAAGTTGCTGCGCCTGACCAACCTCTATAACGCGCTTAGCCAATGCAATCAGGCCATCGTGCGCAGCAAGAACGAGTCGGAGATATTCGACATCATCTGTCGTGATGTGGTGGAACAGGGAGGGATGGAAATGGCCTGGATCGGCCTGCTCGATGAGGACGAGTCACTCATCAGGCCGGTCGCCTCGTATGGCAACGGTATCGAATATCTGCAGGGGCTGGAGATATCGGTGCAGGCAGACGAACCGGCCGGACAAGGGCCAACGGGTATCTGCGTGCGTGAACAGCGTCCGTATTGGTCCCAGGATTTCCAGCATGATCCTGCAACGTTGCCCTGGCGCGAGCGTGCCGCATTGTTCAATTGGGGCAGCTCGGCCTCCTTACCCATCTATCGCAAAGGCAAAGTGGTCGGCGCTTTTTCGCTCTATGCACGTGAAGTGAACGCATTCGACGAGGCTGCCAGAAATCTGTTGATAGATATGACCATGGATATCAGCTATGCGCTGGATCGATTCGCGGACGAAGCCTTCCTGAAGCAAACGACCCAGGAACTGCGCGACAAGGACGAGTTGTACCGAACCGCCTTCTTCACCAGCCCGGATGCAGTCAATATCACCCGCCGGAGCGACGGCATGTATCTGGATGTGAACGAAGGTTTTGAACGACTCACCGGCTGGCACAGGGACGAGGTGGTCGGCAAGACCTCACTGGAGATCAGTGTGTGGCACTCGCCGGAAGACAGGAAGCGGCTGGTGGAACGGTTGCAGCGTGACGGCTTCTGCGAGAATCTGGAAGCGATATTCGTCAGGAAAGACGGCAGCACTCTTACCGGCCTCATGTCCGCGAAAGGGGTTGAGATCAAAGGCGAGCCTTGCATCCTGTCTATCACCCGCGACATCTCGCATTTGCGTCAAACCGAGTCTTCTTTACTGAAACTATCATTGGCTGTCGAGCAGAGCCCGAACACGATCGTCATCACCGATCTGGATGCGCGTATCGAATACGCCAATCAGGCGTTCACCACCGTCACCGGCTACACACTGGATGAAGTCAGGGGCAAGAACCCCAACATCCTGCAGTCAGGCAAGACCCCCAAAGAGACCTACGACGACATGTGGGCGCACCTTACCGCGGGCAAAGCCTGGCACGGAGAATTGACCAACAAGCGCAAGGACGGCTCTATCTATATCGAAGCGGCGACCCTTTCGCCTGTGCGCCAGGCGGATGGACGCATCACCCATTATCTGGCTGTAAAGGAGAACATCACTGACAGGAAGATGGATGAGGCGCGTATCGAACAGCTTGCGAATTTCGACCATTTGACGGGCCTGCCCAACCGCCGCATGTTGAACGAGCGTCTTAATTACGCGATCAACTTGGCGCAGCGCAACGACGAGAAGCTGGCGGTGATGTTCATCGATCTGGACAACTTCCAGAACATCAATGATTCTCTGGGCCACAATATCGGTGACAGTTATCTGATCGAGATCGCGAATCGGTTGAAGAAGTCCGTGCGCGATGAGGATACCGTTTCGCGACTGGGGGGAGATGAGTTCATCTTGGTATTTCCCGGGACTGATGCTGATGCGGCAGCCTTGGTCGCTGAAAAATTGCTCACTGCGATTGCCCGCCCCTGTGACATCGATCAGCACGAATTGCTGAACACGGCTTCGATCGGTATCGCCATCTACCCCGATGACGGAAATAGCCTGGACGAGTTGGTAAAGAACGCTGATACCGCGATGAACCGTCTGAAGCAAAGCAGTCGCAATGCATATCGCTTCTTCACGCTGGAGATGCAGGCACATTCAGTTCGCAATGCCCAATTGGTCAGCGCCTTGAGACAGGCATTGGTACGCAACGAATTGCAGTTGCACTACCAGCCGCAGGTCTCCCTGCGCGACGGTAGTGTGGTCGGCGCAGAGGCGTTACTGCGTTGGCGACATCCGGAGTTGGGGGTGATCTCCCCCGCAGAGTTCATTCCGCTGGCCGAAGAGAGTGGTCTGATCATCCCTATAGGCGAATGGGTGTTGCGTACCGCTGCACAGCAAATGAAAGAATGGCTGGCCGCCGGGCTGTCTGATATGGTGGTCGCGGTCAATATCTCGGCGATCCAATTCCGTCAGCCCATGCTTCCGGAATTGGTCACACGGATTCTGGACGAAACGGGTCTCTCGTCCAATCATCTTGAACTGGAACTTACTGAAGCGGTGGCGATGGATGATCCTCAAGGTGCGGTACAAATGATGGACAAATTGCACGAGCGAGGAATACGTCTATCTATCGACGACTTCGGTACCGGCTATTCTTCGCTGAGCTATCTCAAACGTTTCAAAGTTTACAAACTCAAGATCGACCAGTCGTTCGTGCGCGATCTGACCGAAGATCCTGAAGATAAAGCCATCGTTACAGCCATCATCAATCTGGCCAGCAGTCTTGGCATGCAGACTATCGCCGAAGGCGTGGAAACAGCCGGGCAGCTGGCCTATCTGCGCCTGCAAGGCTGCGACGAAGTACAGGGCTATTACTTCAGCAAACCGCTGCCGGCTAGCGAATTTGAAACCTATCTGCATCAGCATTCCGCCTGAGCAGTCCTTACTTGAGGATGAAATGAGTCAGAAACGTACCGCCTTCTTTGTCTCGGACCGCACCGGTTTGACAGTCGAGAAACTCGGCCGCAGCCTGCTTTCCCAATTCGAGGGGATCGAATTCGCACGCGTCACCCTGCCCTTCGTGGATTCTGAAGATAAGGCCCGCGAGGCGGTGCAGCGCATCAATCAGACTGCCAAGACCGACGGCCAGCGCCCCATCGTGTTCAGCACGCTGATCGTGCCGGAGATCCACGACATCATCGAAGAGTGCGATGCGCTCATCCTGGACCTGTTTGAGAGCTTCATCGTGCCGCTGGAGAACGAGCTGGGCATACCCTCTTCCCATGCCATCGGACGTTCACATCATCCCGGCATGTTCTACAACGAACGCATGGATGCGGTGAACTACGCACTCAACCATGATGACGGCGGCGTGACGCGCGATCTGGGCAAGGCGGACATCATCCTGGTCGGTGTATCGCGCTGCGGAAAATCGCCGACTTCACTCTATCTGGCTTTGCAATTCGGTATCTCGGCCGCGAACTACCCACTGGTGCCCGAAGATTTCGAGAAGCACACGCTGCCCGAGGCGCTCAAATCATTGACCGGCAAACTGTACGGCCTGACCATCCAGCCCGAACGCCTGAGCCAGATCCGCGCAGAGCGTATGCCCAACAGTCGTTATGCTTCATTGGAGAATTGCCGCAAGGAGATATTGCAGGCTGAGGATCTGATGCAGCAGGCCAGAATACCCATCCTCGACGTGACCACCATCTCCGTGGAAGAGATCGCCACCACCCTGCTGCACCTGACCGGATTGAAACGTTAGCGTCGCTGGCGGGCCGCCTCGAACAGGCACACCGCCGTGGCGGCCGCTGCGTTCAACGATTCCACCTTGCCCGGCATCGGGATGATGAAACGTTGCTGAGCCTTGGCTTGTAACTCCGCTGACAAACCCGCTCCTTCGTTGCCGATGGCAAAAGCGATCTTGCCGCGCAGGTCGCATTCGTAAAGTGCTGTTTTCGCCTGCAGCGAGGAGGCGAAAACATTCCCATCAAAGCGTGAGGCGACTTCAAGAAGGTCGCATGACTCATTGATTGCAAGTACAAAGTGTCCGCCCATTGCCGCCCGCAGCACGCGCGGCGACCAGGCATCGGCACAACCTTGCGACAGGTAGACCGCATCACATCCTGCTGCTGCGGCACTGCGCAAGATAGAACCCAGATTGCCCGGATCCTGAATATCTTCCAGCAGCAATACGAATTCGTTCGCTTGCGCCGGATCGGCTTGCGGGATATCGATCAGCCCCAGCAGCCCGTTCGGAGTCTTCAGCTCGGAGAGCTGCTTGAACAACGGCTCTTCAAGCAAGGTACAAGGCACACTCGGACATTCAGCGCGCAGGCGGCTGATCTCGGCGTCTTCCAGCGCTTGCGGGCTGATGAGGATATGCACGGGCAGTTTTCCGCTATCCAGCCAGGCGCGCAGCAGGTGCGGACCATCCAGCAGGGTCTGTGCCGCATCGCGGCGTTCACGGGAGGAGCCGGTCAGCCTGAGTAAGGATTTAAAGAAAGCGTTTTCGCGCGAGCTGATGCGCTTGAGGTCGGACATCAGTCGCGCGAGTCGCTGCTCTGGTCTATCAGGCTGCCCATCTCTTCCAGCGCGGGAAGGTCGCTCAAGCTGCGCAGATTCAGATCGTCCAGCAGTTGCTGCGTGGTGGCATACAGCGCCGGTTTGCCCGGTGTGTCGCGCGTGCCGATGGCTTCGATCCAGCTGCGCCCTTCCAGCGTCTTCAAAATCTGTGATGAGACAGCCACGCCGCGTATATCTTCGATGTCACCGCGGGTCACCGGCTGGCGGTAGGCGATGATGGCCAGAGTCTCCATCACGGCGCGCGAATAGCGTGGGGGGCGTTGCGGATCCAGCCTGTCCAGGAATTCCTGCATCTCGGGACGGGCACGGAAGCGCCAGCCACTGGAGACGCGGGTCAGTTCGATGCCACTATCGGCGTATTTCTCGCCCAGTTCCTGCATCAGTACCTCTACCTGACGGGTCTCTAGCGCCACGCCGGAGAGGCGCTTCAATTCGGATGGCGACAAAGGCTCCTGCGTGGTGAGCAAAGCCGCTTCGAATATGCGTCGAAGCTGTGCCATATCCATATTCACCGTGGCCAGCTCGCCGGCCACCTCCTCGGTCAATACCGGAACAGATGGTGACGCCACCATCTCTTCTTCGGTCAGCACTTCTTCTTCATTCTGCTGTGATGGCGCGACAGGTTCGGACATAGATGTTCCCCAATGACTCGGTTTGTGTGATCTCGATCAGTGTCTCTTTGGCCAGTTCGAGGATGGCCATGAAGGTGACTACCATGGTCGGGATGCCCTCCTCCGGCTCGAACAATTCCTCGAACGGAACGAAATCGACATCACGCAGGCGGCGCAGCACCTTGGTCATCTGCTCGCGTACGGAAAGCTCCTCACGCCTGACGACGTGGCTGGCATTGACCTTGGCGCGGGCGAGCAAGGCCAGCCATGCAGTGCGCAGGTCTTCCACGGTCACGCTGGGCAGGCGTTCGATCACGGTACGTTCGATCAGCACCTGCACCAGCTCAAAGTCACGCCCGACCTGCGGCAGTTCGTTCAATTTTTGCGCGGCCAGCTTCATCTGTTCGTATTCGAGCAGACGGCGCATCAGCTCCACGCGCGGATCCTCGTCGCTTGGCTCATCGCCCTGCTTGGGCGGCCGCGGCAGCAACATGCGCGATTTGATCTCGATCAGCACCGCGGCCATCAACAAGTATTCGGCGGCCAGCTCCATGCGGTGCTGCTGCATCGCCTCGATGTAGCCGATGTATTGCTGGGTCAGCTGCGCCATCGGGATGTCGAGCGGATCCAGATTGTGGCGGCGGATCAGGTAGAGCAGCAGGTCGAGCGGTCCCTGGAACGACTCCAAAGCGACTTCCAGCGCATCCGGCGGGATGAACAGGTCGTGCGGCATCTCCGTCATGGGCTGCCCGTGGACGAATGCCACGGGCTGCGTCATGGGGAGATCGCTCTGGGAAAGCAGTTCGCTCACTTGTATTCCAGTCCCATCACTTCGCGCACATCGCGCATGGTGTCGATCGCCAGTTTGCGCGCCTTCTCACACCCATCAGCGATGATGTTGCGCACCAGTGACGGATCGTCCAGATAGCGTTGGGCGCGTTCACGCATGGGGCGCTGTTCGGTCAGCACGCCTTCTATGACCGGCTGCTTGCATTCGATACAACCGATGCCCGCGCTGCGGCAGCCCTGTTGTACCCATTGCTTCACGTTGTCGCCCGAATACACCTCGTGCAACTGCCACACCGGGCATTTGTCCGGATCGCCGGGATCGGTACGGCGGATGCGAGCCGGGTCGGTCGGCATGGTCTTGATCTTCTTGGCGACCTCGGCCTCGTCTTCGCGCAGGCTGATGGTGTTGTTGTATGACTTGGACATCTTCTGCCCGTCCAGCCCGGGCATCTTGGAAGCGACGGTCAGCATGGCCTGCGGCTCGGACAGGATCATCTTGCCGCCGCCTTCCAGATAGCCGAACAGGCGCTCGCGGTCGCCATGGGACAGGTTCTGCTGTTCGTCCAGCAATGCTTTGGCCGATTCCAGCGCCTCGTCGTCGCCCTGCTCCTGATAACGGGTGCGCAGTTCGGTGTAAAGCTTGCCCTTCTTGCCGCCCAGCTTCTTCACGGCAGCCTCGGCCTTTTCCTCGAATCCCGCCTCGCGGCCATAGATATGGTTGAAGCGGCGTGCGATCTCGCGGGTGAACTCGATGTGCGGCACCTGGTCTTCGCCCACCGGTACCTGGGTGGCACGGTAGATCAGGATATCGGCGCTCTGCAGCAAGGGGTAACCGAGGAAACCGTAAGTGGACAGATCCTTACCGGACAGTTTCTCTTGCTGGTCCTTATAGGTCGGCATGCGCTCCAGCCAGCCCAGCGGCGTGATCATGGACAGCAACAGATGCAGTTCGGCATGCTCCGGCACGCGCGACTGGATGAACAATGTGGCATGGGCCGGATCGACACCGGCCGCCAGCCAGTCGATCACCATATCCCATACGCTTTGTTCGATGATTTGCGGTGTGTCGTAATGGGTGGTCAGCGCATGCCAGTCGGCCGCGAAGAAGTAGCACTCGTACTCGTGCTGCATCTGCACCCAGTTCTTCAGCACACCATGGTAGTGGCCCAGATGGAGGTTACCTGTGGGACGCATCCCGGATAAAACGCGATCAGCAAACATTATTCAGAGTTCTCCATTACAAGAAAAAATTGATCAGATCGATCACCGCAATAACCGGCGGCGTCAATATCCAGCCCAGCACCGGCGTGATGGCCAGTCCGATGAGGATGAACAGGCCGTAAGGCTCGATACGCGAGAGCTGATAAGCCTGACGGTGCGGCAACAAACTGACTGCGACGCGCCCACCGTCCAGCGGCGGCAACGGCAGCATGTTCAGCACCATCAGGATGACGTTGATTTTAACCCCTATCTGGGCCATTTCCATCAACGGCTCGGAGAAGTAGCCATGCGGGAAGCTCCAGGCCAGCTTGGCCACCAGTGCCCAGAAGATGGCCATGGCCATATTGCTGGCCGGGCCGGCGATGGCGACCCACAGCATGTCCTGCTTGGGACGGCGCAAAGCCGAAAAATTGACCGGCACCGGTTTGGCCCAGCCAAACAGGATGCCGCCCAGTACAAGGGTCAACATCGGCAGCAGGATAGTGCCGACCGGGTCGATATGTTTGATGGGATTGAGCGTGATGCGTCCCTGCTGGTAAGCGGTCATGTCGCCGAAGTGCCTTGCCACATAACCGTGGGCCGCCTCGTGCAGTGTGATCGCGAACAGGATGGGGATCGCCGCGACGGTGATGAGCTGGATCAGATGCTCCATCTATCCCTCGACCCCGAACGGTGTCACATCACCACGTCCGGCACGCATTAATTGCGGCTCTGAACCTGTCAGGTCGATCACCGTAGTAGGCTCGATGCCTACCGTCCCGCCCTCGATGACCAGTTCCACGCGATGCTCCAGTTGCTCGCGTATCTCATCGATATCGGTGAGCGGGAAAGGTTCGTCCGGCAGGATCAGGGTGGAACTCAGCAGCGGCTCGCCCAGTTCTTCCAGCAATGCCAGCGCCACCGGATGGTCGGGGATGCGCACACCGACCGTGCTGCGCTTGGGGTGTTGCAGACGGCGCGGCACTTCCTTTGTGGCTTGCAGGATGAAGGTGTAGGCACCGGGGGTGTTGTTCTTGAGCAGGCGGAACTGCACGTTGTCCACCCGCGCATAGTTGGATAGCTCGGACAGATCGCGGCAGACCAGCGTCATATGATGCTGCTCATCAAGTTCTCTGATCTGGCGGATGCGGGTCACCGCATTCTTGTCACCCAGATGGCAGCCTAGGGCATAACCGGAATCCGTCGGATAGACGATCACAGCACCGTCGCGCAGCATCTCCGCCGCCTGACGGATCAGGCGTGCATTGGGGTTGTCAGGGTGGATATTGAAGAATTGTGCCATCAGGCTGCTTTCAGTTGAGTGGAGTCTTGCCAGTGTTGCCACACCGGACGACAGTTTTCAGGCAGATCGGGCAGTCGCCCCATATCTCGGTAACTCTCGTGCGGCCCGTGAAAATCCGAACCGCATGACGATAGCAAGTTGAACTCCTCGGCATAACGCGCGAACTCCGCATACTGCGGTGGTGTATGGCTACCGGTCACCACTTCCAGTGCGCCACCGCCCAGCTCGACGAATTCTTCCAGCAGTTCGTGCATGGTCTGTTTGCCCATGCTATGGCGACCCACCATGTAGCGCCCCGGATGGGCCAGCACGGCGATGCCGCCGCTACCGCGTATCCAGGAGATCGCGTCCGCGAGATTCGCCCATTGATGCGGGACATAGCCGGGTTTTCCTGTCGCCAGGAAGCGGTTGAACACACTCTTCACATCCTTGCAGCGGCCGGATTCAACCAGATAACGGGCGAAATGCGTGCGACCGATCATGTTTGGATTGGTGGTGAATTTATAAGCACCTTCCAGCACGCCGCCGATACCGACCTTGGCCAACTCGTCGGCCATCTTCTGCGCTCGCAGGCCGCGTCCGCTGCGCACTTCGGCCAATCCCGCGACCAATGGCGGATAGGTCGGGTCTATGTTCAGGCCGACCAGATGCAATGTGTGTTTACGCCATGAGACGGATATCTCGACACCGTTGATGAAGGTCATGCCGAGCTTCTCGGCGGCTGCTCTTGCCTGATCAAGACCGATGATCTCATCGTGATCGGTCAGCGCCAGCATGGTCACCCCGCGCTCGGCCGCACGCGCGACCAACTCCTCCGGTGTCAGCGTGCCGTCGGAACAACTGGAATGGCAATGCAGGTCGACATCAAGCATCACCGCCACCTTTCTTCATAGCCTTGCCCTCTTCGGCACGCTTGCGGCGCACTTCTTTAGGATCGGCGATCAATGGACGGTAGATCTCGATGCGATCACGCTCGCGCATCACCACATCGGCTTTGTTCAGCTTGCCGAAGATGCCGTATTTGGCCTTTGCCGGATCGATCTCTGGATATTTCTCCAGGATGCCAGACAAGCGCACGGCTTCGCCCAGCGTGGTGCCGGCCGGCACAGGGAATTTAAGCAGCGTCTGCTCTTGCGGCAAGGCATAGACCAGCTCGATATTTATGTTTTCGGTGTTCATGCCGTGGTGTAGATCTTATCTGCTCGGTGGATGAAAGCATCCACGAAACTGTTGGTGATGTAATGGAAAACCGGCCCCACTACCTTTTCCAGCAACTTGCTGGAAAACTCATAATGCAGACGGAACTCTATTTTACAGGCTTCCTCGTTCAAGGGTATGAAACGCCAACTCCCGTCCAATTGTTGGAATGGGCCGTCCTTGAGCTTCATCTTGATCAGAAATGGCGGTTCACGCAGGTTCACGGTGGAAAAGTGCTGTTTTATATGGTGGTAATCGATATGCACCGTGGCGTGCATGGTCTCGCCCTGCATCTCGTCCACGGTCGCCCCGCCGCACCAGGGCAGAAATTGGGGATATTCCTCGACACGATCCACCAGATTGAACATCTGCTCCGCCGTATGCGCCACCAGTACAGTCTTCTCAACCAACGCCATGCTTCCAAGCCCGTCACCAAAGGCTGGTAGAATATCCCAACACACCGTAAAACTCACCCGCCATGAGCATCATTCAGAACAAAAAAGCCTTTCACGACTACTTCATCGAAGACAAACATGAAGCGGGCATCATGCTCGAAGGTTGGGAAGTCAAAGCCATCCGCGCCGGACGCGTGCAACTTAAAGAAGCCTATGTGCTGGCCAAAGACGGTGCACTCTGGCTGTTCGGCTCGCACATCAGCCCCCTGCAAAACGCTTCCACCCACATTCACCCCGACCCCGTGCGCACGCGCAAGCTGCTGCTGCACACACACGAGATAGACAAACTCATCGGCAAAGTACAACGCGCCGGATTCACCCTCATGCCGCTGGACATGCACTACAAGGGTGGCCGCGTGAAGCTGGAGATCGGACTGGCAAAAGGCAAGAAAGAGCATGACAAGAGGGCCACGGAGAAAGAAAAAGAATTCAAACGTGAAGCTGCTGCCGCAATGAAGAAAGAGCGGCGATAGATTGATTCGCAATGTTTTTTTAATATTTCTTTTGAGTGTCGCCCACCCCGCTTGGGCGGAACAGAAAGGAAACACCATGACCGACACCACACAAACCGCCTACCTCGCTGGCGGCTGCTTCTGGGGGATGGAAGAGTTGGTACGCCAGATCCCCGGCGTATTGGAGACCGAGGTCGGCTACACCGGCGGTGATGTGCCGAATGCGAACTACGATATCGTGAAAACTGGCAGTAGCGGCCATGCCGAATCATTGAAGATCGTGTTCGACCCGGCCAAGCTGAGCTATCGCCACCTGCTGTTCGAATTCTTCCGCATGCATAACCCGACCACGCGCAACCAGCAAGGCAATGACCGCGGCACGCAGTACCGCTCGGCTATCTTCTATGTCAGCGATGCGCAACGCGACACAGCAGCAGAGGTGATCAGCACCGTGGATGCTTCGGGCGAATGGGGTGCGAAGGTAGTGACGGAAGTCACGCCTTTCAAAGAGTTCTGGCCCGCCGAGGAGTATCACCAGAAATATCTGGTCAAGCATCCGCACGGCTACACCTGTCACGTCAACCGTGGCTATCGTCTGGGGGAGTAAGGATGAAGCTGCGCTTTCTCGATGGCGTCGCCCTCACCCTCTGGGTCGGCAGTCTGTGGACAGTGGGCTATCTGGCCGTACCCATCCTGTTCCAGGCGCAACCCGACAAACAACTGGCGGGCATGCTGGCGGGCGAGATGTTTCGTGTGCAGGGTTTCGTGGGTATCGCTTGCGGTGTCTATCTGCTGCTGCGCGACGGGGTGAAGTTCGGCAAGCTGGCCTTGCGCCAGCCCGCCTTCCTTGCCATCGCGCTGATGCTGCTCATCACGCTGTCTATCCAGTTCGGCATCCAGCCACTCATGGCCGGACTCAAATCTCAGGCGCTGCCGCTGGAGGTGATGAAAAGCGCACTGGCAGACAGCTTCGCCATGTGGCATGGCATCTCCAGCATCCTGTATCTGATCGAGAGCCTGCTCGGGGCAAGTCTGGTGGCCCTGACCTTCCGCAGCAAATAAAAAGAGCCGCATGCGCGGCTCTTTCATCGTTGCTTTCGTGGCGCTTTACGCTTTGAGTGCAACCAGCACTTCATCCAGCATCTTCTTGGCATCGCCGAACAGCATGCGGTTGTTCTCTTTATAGAACAGCGGATTGTCCACGCCGGCATAGCCTGAAGCCATGCTGCGCTTCATCACGATGGAGGTCTTGGCTTTCCACACTTCCAGCACTGGCATGCCAGCGATAGGGCTGCCCGGCTCTTCCTGCGCAGCCGGATTCACGATGTCGTTGGCACCGATCACGATGGAAACGTCGGTATCCGGGAAATCGGCATTGATCTCGTCCATCTCCATCACGATGTCGTAAGGCACTTTTGCTTCGGCCAGCAGCACGTTCATGTGGCCGGGCATACGGCCTGCCACGGGGTGGATGCCGAAACGCACGTTGACACCCTTTTCGCGCAGGACCTGTGTGATCTCATTCACGGCATGCTGTGCCTGTGCCACCGCCATGCCGTAGCCCGGCACGATGATCACATTCTTGGCATCACGCAGCAGTTCTGCGGTCTCGGTGGCACTGATGGATACCACTTCACCTGCCGGTTGCGCATCGCCCGCCTTGGCTGGGGTACCGCCGCCGGTGCCGAAGCCACCCGCAATGACGCTGATGAAGTTGCGGTTCATCGCACGACACATGATGTAGGAAAGGATCGCGCCGCTGGAACCCACCAGCGCGCCGGTGACGATCAGCAGGTCGTTGTTCAGCATGAAGCCGGTTGCCGCCGCCGCCCAGCCGGAGTAGCTGTTCAACATGGACACCACCACCGGCATGTCTGCACCGCCGATGGCCATTACCATGTGGATGCCGAACAACAGTGCAATCACGGTCATCACGGTCAGTGCGAACATGCCTGCACTGGTCGTTTCCGCTTGCAGGAACTGGTAACCGAAGGCGATGACGACCAACAAGCCGATCAGATTCAGGAAGTGACGGCCCGGCAGCAACAGCGGCTTGCCGCCGATCTTGCCAGACAGTTTGCCGAAGGCGATGAGGGAACCGGAGAAGGTCACTGCGCCGATCAGGATGCCGATATAGACCTCGATCTCATGGATCGCTTTTTCAGCATGCGACAGACCCACTGCCGCCATCGGATCGATGTAATTAGCGAAGCCGACCAGACAGGCGGCCAGACCGACCAGGCTGTGCATCAGCGCGACCAGTTCCGGCATCTGCGTCATCTGCACTTTGCGCGCGGCATATAAACCGATGCTACCGCCCACCACCATCGCACCGATGATCCAGGGCAGACCGGCCATGGTCACGCGCGGACCGAACACCGTGGCCAGCACGGCGATGGTCATACCGATCATGCCGTAGAGATTGCCGCGACGCGAGGTCTCGGGGTTGGAAAGTCCCCCGAGGCTCAGGATGAACAGGATCGTCGCACCGATATAAGAGACAGTAGCCAAACTTGCAGAAATCATCATCAATCCTTACTTGCGGAACATCGACAGCATGCGCTTGGTCACGGCAAAACCGCCGAACATATTCACTGCAGTGAGCCCAATGGCCACCACAGCCAGCCCGCGTATCCAATCTTCCGGTCGCTCCAGGCCGAGCATCGTCGGTGGTGCGATCTGTACCAGTGCACCGATGGCGATGATGCTGCTGATCGCATTGGTCACGCTCATCAACGGTGTATGCAGCGCCGGTGTGACGTTCCACACCACCATGTAGCCAACGAAACAGGCCAGTACGAACACAGTGAAGTGTCCGAGGAAGGCAGCCGGTGCATAGGCACCGATGAGCAGGAACAGCAAGGCCGCCGCGATGAACAGACCTGCGATCTTGCCTGCAGACGCTGGCGCGCCAGTACTACCATGCCCGGCAGGCGCAGCGGCCGGTTTGGCTGCCGGCTTGGCGACAGGCGCGGGCATCTTCAGCGGCGGAGCTGGCCAGGTGATCTCGCCGTCCTTGATCACGGTCAGGCCGCGGATCGCGTCGTCTTCCATGTTGACGTTGATGACGCCGTCCTTGGTCTTGCACAGCTCTTCGGCCAGACGGAACAGATTGGTGCCGTACAAGGTGGAAGACTGCTTGGCCAGACGGCTGTTCAGATCGGTGTAACCGATGATGGTCACGCCATGCTTCACCACGGCTTCGCCGGGAACGGTCAGTTCGCAGTTGCCGCCTCGCTCACCCGCCATATCGACGATGACGCTGCCGGGCTTCATGCTTTGCACCATCTCGGCGGTGATCAGACGTGGTGCGGGTTTGCCGGGGATCAGTGCGGTGGTGATGATGATGTCCACTTCGCGCGCCTGCTTGGCGTACATCTCGCGCTGCGCCTGCTGGAAGCCTTCGCTCATCACTTTGGCGTAACCGCCGCCGCCGCCGCCCTCTTCTTCATAATCGACTTTGACGAACTCGCCGCCCAAGGATTTGACCTGATCGGCTACTTCCGCACGGGTGTCGTTGGCGCGCACGATGGCGCCCAGACCGGCTGCCGTTCCGATGGCAGCCAGACCGGCCACACCGGCACCGGCGATGAATACCTTGGCGGGCGGAACCTTGCCCGCAGCGGTGATCTGTCCATTGAAGAAGCGACCAAAGGCATTGGCGGCCTCGATGACGGCGCGGTAACCCGCAACACCGGCTTGGGAGGTCAGCGCGTCCATCTTCTGGGCGCGGGAAAGCTGGCGCGGCAAAGCATCGATGGCGAGCACCGTTGCTTTTTTCGCAGCCAGTTGTTGCATCAACTCGGGGTTCTGGGCGGGCCAGATGAAACCGATCAAGGTGATGCCTTCGCGCATCATCTCGACTTCGGCGCTCGATGGAACGGCTACCTTAAAAACGATATCGGACTCAGCCCACAGCTTGGCCGCACTGTCGATGATCTCGGCGCCAGCGGCGCGATAGCTGTCGTCGCTGCAATTCGCCTGATCTCCGGCGCCCGATTCAACCGCTACCTGGAAGCCCAGTTTGATGAGCTTCTCTACGACTTCCGGTACTGTCGCAACGCGTTTCTCGCCTGCATTCGTCTCCGCAGGAATCCCAATACGCATGTAACCCTCCTGTAAACCGCATACTGAAACGCCCGGTTGTTCCGGGCGCACTTAATATCGCCCGCAATTATATACGAGCTTTGCGCCTCGCCCCAGTCCATTGATAAACGAAAAAGGCACACCGGAGTGTGCCTTTCACCGTTCTGACAGCAGGGATATGCCTGCTATTTCGATAGCGTAATGAAAGAAAGTTTGCCAACGCCAGCCTTCTGCGCCAGCGCCATCAAGCCCGCCACACGACCATAAGGCACGGCACTATCCGCCTCGATCTGCAACTGGAACTGAGGGTCGGCGGCACGAGAAGTCAGCATCGCAGCCAGTTCGATGTCGTTCACCGGCTGCTTATCCATCTCGACATTGCCTTGCGCATCCACAACCAGACTGACCTGCTGCGGCTTGTCGTTCTGCTGCACCGCGTCGGTCTTGGGCAGGTTGATCTTGAGCGACTGCGGTGCCAGCAAGGGCGCTGTGATGATGAACACCACCAGCAACACCAGCATCACGTCGACCAGCGGCGTGACGTTGATCTCGCTCATCATGCTGCCTTCATCTTGTTGGGAAGAATTGCCGAAAGCCATATCCCCTCCTTACAGCTTGTAGTCTTGCTTCTGCGCCAGACGCATGAAGTCGTGCGCGAAGTTCTCCAGATCGGTCACATGCACTTTGAGACGACGCAGGAAGAAGTTATAGGCCAGTACGGCGGGCAAAGCGGTGGCGATACCGATGGCGGTGGCGACCAGCGCTTCACCGATGGGGCCGGCCACCACATCCAACGAAGCGGTGCCGGTAGTGCCGATGTCCTGCAAAGCATGCATGATGCCCCACACCGTACCGAACAGACCGATGAATGGCGCGGTGGAGCCGATGCTGGCCAACTCGGCCAAGCCACGCTCGTGATAGCGCTGGATGTTCTGCAACTGCTGACGCAGCATGCGCTCCAGCACATCTTGCGGCGCGCCGGAATGCTTCAGGTCTTGTTGTGCGGAATTCAGATTCTTCAATTCAGAGAACCCGGCCTGCGCCAGTCTGGCGATGTCGCCTTTGCTCGATGTGCTGACCTTTTCCGCCTCGCTCCATTCACGCACGGCCCAGAATGCTTGACTGAACAGGCGGTCGTTCTTGCGCGATTCATATTGCTTCCACAGTTTTAACAAGGCGATGGACCAGGTCGCGATGGACAGGATGATCAGCAACAGCAGCGTGCCCGAAACGATGGGAGAGTTGATGGAAAAGAAATCAGTCATGCGTTCATTCCTCTAAAGAAAACTTGATCGGCACCAGAAACCACTGCGTGATCGGCTGCCCGAAGCGTGTGGCCGGTGAGAACTTCCAGGTCTTGACGGTTTGCAGCGCGGCCCGGTCGAGAATGTCGTAGCCGCTGCTGGTCTGCAGTTTCACCTCGCCCGCCCTGCCCTCGGCCAGCACTTCGACATTGAGCACCACCTTGCCCTGATAGCCCATGCGCCGGGCCACCAGCGGATAAGGTGGACGCGGATTGTTCAGGTAATCGGCGCGGTAATCCGGCTCGGCATCCAGTTGTATGGGAGACGGTGGCGTTTCCATCGCTGGCGCGGGTGCTTCCTCGACTACCGGTTCGGGCTCCTGCACCACAGGCGCTTCCGGTTCGATCACGCGCGGTTTGGGTTCGGGCTTAGGTTCCGGCTTCACCTCGGGTGGCGGCGGAATGTCGGCTTGCGGCATCTGCATGTTGGCGAAGGAGATAGACATCTCGTTCACCGCCACCTTGGGAGGTTCCGGTTGCGCCAGCCAAAAGGCGAACAACGACAAGTGCGCGAGCACGACGATGCCGACCACGATCAGACGTTCAGACCATGGCGACGAGAGATCGGCGTCGCGGAACGTATCCATACGCATCAAAGGCAGGTCGAGGACAAAGGTCGACATGCTACCAGCGCCCCTCCAGCGTCACCAGCAAGGAACGGTAGCCGTCGCTGCGCGTATCAAGTGAATAAGTATCTGTACCGTTCATGAAACGTGTCGATTGCACGGTATCCGTCGCGAACAGGTTGCGCACGTTGCAGCGCAGATTGAACTTGGGAGACAACTTGTACAGCCAGTAACTGTCCAGCGTGGTGCGCGCCTGCGTTGCCGCGTACATCTCGTTCGGGATGTCGGTCACGCTGCGGCCGGAAGATTGCAGCGACAGTCCGAAACTGGAACTCAGTTTGGGCAGCGTCTGATCCAGTCCTGCCGAGAAGATATAGTCGGGCGTGTCGCGCGCCATGCGTGAGATGCCAAGTCGTGTGTCGTTCACCGTGGCATGCGGCAGCGTCAGATGTGCTTTGACCGTCGCGCCTTTCCAGCCATAGTTATCTGTGCGCACTTTGCCGTCCAGTTCCCAGCCCCAGTGACGCGCACTGCCTTCGTTCTGCGGCCTGTCCACCCAGCGCGTGCCTTCCAGTTGCACGCGGCGTTCGGTGAAGTCTTGTGTGGTGCGTGCATAGAAGTTGAGGCCGAACACACCAGCGTTGTCCGGCAGGTAGCGCTCCAGTACGGCTTCGAAATTCACATTGCGCTCGGGGCGCAGGTTGGGGTTGCCGCGCTGGTCGGCCTCGGTCGGGGTGTTGGTGCCCAGGCTCAAGCTCGCCGCATCGCTGATCTCGTTCAAGCGCGGCATCTTCAGGCCCGCGCCTATGGATGAACGCAGCAGCCATTGTTCCTGCGGCGTCCAGCGGATCGCCAGCGACGGCATCAGCTGGCCGTGTTGCTGGGTGTTGCTGCCGGTATCCAGCGACACATTTTCCCCGCGCAGGCCGTAGGTGAAAGTGGTCTTGTCGCTCAGCATCCAGTCGTCCTGCACCCACAGGATGCTCTGCAGTTCCCGCTCGTCGTAGTTGGCCGCCGCGCCGGAGAGGTTCTGCGTGTCGCTGCGTTTCAGCCACACCTGCTCCACCCCGCTCGCCAGCAGATGCTGCTCGCCCAGCGGACGGTCTAGGCGGAAGGCGAAGTTGTATTCCTTGTCGTCGCTGCGGCTGCGATCCGTGCGTGTGCTGGCAGTCCCCAGTGCATCGTGCGACAGGCGCACCGTCGTGGTATCGCGCATGCCGCTGTTGAGCGAGAGGCGGCCTGTCAGCTTGTTGCCGCCCAGCGATTTCTCGCCTTCGACGCGCAGACGCAGCAAGCGGCGACGCATCTCTTCGCTGCTGTTGCGGTCGCCGTTGGCTATGTAATTCGTGCTACCCGCCGGGCTGGCCTGGGTCTGCGTCATGTCGTCGTTGCGCTTGCCCAGTCCGTCGAACAGCAAGGGTGCGACCGTCAGGCTGTCGCTGCCCTGCTTCCAGGTCATGCGCGGCGACATCACGAATTCGCGGAAAGTGAACAGACCTTCGTCCTTGTCCTGTTGCGCCAACGTGGTAGTCCCGGCGCTTACGGTCTTGCGTTCGGTCAGGGTGCTGCCGGGGCGGCGGTGCATATTGAGCGTGACCGGCAAGCTCCAGCCGAAACCGCCTTCGCCGCCGTTCTCGGTCCAGGTGAACTGTCCGGTGGGTTCGTTGCCGTTCATGCCGACGCCGACCTTGAGTGCAGTGCTGCGTTTGGAGATGGCTTTCTTCATCACCAGATTGACGGTGACCGCAGACGAGCCGCCATACTCGGCAGAAGAGCCGCGCAATATCTCGACGCGCTCCAGATCACCTGTAGGCAGACGACCGATCACCGTGGCCACGATGCGTGAACCGCCCGCCGGACGTTCGCCGTCCACCAATATCTGCACGCTGTCACGCGACATGCCGCGTGCGCGGTGACCACCGCCTTTGATCTCCACACCCGGCAATTTACCCAGCACTTCACCAATGGTCATCACGCCCATGTTCTCGATGTCCTTGCGGCCGATGATCACTTTTTGCGTGGTGGAATCACGGCGCTCGGCGATGTCTTCCTGCTTGCCAGTAACGGTGATCTCTTTCAAGGCAGGTTGATCTTCGGCGAATGCCAGAAGCGGGAGAAAGGCGAATAACAGACAGCTACGTTTCATCAGGAAGACTTGAATGATTAAACAAATAAAAAAATGCGGCGCAATCCCAGCACGATCAGTACCGCGGCAGCGCCCCAGCGTATCCAGCGAGTCAGCCATTCGCGGTTGTCGCGTAACTGTTTGCCCAGCAGGCTGATCAGCGGCAATAGTATCAGCAGCGGCGTCAGCGCCGCGCCCATTCCGAACATCACGCCGTTGGCCATACCCAGTTGCACGCTGCCTGCTGCCGCGCACACGGCGAGCAAAGAAGCCAGCGGTGCACAGGGTGTGAGGCTGAGTGAAAAACCGAGCAGCAAAGGCGGTGCGCTGCCTGCCCGTTTCGACACGCCGCACGGCGCATGCGACTTGCCGGAGCGCAGCAGCCACAACCCGGCGGCGATGGATGCGGCACCGATGACCAGATTGCCGCTGCCGCCCTTCATCGCCTGCGACAACCAGCTACCCGCCGCTGCAGCCAATGCGCCCAGCAAGGTGTAAGCCAGGATGCGTCCGCTGACAAACAACGCTGTATCGCGCAGCGCCTGCATCTGGCTACCGCCCCGTCCCAATATCCATGTGCCCATGAACGGCAGGCAGGTGGCGGTACAGGCGGTCAGGCCCAGCGATGCGCCGAGCAGCCAAACGGTGAACAGCGTGGTCTGCTGCGACAGTTGTATCGCATCCATCGGCTCAGCCCTTGTTCTCGGCAGGTTTGGGCAGGATGGGGATCACGCGTTTCTTCGGTTGGCCTTCCGGCGTCTCGAACTTGATGCGGTTCTTGTAAGAGTCGCGCGAGGACCCGAACAACTTGAAGCCGAAGACCTTGAGCTGGATCACATCGTCGTCCGGGCAGTCTTCCGCGCAGCTCCCACACATGGTGCAATCCTCGTGGAAAGCTTTCTTGCCGAACTCAGTGCCGATCTCGTGGATGTCCATCGGGCAAGCCTTCTCGCACACACCGCACTTTGCACATTTCTCGTGCGCGTCCTTCTTCACCAGACGCATCGGCGACAGCTTCTGGAACAGCACGTTCCAAGACAGCAACGGGCAGATGCGGCAGAACGGTTGGCGCACAGCCAGTGCGGCGATGATGATGAAGCCGAACATCGCATTGCCCAGCGCGCCGAGGAAGAAGTTGATACTAGTGCCGGTGCGCACGGCAAGTTGTTCGGTGTCTGCGGTCAACAAGGTGGTGGCGATGCGTGACGGACAGACCTGACAGAACGGGTCGCCCATCTCGTTACCCACCACGCCCATGCCTGCCAGTGTCGGCAGACCGAGCACCAACACCAACAACATCAGCCATTTGGCCGGACGCACTTTGCCTACGTTGTCCTTTGTAAAGCGCTTGAGCGGACGACCGAGACGGCGACCGATCTTGTATATCACTTCCTGCACCGTGCCCAGCGGGCAGACCCAGCCGCAAAACGCCTTGTTCAAAAAGAAGAAGAACAGAAAGAACACGCCCACCGACATCAAGGTGGGGATGAACACGTTCAGCGCGACATCGCCCGCCTTGGCCAGCGCAGCACCGACGCGGTGATGCAACTGGTGCTGGTTGACGATGAGGATGCAGTGGTCGCCGGTCATCTTGTCGTAGGCGCAGGACAAGGACGGCAATGCCTTGGAGATGCGATCCACGGTGTAGCTGCCCAGCAGTGCGCCGCCGTAAACGGTGACGAACAGCATGATGATCTGCACGGTGAAGCGGAAGCGGCCCAGCGTGGGGAACAATGTCTTAAGCATTCGTGCTCTCCTCTTTCTTGGCGGCGGCTTTGCGATCACGCAACAGCGGCACCGCGCCCAACATGCCGACCAGCATGAAACCCAGCCCCATCACCAGACTGCGATTGGCATAGGCCTCTTCGCCATAGCTGCTGTTGAAGGCAGTCAGATATTGCTGGCCGCCATCGGTATGCGACGCCGCCAGCGCGAAATCTGCGCCGCGTCGCCTGCCATGGCTTTCCCCCTTGCTTTGACCATCTTCAACTTTGAAATCCTGCGGCAGCTTCACTTTCACCACGCCCAGTTCATCCGTCATGTATTCGGCGCGGCTGCCGTTCGATGTCTCCAGCACGACCTTCTGCCCAGCCAGCGGCTGGCCTTTGAAGCGCACGGCGAACTGCCACTCCTCGTTGGCGCGGTAACGGGAATGCTCGCGCGGATAGGGTTGCGGCACGATCTCCAGTTCGTGCTTGACCTGATCGAACATGGCGGTCGGGTTCTTGCCGCCGCGTTCGCCGAAGTAATGCACAGTGGAAGCGACGCGTACGCTATCGCCCTGCACTTCGCGTGCGGTCAGCAACTGGAAACCGCCGGTGGCGGGCTTATCCAGCGGCGCGCCGCCCATGTCGATGTCCAGCTTGCGATGGCCGTTGGCATCTTCCAGATTGTTGGACCAGGCCTCGATGGCATCGGCCACGATGTTCTGCGGCTGCATGACGACGCTACGCGAAGCCATGTCCTGACCTTTCATACGTGCCTTGAGCACCGGCAGTTCTGTCCAAGCGCGTGATTGGCTGCGCATCATGGCACTGTGATCGTGCCCTGCCATCGCGGCGGGTTCGGCAGCAGAAGCCGTCGCGGGAAGTGCCGCCAGCAGTGCGGCGAGATAGAGCGTTCTCATGGCTATCCTTTAGAAACTGAGCGATGCGCCGACCGTCCACACGCGTCCCGGATTGACAGTGATGGACACGTCCTCGCCGTTGTAAACCCCGTCGCCGTTGCTGTCGGAGCCGCCGCGGATGGTGGAGTAGTAGTAGCGGTCGAACAGGTTGTCGATACGGGCGAAGGCAGACCATTTCATCTTGCGGTCGCTCTTGAACTCGTAATTCGCCATCAGGTTGTAGGTAGTGCGTCCTCCGACCCACACGATGTTCACCTCGTCCGCATAGATGCCGGATTGCGCATTCATCTCGCCGGTGAAGGTCCAGCCGTCCGCGGGACGATAACGCGAGGTCAGGTTGAGCTTGTGCTTGGGGGTACGCGGCACGACGTTGCCGGTGTTGTTGTACAGCACCGAAGCCAGCGGCACGCTGCGCGAGCCCATGGACATCCAGTACACATCGTTGCGCGTGAACACGGCATTCAAATAGGTGTAGGCCATATCGCCCGACCAGACTTCACGCGCATCGGTCTTGATGCTCGCTTCCAGACCTCGATTACGCACACCGCCGATGTTCTGGTATTGCTCCAGCGCGTTGGTCAGTGTCGCACCAGTAGTGGATTGATATTGACCGCCGGTATTCAGGATGAAGTCCTTGCGGTCGATCTGGAAGATCGCGACATCGGTGTCCAGCGGGATGCCCAGCAGTTCGGTCTTGGCACGCAGGCCGACCTCGGCGTTGTAGGAATGCTCCGGCTTCAGATCCGGGTTCGCCGCCACCGTACCTGTCGGCGAGATGGTACCGCCGTACAGCTGCGACAGGGTCGGTACGCGGAAGCCGGTGGACAGATTGGTGTACAACTCGCGTGTTTCGCTGAACGCATAGTTGAAGCCGACGCGCTCGGACAACACGTTGAATGTCTTCTCGCCGGTGGTGCTGCGCCCTTCGGCGATCTGCGCGGCAGTGAGCGGTAGATTGCTGATGTATTTCTGCCCGATGTTGTCGTAACGCGCATTCACAGTGGCAGTGAGCGGCGCGCTCAGTTGCCATTTCAGCTCGCCGTAGATGGCGCGTGTATCGGAAGTGGACAGGCTGTCACCAACGATAGCGCCGGCCAACTGGAGTGGATTGGAAAAACCAACTGCCGTGCTGCGGCTGGTATAGGTCACCAGATTGGTGGTCAGAGACCTGTCTTCGAACTTCTGCAAGTCCAGACCGCTCATCCAGGCGATTTGTTCGCCGTCCTGACGCCATTCTGCTTTTGCACCGCTTTGCTTCTGCTTGGTATCACGCCCGTTGGTATAGGCATCGCGCATGGTGCTCATATCGCTGGCAGCGGAGGTGCCGTAGAGGAAGGCGCCGCTGCTGTCGCGCAGATAACCGTTCGGGTTCTGCCAGCCGAAGGTGTGATCCTGGAAAAGATAGGTATTTATCAGCAGATTGCCGCCTGTGCCGGTGTCCTTGGCATAGGACAGATTGACCTTATCCAGCGTTACATCATATTTGCGGGCGAAGTCTTTACCGCTGTCCACACTGCGCGGATCAAGCATGGCAGCGGTGATACCGCGCACGGTGCCGTGACTGTCCTTGTTGCGGATGGCATGCTCGAACCCGAAGGTCATATCGCTGCTGTCGTCAATCATGTACTGCAACTTGCCATCGACATAGTCGCGGCCCCAGTCGCCCTGATCGTGGAAGGTTTTGGATTGCAGTTTTGATTTCTGGATATGGCCTACCCAGCGACCTTCGGCAAAACCGGCGCGCAGGATGCCTTTGTAGTAGTCATAGCTGCCGGCTTCGGCGCTGGCGGTATAGCCGGCCATCTTGGCGCCGCGCTTGGTGGTGATGATCACCGCACCGGACAAAGCGTCCTCGCCGAACAGATAAGAGGCTCCGCCCTTGATGACCTTGATCGATTCGATGTTGTCCAGATCGATATTCACCCGACCGGTACGCTCCACCACCGGAACACCGTCAATGACGATAGCCACGCCCGGCTTTTCACCCATATAGCGCTGTGCCTCGACACCGCGCAGCATGATCTTCACCGAATCGCCGCTCTGCACTTCCGCCGTCACACCGGGGATGGATTCCAGTACCTCGACGATGTTCTGCCCGTGGCGGTCATCCACTTTCTTGCCGCTGATGTTGTTGACGTTGGAAGGCTCTCCGCGCTTGGAGTCGAAGCGATCGTCGATGGTGGTGGATGAAACGGTCACCATTGGCAAGGCGCTGTTCTCTGCCCAGCTTGCCTGCGGTGCGGAAAGTGCCAATGCCACACATGCTGCGATCTGTTTGCTACGTTTGTTCACTGCTTCCTCCTTGAATATCCCTGTTGAGAACCGGGGCGGATTGTAGGAAGCGAAGCAGGCGGCGGGAATGTGACATGATGTCGCGCGGCGGAATGTCGCACCCCCTATCCGCTATAATCCGCCGATGCCTTCCATCCATTTACTCCCTGACCTGCTCATCAACCAGATCGCCGCTGGCGAGGTGATAGAGCGCCCCGCTTCGGCCCTGAAAGAACTGCTGGAGAACAGTCTGGACGCGGGTGCGACGGAGATCGCGGTACAACTGGAAAGCGGTGGTATCAAGCTGCTGCGCGTGCGCGACAACGGCTGCGGCATCACCAAAGAACAACTGCCGCTGGCGCTGATGCGCCACGCCACCAGCAAGATCGCCTCACTGGACGATCTGCAACGTGTCGCCAGCATGGGCTTCCGTGGCGAGGCATTGGCGAGCATGGCGGCGGTGGCGCAGGTCACACTGACCAGTCGTACTGAGGATGCAGGGCACGCCTGGAAAGTCGATGCGATCGACGGTGCGCTGAGCGAAGCCGCACCTTCAGCGCACGCGCCCGGCACCAGCTTCGAGATGCGCGAGCTGTATTTCAACACCCCCGCCCGGCGCAAGTTCCTCAAGAGCGAGAACACCGAGTTCGCTTGGTGCGAAGAGACTTTCAAGCGCATCGCGCTATCCAGGCCGGATGTGGCATTCTCTTTGCAGAACAACGGCAAATCTAAATGGCAGCTGGCAAGTCAGGACCTGCCGCAGCGTATCAAAGCCATCCTCGGCAGTGAGTTCGGCCAATACGCGGTGAACGTCGAACGCGAGATCGGCCCGTTGCATCTGTACGGCATCGCCGCCCTGCCCGCCTATTCGCGCTCCACACGCGACGAGCAATATTTCTTTATCAACGGCCGCTTCGTGCGCGACAAGGTGCTGATGCACGCCGTGCGCCAAGCCTATCAGGACATCCTGCACCACCAGCGCCATCCGGCCTTTGTGCTGTTCCTCGACATGCCGCCAGAACTGGTGGACGTGAACGTGCATCCGGCCAAGAGCGAAGTGCGCTTCCGCGAGAGTCAGGGTATCCACCAGTTCGTGTTCCATGCTTTGCAGGACGCATTGAGTGCGACGATGGCTGACAAGGGAGAGACACCAACCGCAACGCCACGCCAAGAGCCCCAGACGTTCGCCCCGACCCAGCAACAACCCATGCGATTTGGTGCAGCCGAACAGCAGGCAACGTATCGTGTTTGGGAATCACAGAGTCAGGCCTTGGGATCAAGAAGCGAAGAACAAACAAGTGGCAACTATGAACCTCTCAACTCTGCTCAATCCTCACAAGTACATCCGCTCGGCTACGCCTTGGGCCAACTCTCCGGCATCTACATCCTCGCGCAGAACCAGCAAGGCCTGATCGTGGTGGACATGCATGCCGCGCATGAGCGCATCGTGTACGAACGCCTCAAGACCGCCTTCGATGCGCAGCAGATGCCGACCCAGCAACTCATGATCCCGGTCACCTTCGGTGCCGATCCGCTGGCAATCGCTACCGTGGAAGAGGAACAGGATGCGCTGAACAAACTCGGCTTCGATATCGCACCGATCTCCACCCACACGCTGGCCGTGCGTGCCATGCCTGCCATGCTCAAACAGTCGCATGCCGAAGCGGCCGCACGTGAAGTGCTGCACGAACTACACGAATTCGGCGCTTCACGCGCACTGACAGAACGCCGCAACGAACTGCTCGCCACCCTCGCCTGCCATTCCGCCGTGCGCGCCAACCAGCAACTCAGCATCCCCGAGATGAACGCCATCCTGCGCGAGATGGAACAGACCGAACGCGCCGACCAGTGCAACCACGGACGGCCGACCTGGTTCCAGATCACGCTGGCTGAGCTGGATGCGATGTTCATGCGCGGCCAATAATCATCATTACTTATGCCTGTGCACCTGCCCGTAATGCCGCAAGAACAGGCATAATGCGCACCTTTCCTGCCACAACTTGCAGTCTATTGCCATGAAACACATCGTTGACGACGTCCGCATCAAAGAGATCAAAGAACTCACTCCGCCCAGTCATCTGGTGCGCGAATTCCCGGTCACGGATACCGCTGCTGAAACCACTTACAACGCCCGTGCCGCGATCCATCGCATTCTGCATGGTGCGGAAGACCGTTTGCTGGTGGTGGTGGGGCCGTGTTCGATCCACGATACCGAGTCGGCGATGGCATATGCCGCCAAGCTGAAGGACGAGGCCAAACGCCACGAGGCCGATCTGGTGATTTTGATGCGCGTCTATTTCGAAAAACCGCGCACAACGGTGGGCTGGAAGGGGCTGATCAACGACCCGCATCTGGACGGTAGCTTCAAGATCAACGAAGGTCTGCACATGGCGCGCAAGCTGCTGTGGGAACTCAATGAAATGGGCCTGCCCTGCGCGACCGAGTTCCTGGATGTGGTCACGCCGCAATATACGGCCGATCTGATCTCCTGGGGGGCCATCGGCGCGCGCACCACCGAATCGCAGGTGCACCGCGAACTGGCTTCCGGCATCTCCTGCCCCATCGGTTTCAAGAACGGCACCGACGGCAATCTGCGTATCGCGGTGGATGCGATCAAGGCTGCGGCCAGCCCGCACCATTTCCTATCAGTGACCAAGGCTGGCCATACGGCCATCTTCTCCACCAATGGCAACGAAGACTGTCACGTCATCCTGCGCGGCGGCAAGCAGCCCAACTACGATGCGGCTTCGGTCGATGCTGCCGGCAAAGAACTGGCCAATGCCGGTCTGGCCGCACGCGTGATGATCGACTTCTCGCACGCCAACAGCCGCAAGGAATATCAGCGCCAGGTCGAAGTGGCGCAGGACTGCGCGGCGCAACTGGGGAACGGCGAAGAGCGTATCTGCGGCGTGATGATCGAATCCCACCTGAATGAAGGTCGTCAGGACCTGAAGCCCGATACCCCGCTGAAGAAAGGCGTCTCCATCACCGATGCCTGCATCGGCTGGGACGACACCGTGCGTGTGCTGGACATGCTGGCCGAAGGTGTCCGCCAGCGTCGTATCAAACTGGAAGATCGTTGATCGCCAGCTTGTCGCGATGAGCAAGCTCCCGCCAGCCATCTTCCTGATGGGCCCCACCGCCAGCGGCAAGACCGGCGTGGCGGTGGAACTGGCGCAGCAGCTGCCGGTTGAACTGATCAGCGTCGATTCCGCGCTGGTGTTCCGCGACATGGACATCGGCACCGCCAAGCCGGATGCCGCCACCCTCGCCCGCGCGCCGCATCACCTCATCGACATCATCGATCCGACCGAAGCCTACTCCGCCGCTGCCTTCCGCAAGGATGCGCTTCGGCTGATGGCGGACATCACCGCGCGCGGCAAAGTACCGCTACTGGTGGGCGGCACCATGTTGTACTACAAGGCGTTGCGCGAGGGATTGAGCCCTCTGCCGCAGGCGAATGCTGCCTTGCGCGCCGAGCTGGATGCCGAGATCGCGCAGCACGGTATCGAGGCGATGCATGCCAGGCTGGCCGAAGTCGATGCCGAGACAGCCGCGCGTTTACACAGCACTGATACTCAGCGCGTGCAGCGCGCGATGGAGATATATCTGGCTTCCGGAAAACCGATGTCGGAACTGATCAAGCAGCAGGAAAAAAACCCGTTGCCCTACGACATACTGTCCATCGCCCTCATCCCCTCGGACCGTTCTGTGCTGCATGACCGGATCGCTTCGCGCTTCGAGAAGATGCTGAGTGCAGGACTGGTAGATGAATTGCGCCGCTTGCGTGCAAAATATCCGTTGCAGCGAGAGAAGACCTCGATGCGCTGCGTGGGCTACCGGCAGGCGTGGGAGTTTCTGGAAGGCGAGATCGACGAAGCCGGATTGATGGAGAAAGGCATCGCCGCCACGCGTCAACTCGCCAAGCGCCAGCTCACCTGGTTGCGCAGCATGCCGGATAACCTAGAAGTGGATTGCCTTGCTCCGAGGTTGTTTGAACGTGTGCTCGACGCGTCGAAAGGGTGTTTCAGTCTTTCTTGAGCGGCGCTTTGTCGCTGTTTTGCACGAGCCAGTAATCCCGGTATTTCATATCTTCATTTAGCAGGTGCGCCACCAGTAGCTGTTTGACCTGCAGCCCCGCCTCTACCCACTCGTAATCCTGCTCGCTGTTCTCTATGCGTTTCATGATGTCTGTAAAGATCTTTGCCGCCGCGGCATGTTCGCGCGCGTGTTGTTCCGCTTCGGGGTAGCCCCATTCGATAAAAAGGATTTCCTCGTGGTCGAAATGCGCCACCGCGTCATCCAGCACATCCTGCATGCGCTTGCGCACCTCGCTCAAAGACATGCGCTCGGCGATGGCTTCGTTAAGGGCATTGATGAGTTCGATGAAGTGCTTGTGTTCGGCATCTATCTCGGGAATGTGCACACTGAGTTCCGGGCTCCATTCCAGTCGCCATGGCATGGGGTTATTGGGGTAGCTCATATCCATCCTCCTTGAACAATGCGGTGCAGGCATCCACCACTTTGGCGTCGAAATGGTTGCCACGGCCGTTCCGCAATTCATCCAGTGCTGCCTCGATACCCAGACCGGGACGGTAGGGGCGGTGCGAAGACATGGCTTCCATCACATCGGCCACAGCCAGGATGCGCGAACCGGGGAGGAATTCGTCCCCCTTGATGCCCAGCGGGTAACCGGAGCCATCCATGCGTTCATGATGCTGATGGACCATCTGGGCGATCGGCCAGGAAAAATCTATCTCCTTCAGGATCTCGTAACCGGCTTGCGGATGCATCTTGATGAAGTTGTATTCCATCTCGTTCAGACGACCCGGCTTGCTCAGGATCTCGGCCGGGATCTTGATCTTACCCAGATCATGCACGATGCCGGCAAGCCGGATCGCCAGCCCCTCTTCCTCGGACATGCCCATCTTCTTTGCGATCGCCTCGGCAAGTTCGGCGACCCTGCGCTGATGACCTGATGTATAGGGATCGCGCATCTCGACGATGCTGGCGATGGCCTCGACCGTCTTCAGCATGTTGCGCTGCAGATGCTGCTCATGTTCGCTGTGGGCGGCCTTGACGCGCAGGGTGAGGATGCCAAAGGCCAGGTCGCCTGCCAGTTCCTCCAACAGACTCACCTCAGCGGCGTCGAAGACTTCTACTTTGTCATCGAACAGCACCAGTGCACCGAATGCCTTGTCACCGTCCAGCAGCGGCAGCGCGATGCAGGAGGCGTAGCCATATTGCTGCGCATGCTCGCGCCAGGGATCGGCACCGGAATCCGCCTGGATGTCCTGCACCACTCTCGTTTTGCGCTGGATGATGGCATCGCCGGCTGGACAGGCCTTCTGCCCCCCTTCATGCCAGTTCAATTGCGACAGGCTCGGACAACCTTGCTCGAAACCGGCCTGCGCCATCTGTTCGATAGATTTGTCGGTATCGTCGCGCGCATAGCCTATCCATGCCATGTGGTAGCCGCCGAACTCTACAGCGACCTTGCACATCTCCTGCAGCAAACTGCCTTCATCACTCGCATGGATAAGGGCTTGGTTGCCGGCACTGATGGTACGCAGGGCGCGGTTGGCACGCAGGATGGCCGCCTCATGCTGCTTGCGCTCGGTGATATCCCGGCAAATGGTGAAGACCATGGGTGCACCATCGACCATCGTGCCACTGATACTGACTTCCACATCGTATATGGAGCCATCCTTGCGTCGATGCTGGGTCTCTATGGTCGTGCTGATCTGGGAAAGGTCCGGGAAGCTGGCACGGATATCTTGCTCAGACATCAATACCTCGAAATCCCAAGTGTGCATGCCGATCATCTCTTCGGATTCATATCCCAGCATCCGGGCAAAACACGAGTTGACCTCCACTATCTCATGCTGCTGGTTAATGACGGCGATACCGTCGCGCGAGCTTTCCATAAGGAGACGATGACGTATGACCTCACGCTTCAACGCCTGTTCGGCCTGCTTGCGCTCGGTGATGACATCGAACACCGCCACGAAGTGTTCCGGCTGCGGGCAATAGACCGAGATGAAGAACCACATCTTCAGTGCATCGACATGGATCTCGAACTGCTCCGGAGCCCCACCTGCGGCCACGCGGCCATAGATATCAAACAGTTTCGGGTCGCTCTCACGGATGCCAGGTATCACCTCGCTGACTCGCCTTCCTTCAACGTTCTGCAATCCGGTCTGCTTCTCGAATGCCGCATTCACATCCAGATAGATAAAATCGACAGGCTTGCCATCCTCATACAACATGCGGCAATAGGCGAAGCCGTTGAGCATAGTCTCAAACAGGTTGCGGTAACGCCGCTCACTCTCGCGCAGGTTATGGTCGGTCAACTTGCGTTCGGTGATGTCCTCCATGCTGTGCACGCTGTACAGGTACACGCCCTGCTGGTCATGCACCGGAAAAGCGCGTGAACGATAGGTACGCCCGTCAGCGATGACTTCCTCTTCCTCGCCATCCTCGCCCCGTTCCTTCGCTTGTTGACAGCCGGGCAAAGGGCCCGGTGCTTTCGGGAATACGTCGAAATACGGCTGTCCGATAATCTCCTGGAACGGCCTGCTGGCACGCTGCTGATAGGCCCGGTTCGCGCGCAGGATTTTGAATTCCTTGTCGTGGACGAAGACCGGGTCGTCGATGGCATCCAGCGCGGCCATCCATTCCTGATGTGCCAGCTCGATCTTCAGCCGTGACTGCTCCAGATCTTCCAGCATGAACAAGTGCGCGGACCTGCTGTCTTCCAGTTCCTGTTCGCGCTGCGTAGGCTTGCTTCTGTGCCTGTCTGTAAGGTCGAGCAGCTCGGCGATGGTGCGTTGTGCCTCGTCAAGCTTGGCGCGCAGGTCTTTGACTGTGTCGGTCATGAAACCTCCTTGCGCGTGTCTGCATGTTCGAGTTGATGCCGGAGCTGTTCATTCTCTGCCACGAGTTCCTTCATACGCAATTCACGCCCTACCGCCAACCGGTGGAAACGTTGCAATTCGTCCAACTGACGGTGCAGCTTCAAGTGATCTTGATACCGTTCTGCAATGATGGGGCGTAACAGGTTGACGCCGGCGAGTATCAGTGCCGAACTAAAGGTGGTGAGCAGGTCGCTTGCTTCCAGCATGCTCTGCCCCTGTCGGGCGAGGTGTCCGTAAAGATCGAGAAGTGGTGAGACCGCCATCAGCACGAAGGCTGCGGCCATCAGCAGCCTGACCAGTTTCATATCAGAGGCCTGTGGCATACGCAGCGCGATGGATACTGCGATCGAGAACAGCAGGAAATTGAACAGGTGTATCAGCAATGCGAGATCGATAACCATCTTCAAATCCCTCTGCTTTGAATTCGCCGCTGATTCGGCCATGTCACCGGGCGCGGCAGCCAGGTGGCGAGGAAGGAGATTCCGTCAGTGCGGCTTGGACAAGTCGCAGGCGTTTCCTTCATCCGGGGAGACCAGCACCATCGCATCGGTGGCAGGGATACGCAACAGTTCCCCGAGTGCGGTGTAGTCGTCGGGCAAGGCGGCGTCGTCCCATCCGTTGGCGGAATGGCGTGCGAGATTGACTGCAAGTATGACGTTACGTACGCGCGTCTTGTTCGCGTTCTCGTCGTCCATCAATGTCAGCAGCAACTGGGGCAGGTTCCATTCCCTGATCAGCACTTTTTGCAGGTCAAGCAGGTTGAAACCCAGCACTTGTTCCTGCACTGCCTTGCTGCGTAGTGTTTTGT
Organism: Pseudomonadota bacterium; assembly: GCA_043826585.1. Lineage (GTDB taxonomy): Bacteria > Pseudomonadota > Gammaproteobacteria > Burkholderiales > Gallionellaceae > Sideroxyarcus. The sequence goes on from JBDRPZ010000014.1 coordinate 33,323, forward strand.
CCTGCTTCTGCATGGCGTGAATCTTGAGCATGTCTACCGGTGCATAGATCCACATCAGCATTTCGGACAGGTCGTGCAGCAAAGCGGCGATACGCACCTCTTCGTAATGCAGATCGTTCAAGCGAACTGCCCAGTCGAATGCATATTCGGCGGCCCGGTGCGAGCGATGCACTACATGCAGCAATTGCACCAATGCCTCCATCTGTCCCTTTAATGCATCTTGAACGAAAGGCGTGGACGGCACTTTGTTGTAAAAAGCCTCGACACCCAGCATCAACAAAGCCTGCTCGATCTGCATGACCTCGCTGGTCTGGCTGCGGCGCTTGTGCTGTTGCAGGTAGCGCAATAGTTTGACGGTCAACATCGGGTCGCCGGAGATGGCGTTGGCCACGTTGCGTGCGCTGAGCTTGTTGCTGTCCTCGCGCAGTGCATCAAGCTCACGGGCGGTTTGTTTGAGGACGGGAATATCGGCCTGAGTCAGGAATGCGACTCGGGCGCTTAGTTTGTCGTTGTTCTGCTCTGACATGTTCCCTCCCCTGGGTATGCTTGCAGTGAAGTTTACGACAATTCGATAAATTTCTTTAGCTTTGTATCGCCAGCGTGCCGCTGCGTCCTTCGATGCTGCCCATGCGCACTTCGTGACGCGGCAGATCGGCAGGATTCAGCCCCTGCAGATATTGCTGCATGGAGACCAATTCATAGCCTTGTTGTTGCCAGCCCTGCAGCAGTTGCTCGAATATCGGCATCCACTTCTGCCCTTCCAGTTCGGCGTGCAGCGTGTAGACATGCCCGGTTGCAGACGGCGTCCGGGTCAGTTCCAGCAAGTGGTCTGCGACGTTATCGAGCGTGATGCCGTCGCGCCCGATCAATTCATCCAGTGTCGGCAAGGTGGTCGGCAACTGCGGGCAGGCGATGATCTCAGCATCCCAGGTCGGGATGAAGGGATGAGTGCCGCGCGTGTCGGAACTGTAGTCGAATCCCAGACGCTGGGTTTGGCGCAAGGCATAACGGTTGGTCTGCCAGCCGGCGGCGGCATGTGATCTGGGTGGCTCACCGAAGATCGCAGTGAAACGGTCCACGGCGCGCTGCACCTCGCGCTCCGTCCAGACGACATCTTTCTCAGCCACATGGTCCTGCCAGCGGATGTGGTCGTAGCAATGTATGCCGACTTCGAAACCTGCATCGCGTACCGAGCGCATGATGTCGCCGCACTTCTTGCCGATGTCCGGACCGGGCAGCAGCGTGCCATACATCAATGTCTTGAAACCGTAGTGCTCGAGCACCGAGGTGCGCGAGACCTTCTTCATGAAGCCGGGACGGAACACGCGTTTGATGGCGCGACCGGTATGGTCGGGGCCCAGTGAGAAATAGAAACTGGCTTGTGCCTGATGGCGTTGCAAGACTTCGACCAGACGCGGCACACCTTCACGTGTTCCGCGGTAAGTATCGACATCGATCTTGAGAGCGATTTGTTTCATTGGGGTCAGTGAATTCGAAGCATGGTTAAAGAAAAAGCGGAGCTACAGGTTTCCCTCTGCTCCGCTTCCTATGCATCCAGAACCTGCGATTAATCTACAAGACCTTTTGCTTCGGCGATCTGTGTGCGATACGCATCGAAAATCTTGCGCAGGGTGTCGGCCATGGTGGTGGTCGGCTTCCAGTCCAGCTCTTCGCAGGTGTTGGTGATCTTTGGTACGCGGTTCTGTACGTCCTGATAGCCCTTGCCGTAGTAGGCATCGGAAGTCGTTTCGACGATCTTCACCTTTTTGGCGGATTCGCTGTATTCCGGATACTCGTTCGCCAGCTTGAGCATCATGTCAGCCAGATCGCGGATCGCGTAGTTGTTGGTCGGATTGCCGATGTTGTAGATCTTGCCGGTGGCGATGCCGTCCTTGTTCTCGATGATCTTCATCAGCGCGTCGATACCGTCATCGATATAGGTGAAAGCGCGTTTCTGGTGGCCGCCGTCGACTAGGCTGATGTTGTTGCCGCGGATGATGTGACCGAGGAACTGTGTCACCACGCGCGAGCTGCCTTCCTTCGGCGTGTTGATGGAATCCAGACCGGCGCCGATCCAGTTGAACGGACGGAACAGCGTGAAGTTCAGGTTGTCCTGCATGCCGTAACCCCAGATCACGCGGTCCATCAGCTGCTTGGAGTTGGA
>JBDRPZ010000015.1:0-6721 GCA_043826585.1 Pseudomonadota bacterium
CCCAGCATCGTGTAGAACTCGGGACTGAATTTCGCCTGCCCGGTCTTCATATCCCATTCCCATACGGCTTCTTGGGCGGCATCCAGCGCCATCTGAAGCAGCAGCAGATTGCCATCACGCTCTTCAGTCATGCGCTTGCGCTCACTGACATCCTGAATGGCACTGATGAAGTAATCCGGCGCCCCCCGCTCATCGTGCACCAGCGATACCTGCACATCCCCCCAAAATATCTCGCCGTTATTGCGCACATAGCGCTTCTCAAGATGTATGCCGTCGATCTCCCCCGTCAGGAGACTCTTCACTTTTGCCGCGCTCACCTCTCTGTCCTCTGGATAAGTGATGTGCGACCAATTCAACTTGCGCGCAGTCACTTCGTCCCGCGTAAAGCCGAATATCAAGCACCATTTGTCGTTGACTTCGATGATGTCGCCATTCAAGGCATGGCGTGCCATGGCAAAGGCGGCATGGTCAAATACGGTATGGAAGCGCTCTTCACCCGCCAGCCTGATACGCATCTTGGTTGTTTCATACGAAGCTTGCTGACGCCGCTGCCATTGCACGAACCACGCTGTCGTCATCAGGAGCATCGACAGCATGAGCAGGATCGCGATCTGCTCAAGGCTGGCAATCAACGCATAAGCTGTTTCTTCCTTGGCATTGGCCAGCAATATCCAGTCCGTCCGCTTGACAGGCATCGCGTATGACAAAGCCGGTTGCCCCATGTAGTCCAAAGTCAGTCCCAGTTGGCCATGCCGCCCTGACAGTGCAAGTGCGGAACCCAGCCTGTCGCTGTAGGGCAGGCTCATGCTGAGCGGAGCCCCGTCCACTCCGCGCAAGGGGCTGAGGAATTCGACCTCCCCCCTCTTGCTACGCACCAGATGCGTCTCGATCAGTTCTCCGGCATTGGCATTGTTAGTTAGCAATGGAAACAAATGAACCGACGCCTCCTCCATCAGATAGAGCGCCCCCACCACCCGGCCATCCACGCGCAGCGGCGCAATAAAATCCAGCTCCAATGGGTCCCCGCCATCGCCATGCAGATCGACAAAGCTCACCCCGCCACTGCTCATAGCCAGCATGATGTCCGACTGAGCATGCCGGACATCGTGCGTGCTTTCGCCGACCTGCAGTACGGCGCGCCCCTTCCGATCCAGCAACACCGCGGCATTGAATTGGTGCGAAGTAATGAAAGCATGCAATTGCGTGCGAATCAGGTTGCGCTGTGCATCATCACGGCGGCCTCCGGCATACCATTGCAGCACGCCGCGGGAAAAAAACGAATCTGCCCCTAATGTATCAGCGTCCGCGATCCTGTCATCGAACCATTGGTCGATCTGCAAAGCTTTCAGAGTGGCGATAGCGGCAAGGTTCTCGTCCACCATCTTGTGGACTACATCGCGCAAATTGCTGAAAACTAGCCAGCCACCCAGTATCAGGGCAAGCAGCACGCTCATCAACGCCAGCAAAGGCTGGAATTTTGACTTCATGACTCTCCTCTGGAACGAATGGATCTTATGATTTTGGAGAAAGGCTACACCCTCCCTCAGAATAGTTGAAGCACAAAAAAAACGGGCTGCCAAACTGGCAGCCCGTTCTATCTTACTTCCGGCAAGGCGATCAGCCCTTGGCAGCCATCAGCTTCTCGTACTTGGCCTGCAGCTGCTCGTGTGTCTCCACATGATCAGGATCCTTGGGAATACAATCGACCGGACACACTTCCACACACTGCGGCGTATCGTAGTGCCCTACGCACTCGGTGCACTTGGTCGGGTCGATGATATAGATGGTGTCGCCCTGCGAGATCGCGTCGTTCGGGCACTCCGGCTCGCACACGTCGCAGTTGATACATTCGTCGGTGATGATCAGTGACATTGTTTACTCTCCTTTAGTTGATCTTTTTTGTTTCAGTCTTGCCGCCACGTCGGGCGAAACAAACTTGCTCACATCCCCGCCAAAGCGCGATATCTCGCGCACCATGCTGGCTGAGATGAAGTTGTATTGCTCTGCCGGAGTGATGAACACCGTTTCCACTTCAGGATCCAGCGTGCGGTTCATCCCCGCCATCTGGAACTCGTACTCGAAATCCGATACTGCACGCAATCCGCGCAGCACCACGCGCGCATCCAGCCTGCGCACCTAGTTCATCAGCAGATCGTCGAAGCCCTCCACCCGCACATTGGAAAAGTCGGCGAACGTCTCGCGCGCCATCGCCACCCGCTCGTCCAGCGCGAACAGCGTGGCACTGCGGCTCGCCGCAACGGCCACCACCACTTCGCCAAACAGCCCGGCGGCACGGCGCACCACATCTTCGTGGCCGCGCGTAATGGGATCGAAAGTGCCCGGATATACGACTCTGATCATGCCTGGCTGCGTTCCAATAGTTGGTAATGTACCGCGCCGGCCCGACGTTGCTTCAATACCTGCCAGCCCGGCCCTGCATCGAACGCACCGCCGCTTTCCACATACACCACACCATCTTTAGCCAGTAGCTGATCCAATTGCGGCATGAGTCGCGTCAAAAGATCGCTCTGAAAAGGGGGGTCGAGAAAGACAACGTCGAACGTCGAATTCGTCTGCAGGGCGAATTTTAGCCCATCATTGCAGTGCAAGGCTACATTGGGCAGTTCCAATTTCCTGAGCGAATCCTGCAAGACCTTATAGACAGAACGGTCTTGCTCCACCATCACCACCTGCTCGGCTTCCCGGGAAGCCGCCTCGAAGCCCAACGCGCCACTCCCCGCAAACAGATCCAGACAGCGCTTGCCATATAGCGTTTGGCCCAACCAGTTGAACAGCGTCTCGCGCACGCGATCCGGTGTCGGACGCAGACCTGCGCTGTCCGGGAAAGTGATGATTCGGCTGCGATGGGTGCCGCCGATGATTCTGACCTTGTTTATTTCGCCACTCCCGCTTGTTCACCGCCAACGACTATCGTCACCATGGTGTCGGGATCGATGCGGCGACGGAAAGCTTCATGGATAGCGCGCGTACTCACCTGCTCGACGCGCGTCTGAAAGTCATCCAGATAGGTGAGTGGCAGATCATAGAAACCGATCACGCTCAGATAGCCCAATATTTTTCGGTTGCTATCGATGCGCAGCGGAAATCCGCCGATGATGTTCTGCTTGGCAGCGAGCAATTCCGCCTCGGTCACGCCGTTTTCCACGAAGTCGCGTACAGTCTTGCGCACCACCAGCAAGGCCTCGTCCACCTGCTCGTTCTTGGTTTGCATACCGATCTGGAACGCACCCGGTTGCTGCATGGGCATGAAATAACTGTAAACGCTGTAGGCCATGCCGCGCTTCTCGCGCACCTCATTCATCAGACGCGAGACAAAACCACCGCCGCCCAAAATGTAGTTGCCCACATACAAAGTGAAATAGTCCGGATCGTTGCGTGCGATGCCCGGCGCGCCGATCAGAATGTGACTTTGACTGGCCGGATGCGGAATGCGCTGTTCGCTTGGAGCGCCAAGATCGGCGACAGCGGGCAACGGGGCAACTGGCTCACTCTGCGGCAATTGCGCAGTCAACTGTTGTGCGATGCTTTCCGCCTGTTGACGCGAGACATCCCCCATCAGGGCGACCACCGCATCTTTGGCGCCATAGTGAGAACGGAAAAACGCCAGCAGGTCTGCACGTTTCACCTTTTCAATATCCGACACTTCAGTTTGCCAGCCATATGGATGGGCGCCGAACACAGCCTTGCTGAACGCCTTCTCAGACAGAAATTCAGGCTTGGTCTCTGCCTCACGCAGTGAAGCGATCAGTCGCGTCTTTTCTCGAGTCAGCACTTCCTGCGGGAACAAAGGCTGTTGCAGCACACGCGCCAGAATATCCAGCGCCACCTCACGCTCTGCTGAGCTGCTCAAGGTACGTAAAGTCACTGAGGAGCGGTCCGTATCGAAACTACTGCCGACACGCGCACCGATATCAGCCAGCTTGCGCGCGATGTCGTCTTCGCTCATGCCCTGCACACCCAGATCGAGCAAGCCATGCGTCAGTCCGGCCACGCCTTTCTTGTCTGCTGCATCATGAGCGCTACCGGCCGGAAAGCTGACCTCCACATCGAGCATGGGCAGGTTATGGTCTTCCACAAAATAGACGTGCGCGCCGCTTGGCGCTTGCCAGTGTTGTATCTGCGGCGTCGCGAAGGCGCTACCGGCAAGTCCACACAACAGGGAGAAGGAGATCAGTTTAGTGCGCATGAACGTCACCTCCTTGCTGAGGCTTGTCTGTTGAAAGCGGCTGCGGGTCAAGCACTGCAACCGTCAACTGGTCGTCGCGCAGAATATCGCGCGCCACGGCTTGCACCTGCTCTGCCGTTACTGCCTGCAACTTCTTCAACATCACCGGAATTGCTTGATGTGTCAGGCCGATACTTTCCATCTGACCGATCTGCATCGCTTGATAGAACAGCGAGTCAAGTTTGTACACTTCGGCCGCCGTCACTTGGGCGCGCACCCGCCTCAACTCTTCCTCGCTCACACCGTCACGCACGATCACTTGCAATTGTTCACGTATCGCCGCTTCCAGTGCATCAACCGAGGTGCCAGCGGCAGGTGTGGCTTCCAGCGAGAACATGGTCGGACCGCGCGAGGCATTGGCATAGCCGGCACCTATGCTGAGCGCCACTTGCTGTTCGCGCACCAGAGACTTATTCAGACGGGCGGAATCGTTGCCGTCCAGCACACCGGCCAACACCGACAGCGCATAAGGTTGCCAGTCTGTATTTACATCCCGCAGAGTCGGTGCATGATAAGCCATGACAAGATACGGCAACTCAGCCGGTGCTTTGACCACGATACGCTTGATGCCCAACTGCGCCGGCTCTGCATAGTGCTTGCGAGCCGGAAGCTTGCCAGCGGGGATACGCCCATAGTATTTCTTTGCCAAGGCGAACACCTGTTTCGCTTCGACATCACCCGCGATGACCAAGGTCGCGTTATTGGGCGCATACCAAGTGCGATACCAGAGACGCGCGTCATCCGCCGTCATGTTCTTCAGGTCGTTCATCCAGCCGACGATGGGGTTACGGTACGGATGTTCCTGATAAGCAGTGGCCATCAAGCGCTCATCCAGCAAAGCGTGCGCATCGTCATCAGTCCGCCAGCGGCGTTCCTCCATCACCACGCGCACTTCCTTGGCGAACTCTTCATCGCTCATATTCAGGTTATGCATACGGTCGGCTTCCAGCTTCATCGCCAGCTCAAGTTGCGATTTATGCAGTTGCTGGAAATAGGCAGTGTAATCGTAGCTGGTGAAAGCGTTCTCGCGTCCGCCAGCTGCGGCGATGCGGCGCGAGAATTCGCCGACGGGGACTGTCTTGGTACCTTTGAACATCATGTGTTCCAGCACATGCGCCACGCCGGTCACGCCGGTCTTCTCGTCCATGCTGCCCGCGCGATACCAGATCTGCTGCACGACCACCGGTGCGCGACGGTCTTCTTTTACGATGACCTTGAGTCCGTTGGACAGTGTCTGCTCGAATACCTCGGCATGTGCGCCAATTGCAATGAGCAAACCAACGCAGAATGCATAAAATCTCATGTAAATCGTCCTGAAACGTTAAAATGCGGGCGCATTATGCGACATTCCACCAAACCTTTCCCAGCCCATGTTCAGTTTTCTGAAAAAAGACAGTACTCCCAATGAACCCGGCGATAGCGGCTGGGCCAAGCGCTTGCGCGATGGCTTGGCGCGGACCGGTGGACAACTGACCGCCCTGCTGGTTCCCGGCGCGCGCATCGACGATGAGCTATATGAAGAGTTGGAGACGCTTCTCATCACTGCCGACGTGGGCATGGATGCCACGCAGACCTTGCTGGCCGATGTGCGCCGCCAAGTAAAAGAACAACGCCTGACCGAAGCCAGCCAGTTAAAAGAAGCCTTGGCCCATGCCCTGCTGAAATTGCTGCAACCGCTGGCCAAGCCGCTGGACATCACCCCGCACAAGCCCTTCGTCATCATGCTGTGCGGCGTCAACGGCGCGGGCAAGACCACCTCCATAGGCAAGCTGGCCAAGTATTTCCAGAATCAGGACAAGTCTGTTCTGCTCGCCGCAGGCGATACCTTCCGGGCTGCGGCACGAGAACAGCTGATGGAATGGGGCAAGCGCAACGACGTGACCGTCATCGCGCAACAAAGCGGTGACGCTGCTGCCGTGATCTTCGACGCGGTACAGGCCGCACAAGCGCGCGGTATCGACGTGGTACTGGCTGACACGGCAGGCCGCCTTGCGACGCAGGCGCACCTGATGGAAGAGATCAAGAAAGTGAAGCGCGTGATCGACAAGGCACTGCCCGGCGCGCCGCACGAGGTGTTGCTGGTACTGGACGCCAATACCGGCCAGAACGCCTTGTCGCAAGTGAAGGCGTTCGGTGATGCACTGGATGTCAGCGGTCTCGTGCTGACCAAGCTGGATGGAACGGCAAAAGGCGGTGTCATCGCCGCCATCGCACGCGCCCACCCCATCCCAGTGCGTTTCATCGGTGTCGGCGAAGGGGTAGATGACCTCAAACCTTTCAACGCGGAAGACTTCATTTCCGCCTTGCTGGATATCGCTCGATGATCCGTTTCGGCCAGGTCTACAAACGCTACCCCGGCGGACACGAGGCCTTGCAGGACGTGAGTTTCGATATCGCAAAAGGTGAGATGGTGTATCTCACCGGTCATTCCGGCGCAGGCAAAAGCACCCTGTTAAAACTGGTCGCCGCCATCGA